>NZ_JAKSYB010000030.1:0-60216 GCF_022829505.1 Methylobacterium sp. J-043 | reverse complement strand
TCTTCTCCTTCATCGCCGCGGGGTCGGGGCGCGACGCGCGGGCTGACCCGGTCGATGAGGACGTCGAGCCCGTCGCATCGGACGATAGACTGGTGTCGGAGGCCCGGGCGGCCCGCCGCCCATGGATGCCGCGTCCGGCAGTTCGGGCAGCCGTTCGGGCAGCGTGAACGCCTCGGCCGGAAGCGACGCGAACGCCGCGGCGAGCCCGCTGCTCTCCGACTTCCTCTCCCAGCTCCAGGCGAACCTCGCCAGCGGATCCGGTTCCGGCGCCACCGGCACGTCGAGCGGAAACCGCACGGCAACGAGCCTCGTCATGGATTTCGACGCCTGATCCGGTTTCCGCTTGATCCAAGCGGGGACCGGATCAGCCAGCCCGCACGGCGCTTGAGGAGGGTACCCATCGCGCCAGCGCGATGGGTACCCGCCGAAGTCCAAATCCGCCATCCCGAAGGGATCGAACGGATTTGGTATGAAGCGGTCTGGTCGAGTCGCCCGAGTGGTCGTCACCGCACGTGCCGGCTTTCGGGCCCGGCTTCGACCGTTCTCCGGCCCCCTCACCGGAGGCCCCAGCGCCCGACCGCACCCGGCTGGCCCGTGGCGTCGTCCACCACCACGCGCCAGCCGCTGCCGCGGCTCAACTGGCAGACATCCCAGAAGAGACCCGACTCCGTCCGTATCGGCGATGCGACGCCGAATGTGTCCGGGAAACCCGCTTCCGCCGCCGCCGCCACCGCGATCTCGGCCGCCCGTTCGGGGCTGAGCCGCCCTTGGAACGCGGCCTCACGCAGGGTCGAGCGGGAGATCAGGCGTCCCAGGATCGCAGCGATCCGAACTTTTCCGCGGAGCATTGTTTGCCGCGCCCGAGACGGGTCTTTCAGGTTCTAAAACTCCATGTCGAGTTCTTCGATCTCCTCGGGCTCGCTCTCGGCGAGCGCCGCCCACTCGTTCATCAGGTCCCAGGCGAGAATCGTGTCGCGGTAGGTAGCGGAGGTGAAGGGGAGGACGACGTCGTAGGTGCGAAAGCGAGTGCAGACCGGGGCATACATCGCATCCGCCAGGGTCGGCCGCGCGCCGAACAGGTAGGGCCCGCCCGAGCGCGACAGGCAATCCTCGAAGATCGCGCAGATCCGCTCGATGTCGCCCTTGGCCCCGTTGAAGACCTTGAAGCCGCGATGGAGGCTGCGCAGGTTCATCGGCAGCGCCGAGCGCAGGTTGACGAAGCCGCCATGCATCTCGCCCGACACCGCGCGGCAGCGCGCGCGCTCGGCGGGCACCTCGGGCAGGAGGCCGGCTTCCGGACGGATCTCGTTGAGATATTCGGCGATGGCGAGCACATCCCACACCACGATCGCGCCGTGCTCCAGCCGCGGCACGAGGAAGGACGGCGAGAGGTGGAGAAGTTCGGCTCGCGTCGAGGCGTCCGAACCGGACAGCACCTCCACCGAGAGATCGAGCCCGGCCATCCGGCACAGCAGCCAGCCGCGCAGGGACCAGGACGAGTAGTTGCGGCTGGAGATCGTGAGCGTCGCCTCGGCCATGGCTCTCTCCCCGGATGCGCGCCGTCCGAGCCTGCTGCTCCGGATCTGGCATCCGAGGTTTTCGGCGCAAGACTCGTGCCGGATCTCGGGGTCTGCCGCCCGCCTTTCCGGCAATAGAATTCTTCTCCCGCGAGCCCTTATGCAAGGTGATGCATCCAGACCACAGGGACGGGATATATACTTTTGATCGGTTGCGCCCAATCCAGAACCGCTTAGCCTGCTTCGTTCGGCATCGTCGCGCGGGGGGCGGCAGCGGCGATGCGGGATGCGAAGCGGGCGAATCCGGGCCGTTCGGGACGTTCGCAAGAGATGGATGCGTGCAGGCACCTTGCGCGCTTGGAGTTTGGCCCGATGCTCTACCAAGCCTTCGATGTCCAATCGGACATCGCCCGGCAGACCCGCCAATGGGGCCGCCTCGTGCAGGAGGCCTCCGCGCCGTGGATGCGGACGCCCTGGCACGACGCCGCGAAATGGTGGTCGGCGGGTGCGCGCATGATGATGCGTGCCGGCCTCACCTTCGCGCGGCCGGCCTACGGCATCCACTCCGTCATGGTCGGCAACCGCGAGGTGCCGGTGATCGAGGAGCCGGTGCTCGCCACGCCCTTCGGCACCCTGCTCCGCTTCCGCAAGGATATCGACACCGTCCAGCCCAAGGTGCTCGTGCTCGCCCCCCTCTCGGGCCACTTCGCCACGCTGCTGCGCGGCACCGTGCGCACGCTGCTGCCCGACCACGACGTCTACATCACCGACTGGCACAACGCCCGCGACGTGCCCCTCTCGGAGGGGCGTTTCGGCTTCGACGACTACGTCGATCACGTGGTGCGCTTTCTGGAGACCATCGGCGAGGGCGCCCACCTCATGGCCGTGTGCCAGCCCGCGGTGCAGGCGCTCGCCGCCACGGCGCTGATGGCGCACACCAAGAACCCGGCGCAGCCGCGCAGCATGACCCTGATGGCCGGACCGGTCGATTGCCGCGTCAGCCCGACCTCGGTGAACCAGCTCGCCACCTCGAAGCCGATCGAGTGGTTCGAGAAGAATCTGATCGAGACGGTGACCGGCCGCCACAAGGGGGCGGGGCGGCGGGTCTATCCCGGCTTCACGCAGGTCTCCGCCTTCGTCTCGATGAATGCCAAGCGCCACAGGGACGCACATACGGACCTGTTCTGGCACTACGTCGACGGCAGCGCCGACAAGGCCCAGGCGATCGAGACCTTCTACGACGAGTATTTCGCCGTCCTCGACCTCGCCGCCGAGTTCTACCTCGAGACGGTCAAGATCGTCTTCCAGGACTACACCCTGGCCCGCAACCAGCTCACCTATCGCGGCGAGCCCATCGACATGGGTGCGATCCGGCGCACAGCCCTGATGACGGTGGAAGGCGAACGCGACGACATCTGCGCGGTGGGCCAGACCATGGCCGCCCACGATCTCTGCTCGGGCCTACCGCCGCACATGAAGAGCCACCATCTCCAGACGGGCGTGGGCCATTACGGCGTGTTCTCGGGCCGCAAGTGGGAGGCGCAGACCTATCCGCTCGTGCGCAACTTCATCGCCTCGCACGCCTGAGGCTCTCTGCCCTGACGGGACGAAGCTGGCGCCAGCCATGACACGCGTTTCCGGATCGGCTAACGCCATGGGCGACTTCGGCTTCGCCTCGCGGGGGCGGGATGAGGAGAAACCGCGCGGCGGCGGCTTTGCAAGAGGCTTTCCCGCACTTCCAACACGAACCTGTTTCGTGTATGCCGCGCGCTCAGGTGCAATTCTTTCGCACCGATTCGGCTGCCGTCACGACGCCTCCTCCGGAATGCAGCCCGGAGACAGGGGCGCCCGACGGCTTTTTCCCGGTTCGGCCGGGAATCCGGGGCCGGTGCGGTTCGAAACGACAAATCTAGGGGTTGATTCCGTTGCAGGTACTCGTTCGCGATAACAACGTCGATCAGGCGCTCCGCGTCCTCAAGAAGAAGATGCAGCGCGAGGGCATCTTCCGCGAGATGAAGCAGCGCAAGGCCTACGAGAAGCCCTCCGTGCGCAAGGCGCGCGAGAAGGCTGAGGCTGTCCGCCGCGCCCGCAAGCAGGCCCGCAAGACCGCGATCCGCGAGGGCCTGATCGCCGCTCCGAAGCCGAAGCCCCGTACCGGCGCCCCGCGCCGTCCCGGCATGCCGAGCTTCTCGCAGCAGCCCGCGGCGGCCCCCGCCGCCGCTCCGGCGCCCGCCGCCTCCTGATCCGCGCCGGCCGCCGCGCGCGGCCCGCAATCTCGCGATACGAAAAAGCCCCGCCGGCTCGATCGGCGGGGCTTTTTCATTCTCAAGAGGACCAGCGTCAGGCGGCCTTGGCCGTCAGGGTGGCGCGCTCGGCCTGCCGCAGCAGCTCCAGCGGCAGCCAGGGCTTGCGCATGTAGACCGCGTGCGGCGGGATCTCGGTCCGGCGCTCCTCGCGCGCCCCGGACGTCACCACGAGCCGCACCTCCGGCCAGCGATCCTCGACCGCGCGCGCCAGCGCCGCCCCATCCATCTTGCCCGAGAGCCGCGTGTCGGCGATCACCATCGCCACGGTCACATCCCCGCGTTCGAGCACGGCCAAGGCGTCCTCGGCACTCGAACAGGCGATGACGTCGAGGTCGGTCTCCTCGATCAGGACGGTCGCAAGGTCACGGGCGGCCTCGTCCTCCTCGACGACGAGCGCGACCGGGCTGTCTCCGGAATGAGCCATGATGTCTCCCTGAAACTGTGCGAGCGGTTCGGAAGCGGCGGCCCGGCCATGGGCACGCTGCGGCGGAATCGGCGACGCCGACGATGCTTGCCCTGCGACAACAAGTTTGGGGATGATCGGTTCAGCGAAATTGTGTCGGCTCGAACCCTTCCGATCGATCCCTCCCTTAACGGACTATTCACCACACGGAACGAATTGTTACAGTCCGGCGACACGCAGCGGTTCGAGCGGACCGATGCTTGCATAGCTCGCCCCGGACCGCAAAGGAGGCTCTCGTCCCGCCATGTGCCGCTTCCTCGCCTATCTCGGTGAGCCGGTCTTCCTGAACGAGCTGGTCTGCGCCCCGACTCATTCGCTGGTCCATCAGTCGCTGCACGCCTCCGAGGCGAAGACCGAGACCAACGGTGACGGGTTCGGGATCGGCTGGTACGGCGAACACGCCGAGCCCGGCCTCTACCGCGACATCTGCCCGGCCTGGTCCGATGAGAACCTCGTGAATCTCTGCCGTCAGGTGCGGGCGCGGACCTTCTTCGCCCATGTGCGCGCGGCCACCGGCACGGCGACGACGCGGGCGAACTGCCACCCCTTCGCCCATGGCCGCCACCTGTTCATGCATAATGGCCAGATCGGCGGCTATCACCGGATCAAGCGGCGCCTGGAGGCGATGATCCCCGACGAGCTGTACGACACCCGCCGCGGCTCGACCGATTCGGAGGCGCTGTTCCTGCTGGCGCTGGCCAACGGCCTCGACGCGGATCCCGTCGGCGCCATGGAGGCGACCTGCGCCACCGTACGCGGCCTGATGCAGGAGGCGCGCATCGCCGAAGCCTTCCGCTTCACCGCCGTGCTCACCGACGGCGAGAGCCTCACCGCCTTCCGATGGGCCTGCGACGGGCGCCCGCCGAGCCTCTATTATCGCGAGAGCGAGCGCGGCCTCACCGTCGTCTCCGAGCCGATCGACGGCTGCAAGGAGGGCTGGAAAGTGGTGCCGAAGGGTGGAACGCTGCGGGCGAGCCGCGGCAGCCGCGCCGTCGTGAGCCTGCCGCGCACGGAGCGCGCCGCCGCCTGAAGGCTTGCCCGGACAGGGCAGTCGTGATCATGGATTCGAAAGGACGAGTCCTTGTCAAAGGTGCAGGGTAGGGCCCTGCACATCGGCTCCGCCGAGATCAGGACTCTGCCCTGACAACCCGCCAAAGGGCTTGAAGCCCTTTGGGATCCCCGATGAGTATCGAGCTTGAGACGGTCGCCGGCCTGTTCGGCGTGGCCGTGGTGGCGGGCGCCGTCGACGCCATTGCCGGCGGCGGCGGGCTGATGACCCTGCCGGCCCTGCTGCTCGCCGGGCTCGACCCCGTGAGCGCCATCGCCACCAACAAGCTCCAGGGCAGCGCCGGCTCGGTCTCGGCCACGATCGCCTTCGCCCGGCGCGGGCTGATCCGCTGGCGCGAGGCCGGGCCCGCCGCGCTCGGGGCCGGCCTCGCCTCGGTGGGCGGGGCGCTCTGCGTCAGCCTGCTGCCGCGCCCGGTGCTCGACGCGCTGGTGCCCGTCATGCTCGTCGGGATTGCAGGCTACTTCGCCACGGCACGGCGGATGAGCAACGTGGACGCGACGGCGCGCATCACGCCGGGCCTGTTCGCCGTCACGCTCGCGCCCGCCATCGGCTTCTATGACGGCGTGTTCGGGCCCGGCGCCGGCTCGTTCTACATGATCGGCTTCGTGACGCTGCTCGGCCTCGGCGTGGTGCGCGCCACCGCCCACACCAAGCTCTCGAACGCCGCGAGCAACCTCGGCAGCCTCGCCCTGTTCACGCTCCAGGGCGCGGTGATCTGGCCCGTGGGGCTCGCGATGGCGGTCGGCGCCTTCCTCGGGGCCCAGGTCGGCTCGGCGCTCGCCGTGCGCCTCGGCGCCCGGCTGATCCGCCCGCTCCTCGTCGTCATCGCCTGCGCGATGGCGCTGCGCCTGCTATCGAACCCGGCCAACCCATTGCGTCAGGCCGTGACCGGGTTCTTTTCGTAAGGGTGTCAGCCCGTTACGGGCGAAGGCTTCAGCGCGGGATGAAGGCCCAATAGTCGAGATCGAGGATCACGGACGGGTCGTAGCCCTCGCCCTGCTTGTCCGGATAGGCGCCGCAGGACTGGTTCTTGGTCGCCACCGTGCGCAGCCGCAGCGCGCCGATGTCGCTGCGGCCGGGCAGTTCGGCCGTCTCCAGCACCTCGGACCAGGCGTAGACCGTGTCGCCGGCAAACAGCGGGGCGACGTGCCGGCCGGCATTGATGCCGCCGATGGCGAACGCGTTGGCAAGTCCGTTGAAGCTGAGCGCACGGGCGAGCGAGATGACGTGGCCGCCATAGATCAGGCGCTTGCCGAACTTGGTCTCCTTGGTCGCCACCGCGTCGAAATGGACCTTGGCGGTGTTCTGGAACAGGCGCGTGGCGATCTGGTGCTCGGCCTCCTCGACGGTCATGCCATCGACGTGGTCGATCTTCTCGCCGACCGCGTAATCCGCGAAGCGGTGCGGGCTGCCGGCGAGCGCGATGTCGTAGGCGGCCGGATCGAGCGGGGGCAGGGCGTGGGCGAGGTCGGCCGGGTTCACGACCTTGGCGAGGCTCGGCACGTGCTCCTCGGCGATCCTGGCCTCCGGGTCGCGCTTGCGCACGAGCACCCAGCGGCAATAGCTCAGGACGGTCCGGCCCGAGGCGTCGGAGCCGGTGGAGCGCACGTAGACCACGCCGGTCTGGCGGTTGGAGCTCTCCTTGAGGCCGATCACCTCGGAGACGGTCGAGAGCGTCTCGCCGGGATAGACCGGGCGGTGGAAGCCGCCCTCGGCGTAGCCGAGATTGGCCAGCGCGTTGAGCGAGACGTCCGGAACGGTCTTGCCGAACACGACGTGGAAGGTGAGCAGGTCGTCGAGCGGGCTCGCCGGGTAGCCGATCGCCTTGGCGAAGGCGTCCGAGGACTGCACGGCGAAGCGCGGGCCGTAGAGGGCGGTGTAGAGGGCCACGTCGCCCGTGGTGACGGTGCGCGGCGTGGCATGGCGGATGGTTTCCCCGAGGCGGAAATCCTCGAAGAAGCGGCCCGGATTGGTCTTCATGGCGCGCGCGTCGCTCCCTGTGCGGCTCTTGCTGGCCGAGCGGGGCCCCGTCTTGAATACCGTATTCAGGACGAGGCCCTAAACTTCTGACATTGCATCGGCTTTTCGGCCGAACCGATGCCCGTCCGCCTTAGCAACGAGCCCGGCGCCCGCGCAATGCCGCGCTTCGTGCCGGGGGAGGACGGGCGCCGGAGTAGGGCTCAGAATGCGAGCTGGACGTAGAGGTCGGTGGCGAGCTTCTGGGCGAACAGCAGCAGCAGGATCAGGATGATCGGCGAGATGTCGACGCCGCCGAGATTGGGCAGCAGGTTACGGATCGGCCGCAGCACCGGCTCGGTGACGCGATAGAGGAACTCGCCGATCTGCGAAACGATCGGATTGCGCACGTTGACCACGTTGAAGGCCACGAGCCAGCTCAGCACGGCGCTCGCAACGAGGACGTAGATGTAGAGCTGGATGATGGTGTTGAAGAGCCAGAGCAGGGCGTTCATGCGGGGGGTATCGGTCCTCATCGCCCCGCACGGAGACCCGGCGTGAGGGACGCGGGTGCGGCGGGAAATTTCCGGAATTGACAGGCCGAAGCGGACAAGCCTACAAGGCCCTCGCCTCGGACGGGGCTGTAGCTCAGATGGGAGAGCGCCGCAATCGCACTGCGGAGGTCAGGGGTTCGATTCCCCTCAGCTCCACCAGGTTTTCTTCGCGTAAGAAAACCGAATGGTGGCAATGGGTTATGGGAGCGGAAAATGCCCGTTCTCCCCAGCAGTCCCCAGTCAGGGGACGGTTTTCTCCCCAAGCATAAGCTCTGCGCACCTTCGTTGTCGGAGGTCATTCCTTCAACATCCTTGGATGCCGAGCAACTCGGGTAGGAAGGAGACTAACATGTGGTGGCATGCCCTGCCATCCGCATGTATTCACTCCTTCCTCCATACAGGCAGAAAAACCTTTGGTTGCCTGGCTGCCGATCCACGTGCGGAAACTGGCTGTAGTAGGCAATTCGGCTGAGGCGGGTGGCGATCTCGGCCACTGAGATGGCGCCGGCAGCGAGCAGGGCGAAGCCCACTTTGTGATACGGCGCGAGCCGATGCCCGCTTCGGAGATGCAGTCGAACGCCGCCGGGCGGCCGATATGGCCGCAAAGCCGAACGTCGGCTTCCGGGCAACAGGTCAATGACGGCTATCCCCCCTCCGGACGTTCGGCAGCAGCCGCTCCAATGTCCACTTGGGGTAAAGAGTTCGCCCGCCGCTTGTTCGGCTGTGCGCCATAAGCGGACGTTCGTGTTCGGTCTCGCAAAAGACCGCTCAATGGGCAAATGCAGACACGGCTTTGGCGCAGGGTGAATGGGGCCAAGTGCGATGGCCGTAGCGGCTGCACCGGATGCCCCCCGGCTTCGCCATCCGCAGTCCTGCACCAAGATGCGCCGGACATCGACGATTGAGCCGTCCCGTTCCAGGCGCTTCCCGAGCGCGTCGTGGATACTGCGGATCATGACAGCTTAGGGGAACCGAACGATCCGACTGAAGCAAGAGCAGCGGTCAAGGTCGACAGCCAAGCAAACCAGTCAACGCATCCCGACCCTTTCCAGGATGGACCGAAAGATGAGTAAGTGTCCGGGGTAGATGGCTGCGATGTGAGCGTGTCCAAACAGGTTATGGCAGCGGACCAGACGGGTAACGGTGAGACCCTCCTGTTCATCGTCCCGCGTGTCCAGAAGCAGCGACAGGCGGGAGACGAGGTCGTGGTCGTCTTCTCCCGGCACTATCTCCCGGTCCAAGCGTGAGAGCAAGGCGAAGACGCCGATCCGGTCCCGTTCGCCGGTCTCCAACCGGTGTGAATCTTCTGAACCTGTCACGTCACGAGGGAGGCGGACCTCTCGTCGGATCCGCCATTCGAGATCGGAACTGACGCTGGTCAGGGCGCGGGCTACGCGCCGGCCCCATCTTCACGACTGCCTCAATGGCCAAGGCGGAACAGCGCAGGCCGCCATACTGCCAATGCCGCGCGGCCCAAGAAGAGGGTTGCCCCATGAACCAAGCATCGGTTCGGCAAGTCGCGGCCCCACAGGCCTATGCGGACTTCGACCGGCTACCCATCGGCGGCAAGTGGCGGAACGGAAAGTCCAACCGTATCCTAGATGACCGCGATCCCTACACGGGCCAAGTCATCCTCGAAATTCCGCAGGCCGACCGCAGCGACCTCGACGACGCCTACGCCACCGCGGCCACGGCACAGGCGGCTTGGGCAGCCGAGCTTCCAGCGACACGGGCAACCGTGTTCCGTCGGGCAACCGAGATCCTGGAAGCACGACGCGAGGAAGTGATCTCCTGGTTGATCCATGAGTCCGGAAGCACGCGGCTCAAAGCCACGCTCGAATGGGCGTCGACGCGCGCGATGATGCTCTGGGCGACGTCGGCGCCCTACCTCGCCGAAGGGCAGGTTCTGCCGACCGATATCCCGGCCAAGGAAGGTCGGGTCTACCGGAAGCCGGTCGGTGTCGTCGGGGTGATCAGCCCGTGGAATTGGCCACTGCATCTCACCAACCGGTCCCTCGCACCGTCGCTTGCCGTCGGTAACGCCGTTGTCGTCAAGCCGGCCAGCGACACGCCGGTGACCGGCGGCCTGTTGCTGGCGAAGATCTTCGAGGAAGCCGGGCTGCCCCCGGGCGTGCTCAGTGTCATCGTCGGGGCCGGAAGCGAGATCGGCGACGCCTTCATCGGCCACGCTGTCCCGCGGGCGATCTCGTTCACCGGCTCGACATCGGTGGGCCGGCGCATCGCCGAACTGGCGGCCAAAGCGCCGATCCTGAAACGGGTCGAGTTGGAGCTCGGCGGGAACGGTCCGTTCGTCGTGCTCGACGACGCGGACGTGGATCAGGCGGTCGAGACCGCAATCTTCGGCAAGTTCCTGCACCAGGGCCAGATCTGCATCTGCATCAACCGGATCATCGTCGACGACAAACTCTACGAGACCTTCGTGGAGCGGTTCGCCGATCGGACCAAGGCACTCAAGGTCGGCAATCCCGAGGAACCCGATACGATGATCGGCCCGATCATCAACGAACAGCAGTTGGAAGGTCTGCGCCAGCGCATCGATGAGGCGCGTGGGTCCGGGGCACGACAACTGGCGGGCGGAGAGGCACAGGGCCTCGTTCTGCCGCCCCATGTGTTCGCCGACGTCACCAACGACATGCCGTTGGCGCGCAACGAGATCTTCGGCCCCGTCGCACCGGTCATTCGCGCCCGCGGGGAAGAGGATGCGCTCCGGATTGCCAACGACGCGGAACATGGGCTGTCCGGAAGTGTCTTCACCCGCGATCTCGAACGCGGCGAGCGGTTTGCCCGGCGCCTTCAGATCGGCATGGTGCATGTCAACGACCAGCCGGTCATCGATCTGCCGAACAGTCCATTCGGTGGCGAGAAGAATTCCGGGATCGGCCGCTTCAACGGCGCGTGGGTGATCGAGGCTTTCACGACGGATCAGTGGCTCACCGTCCAGCATTCGCCGCGTCACCCGCCAATGGATGCGCGCTCTGTCACGGGTGCCTGGGCGTGAGCGCCGGGAGACGACATTCTCGAAATTGCGCCGAGGCTCGACCATGTCGATGATCGATAGCTGCCGCGACCAGATGTTCCCGAAACTGAGCCCTGCGGAAATCGGTCGCCTTCGTCGGTTCGGTCAGGACAAGCATTACGCTGCCGGCGCTGCGCTGTTCGTGACCGGTGACATCTCACCCGGCATGTTCGTCCTTGTTTCCGGCTCCGTGGAAGTCAGGCGCCACGACCCGCTGGGGCATCTTGCGCCGATCACGACGCAGGACGCCGGCGAGTTCGTGGCCGAGGTGGGACAGTTGGCGGGCCGTGCGGCACTCGTCGACGTCGTGGCCGTGAACGACCTCGATACCGTGCTGATCCCCTGTGAGAACCTCAGGGTGCTCCTGATCGCCGAAGCGGAACTCGGCGACAGGATCATGCGGGCCCTGATCCTGCGCCGGGTCACATTGGTCGAGACCGGCGCCGGCGGCCCGGTGTTGATCGGGCCTGCGTTGAGCGGGGACATGATCCGGCTGGAGAACTTCCTGTCCCGGAACGCCTATCCGCACCAGGTGCTCGACCCCGCCCAAGACGGCGATGCCGCCACGCTGGTCGAACACTACGACGCCAAGCCGGCGGACCTCCCGTTGTCGGTCTGCCCTAACGGCTCCGTTCTCAAGAATCCCAGCGAGACCGAGCTGGCATCCAGCCTTGGCATGACGCGGATCGATCAGTCGGGCCGCACCTATGACGTCGCCGTGATCGGCGCCGGCCCGGGTGGCCTCTCGACGGCCGTCTATGCCGCATCCGAAGGCCTATCGGTCATCGTCCTCGAGGCCCACGCCTTCGGCGGCCAAGCCGGCGCCAGCGCACGCATCGAGAATTATCTCGGTTTTCCCATAGGCATTCCGGGCCAGGTCCTGACCGGCCGCGCCTGGGTCCAGGCCCAGAAGTTCGGGGCGAATGTCGTCATTCCGAGCGAGGTCGTGAGGCTCGACCCTGCCAGCGATGCGCTCGGGATCGAATTGTCCGACGGGCGCCGCATACAGGCGCGCAGCGCCGTCGTTGCCAGCGGCGCCCGTTACAGGCGGCCCGATATTCCGCATCTTCAGGAGTTCGAGGGTCACGGCGTCTGGTACTGGGCGTCCCCCATCGAAGCGCGCCTGTGCCAGCGGCAGGAGGCCATCTTGGTGGGAGGCGGCAACTCCGCGGGTCAGGCTGCCGTCTTCCTGCGCGATTTCGCGGCCAAGGTGTGGATGCTGGTGCGCGGACCCAGCTTGGCGGAGACCATGTCCCGCTATCTCATCGACCGGATCGAGGCCACGGAGAGCATTGAGGTCCTGACCCAGACGGAAATCGTTTCGGTCTCCGGATCGGCGGAGCGGCAGCTGGAGCGCGTGCGCTGGCGGCACAAGCCGACCGGCGAGGAGACGGAGAAACCGATCCGTAACGTCTTCCTCATGATCGGTGCCGATCCAGCGACCGGTTGGCTGCAGGGCTCCGGCATCGCCCTGGATCAGAAGCACTTCATCCGAACGGGCGCCCATGACCTGGCGCAGGAGGCCGGTGAGGCCGGCAATTCAGGGCGTCCGCTTTCACTCGAATCGAGCATCCCCGGCGTCTTCGCGGTGGGCGACGTCCGATCGGGCTCCGTCAAGCGCGTCGGCGGCGCGATCGGAGAGGGCGCGGCCGTCGTGGCGCAGCTGCACACCATTCTCTCGGATGTGGCCGTCGCGAACCGAGGCCGCCGAACGGGGTAGCACCGTATCCCACGCCCTACGGCCGAAGCCCGTAGAACCCGTGCTGCGCCGACTTAAGTCGGCCCTGTCTGCCTGAATGCCGGGGGCCCCGGGGTGCCGACCGAAGTCTACCTCACGGCGGCGGCGAGCCGTGCCCCTCGGCGCGTCTGCCAACGCACGACCGACGGTCCGGGCAGCGCATAATAGAGCAGCAGGACGATGTAGATCGCGATGCTGAGGCGGGCATCGACCCAGGCAATCACGAAGGCGAGTCCGTAAAGCAGCGGCACGAGCATCCAATGGAAACGCAGCGCCTGCATCCGGTGCGGGTCAGCGCGCGGGGAGACGAGGCCGGCGCGCAGCGCATGCTGCCACATCGCGCTGAAGAAGAGCCCTGCGGCGCAGAGCGCCCCGCTGTAGACCATGGCAGCAAGCTGTCGCTCCGCATGCCCGGCGCGGGCATATTCCGCGAGCATCGCGGTCGTGAAGGGAAGGACGGCGACGCAGAGCAGAAGCAGCAGATTGAGGACCAGCAGCACGTGGTCGCTGCGACGGATGTGGTGGAACATCGTGTGGTGGTTGGACCAGACCACACCCACCTGCAGAAAGCTGAGGACATAGGCCGCGTAGAGCGGCCATTGCCGCATCAGCGCAGCACCGAGGGACTGACCACCCAGTGCATCCTCCCGCGGGACGCGGAGATCGAGCACCAGCAAGGTGATGATTATGGCGAAGACACCATCGCTGAACGCCTCGATGCGCGCGGGCGATGGTTCCTCCTCGGGCCGCGGAATCACCTGAGCGACCGCCGCTGCGGCATCAGTCATGGCAGGCTCCTCGCCAAGGTTCGAGCCGACATACGACAGCGCCGACGGAGAACGGGATCGCACCCGGTTCAGGCACCGCTCGGGACGGTACGCGTCGGACGATGGGCGTACCGCGCCCTTGGAGCATCGTCTTGGAGTACCCGCCGTGCAATCGAGTCGCGATTCAGCTTGGCCCCGTCTGCCCTCTTCGTCTCGGGGAGAGCCGGCGTCGCCAGTCGATTTCGGTTCAATCGTCGCGCCACGACCCGTTACGTCAAGTAGCGGAACTCCGGCAGTTTCTTCAGCTCGTCCTTGCTGGCACCGGGCAGCACGATCTTTCCTTTCTCGTCATCGAGTTTCAGCTGATCGAACGGCGTTGCGATCAGGTGTCCGCCGAGTCCGAGGAATCCACCGACTTGTACAACAACAAATAAAACCTTATCCTTTCCGATGATCAGGTCGTCGATGCTGCCAATTTTCTCGTCCTTCTCATTGACCACGGCGCTGCCGTGCAGTTTCGTCGTGCGCCAGCCCTTGGCGACTTCTTTTACGTCTACGCTCAGGAGGCGGACGACCTGGGAAAAAGCCGGGACAGGGACCCCAACGCTCGCGACACCTCCCGTGAACACGGCACCCACCGCCAGCATCGCGATGACTGGAAGGCGCGCCAGGTCAGCTCGACCCGCACCGGGAGGCCGAGAAGCATGGTGCCCGGCGCCGTTGGCCCCGGTTTCCTGCCAGGCTGCATCAGGTCGGACGCGGCGGTAACGGGGCATGAGAACACTCCTCGGCAAGGGCGCTAGACACGGCGTTCGACCGAAACAGCGGCCGTTGCCGCGGACGGCCTCTGCGCCCGAAGTTCTGCCCCCGCAATGGACGTTGCACATTGATCCGCGTCAGACGCACGAGCGATTGGTGATTGCCTCTGCCGAGGGCTGGCTCGGGCGAACCTTGGGCACTGACGTGCATCGCTTCATCGCCGTCCGGCGCCGTGCAACCTGCAGCGACCATACCCGTCCAGGCACGGTCGACGGCCCTCTGGGGTCATCGCCAGCTCTGATCGACGCACGCACCGGGCTGTTCGCCGCGATCCTGCGCCAGACACGGATAATCCGTGTAGCCCTTCTCGCCGCCGCCATAGTAGGTGGTCGGGTCGTCGTCGTTGAGCGGGGCGCCAGCGCGCAACCTCTCCGGCAGATCGGGATTCGCGATGAACTTGCGGCCGAACGCGATGAGGTCGGCCCTTCCCTCGCGGATCCATTGCGCCGCGGCCTCGGCGTCGAAACCTCCGGCGGCGATCAGCGCCCCCTTGAACCTCTCGCGGATCAGTTTGACGAGCGCGAGAGACCGCTGATCGGGAGGGGCCCCTTTCTGCATCAGCGCTGTGGCCGGGTTGACGAGGTGGAGATAGGCGAAACCGAACTCGGCGAGCCGCTCGACGAGGTAGCCGAAGGTGGCCTCCGGGTCGTCGTCGCTGATCTCGTTCATCTGGCCGAGCGGCGAGATTCGGACGCCGATACGGTCGGGTCCCCAGATCCGAGAGAGTGCCTCGGCAACCTCCAGGGGCAGTCGCGTCCTGTTCTCCACGGAACCGCCATACGTGTCGGAACGGCGGTTCGTGCTGCTTTCTATGAACTGGTCGAGCAGATAGCCGTTCGCGGCATGGATCTCGATCCCGTCGAAGTCCGCGGACTGGGCGTTCCTCGCCGCGCGCTCGTACTGCGCCACGATATAGGGCATCTCTTCGAGAGTCAGGGCGCGCGGACGGACGAAGGGAACGAGCGCCCCTTCACCCCGCTCGTTCTCGATGAAGGCCTTGCCCTGCGGAATGAGCGCGGATGGGGCAACGGGAAGCATGTTGTCGGGCTGCAGCGCCGGATGCGAGATCCGACCGACATGCCACAACTGGCAGACGATGCGTCCGCCGGCCTCGTGCACGGCTTTGGTGATGCGGCGCCAGGCCTCGACCTGCTCGCTGCTGTGGATGCCGGGCGTCCAGGCATAACCCTGGCCCTGCATCGAGATCTGAGTCGCCTCGCCCACGATGAGCGCCGCGGAAGCGCGCTGCGCGTAGTAGCAGGCCGTGAGGGCACTCGGCACGTTACCCGGCAATCGTGCGCGAGAGCGCGTGAGCGGCGCCATGACGATGCGATGCGGAAGGTCGAAAGGGCCCAGCCGGTAGGGCTGGAACAGCGCGTCCGTATCCGGGGATGTCGCCGGGCCGCGCGGTCGCGAGAGGGTCGCCGTCTCTGCCATGGATTGCCTCCTTCGGACGCGTTCCGGCCGGCAAGGCCGGGCCGCCCGCGTCACGCGGTTCGGACGCCCTCCGCACGCGGCAGGCTTCCTGCTCGGGCTCCGACCATAAGAACGGCACGACCGCAGGCCCTGATGTCCGTCAGCGTCGGACGAACTTGAGGCGGTTCGCGGAAATGAAGCGCGCCGGGCGCCATGGTGTCGTGGCGCCTCAGAAAGCGTAACGCAGGATCGCCGCCAGGGCGTGCCCTGCTGGCATCTCCTCGCTCCTCGCACACACGACCCGGCCGTCCGTGCAGAGCGCACGTCGGGCCACTTCATCGAGAACCGAATAGGTTTCGGCGTCGTCGGATACGGCGTACGTCACGCTGCCGTCGAGATCGCTGACGAGGCCCGGGGTCGCGCGATCGAGGTCGACAACAAGCCGATCGACCGCTGCAGCCGTCGCGGCATGGGCCGCATGGGAGACGTCGCTGGTGGCCCGATGGGGCTTCAACTCAACGTAGAGAGCGAGAATGCGTTTCACTTCGTTCCGGTAGAGGCGGTCGAGGATGGGGAGGGCAGCGTCGCCGAGTTGCGCGTCGCTGCGGTGGTCCGGGCTGCCCTCGATGACCTCGTCGATGAGATGCGGATACGTGCTCACCTCGCGGAAGATGCTGAGCATGGGCTCCGCCGCGGCCAGGACCATCGGTGTCGAGCGACCCGCGAACGCTTCCCCGACTGCACGGTCCACCTTTCGCGCGTACTGCGCTTCGAGAATTTTCTCGCCCTCGAGGTTCTGAAGGCGGCCGCGCGGGGCCCGCACGTGGAGCGAAGGCCGGCCGAGGGTCTCCGCAGGATCGTCGGAGAGCCGGGCGAGGGGGACCCGCGCCGGCGGCATGTTCACGACCACGTGCAGAAGTCTGGCTCCGCCTTCCAAGATCGCGAGAACGAAGATCTCCAGCGGTGACGTCATCGTACGGATCAACGGAGCAAGGTGGAACCGGTCGGCGACCTCGGCGAGGGGCTTGGGCTGGATCGGCAAGCGGTACGTCTGCATGGACTTCGCCTCGGGCCGAGCGAGCACGCCGAGACCGTGGGCTTGCGACTTCCAGAACTCTTTCACCGATGCGAACGGGTTCGCGCCGCTGAGCCGGTACTTGTTGTCGTCCAGGCTCTCCTGGATGCGGCCTGACAGAACGCCGAACTGCCGTTCGAAGGACTCGATGACGCGTTCCGATACGGCGGCCTCGCGCAGCTGCGAGATGGCATTCTTGGCGAGATCCTTGAAGGCGATGCGATTAGCGTCCGGGTGCAGCGGCGAGGTCGGCAGATAGAGCGACACGAATACGCCGCCTCGCGCCGTCGCGAGCGCCTTGAACTCCTGCAATCCGGGGATGTCGACGTGCATCATCGCGCACCAGCCTCAAGCGGCTCGGACCTCGGCGGCTCCAGGCCGTGCGAGGCAGGGCTCGGCGACCTGAGCAGGCTATCGCCGGGATCGCCCTGACGCGCGTCAGTCCCTGCGCGATCTCGGGTCCCGGGGCCTCGCGCACCCATTTGCTGACGACCGTCAGGGACACGACGAGACTGTCCGTCTCATCGTTCCGAGTGACGAGGATGACCCTGGCGGGGCACCGCCTCATCACGCTCCCCGGGGTGAACCATGCAGATCCAAGCGAGCAGGACGGTGGTTGCCTCCCCAGCCGAAGTATTCAGCCTGGTCTCGAACGCGGTGGAGTGGCCTCTCATCCTGCGGTCCGTAGAGAGCGCGGAACTCGTGACGGAGGGTGCGCTGGGCGTGGGGTCACGCCTGCGCGAGCGCCGGCTCCTGCTCGGGGCCGATGCCGTCCTCGAGTCGGAGGTGATTGAGTTCGCCCGCCCGCATCGCTTCCGGCTGTTCGTCGCGAGTTCGGATCACCACTTCGACCGGGATTTCATGATCGACGCAGTGGCCAGCGGCGGATCGCGACTCACGCTCGTAATCCGCCCAGGTTCCAGGGCTTCCACGGGCCGTGCGCTCCTCGACATCGTCTCGCCCGTTCTGCAGGTCCGGCTGAGCGACGAACTCGAATTGGACATCGCCGACTTTGCGGCAGCCCTGCCGGGCTGACGGAATCGTGCCGTTTGCTGATGGCCGTCAGGGCGGGCCGGCCGGGCCGGCGCATTCTCTCGACGAGGCTGACGCCCCTGGGCGCCGGGTCCGGATCGGACGCTCTCCCCCCGGCTCAGCACGACAGGCCGGCGGCTTCGATGCCCAGAACGAGGGGCATCACAGGCGTAGGAAGGCAGGTGTATCATGACCGGATCGACAGCCCGTGCCGTCATCGTTCAGCCGGGCGGCGGCTTCGACAAGGTGACCTTCGGCGAGCGTCCCGTGCCGGAGGCGGGTCCCGGCGAGATCACCGTCCGCCTGCGGGCGAGCTCCCTCAACTATCACGACTATGCCGTGATCAGCGGGATGTGGGGGCCGAGCGAGCCGCGCATCCCGATGTCCGACGGCGCCGGCGAGGTCGAGGCCGTGGGGCCCGGCCCGGCGGAGTTCGCCGTGGGCGACCGGGTTGTCAGCACGTTCTTCCCCACTTGGCTGGAGGGCACGCCGCAGGTCGTGGGCTTCGCCACCGTGCCGGGCGACGGGGTGGACGGCTACGCGCGCGAGCGGGTCACGGCGCCTGCGACGGCCTTCACCCACGCCCCCAGAGGCTGGGACCATACCGAGGCAGCGACGCTGACGACGGCTGCCCTCACCGCGTGGCGGGCGCTCCACGTCGATGCCGGACTGAAGACTGGCGATGTCGTGCTGGTGCAGGGCACCGGTGGCACGTCGCTGTTCGGGCTGCAATTCGCCAAGGCGGCGGGTGCCACGGTGATCGCCACCTCTTCCAGCGACGCGAAGCTGGAGCGCCTGCGCGCGCTCGGTGCCGACCACGTCATCAACTACCGCACCGATCCGGCCTGGGGCGAGACCGCCCGACGGCTGACGGACGGGCGCGGCGTCGATCACGTCCTCGATGTCGGCGGGCCGGCGACGCTGGAGCAGTCCATGGACGCAGTGCGGGTCGCCGGTCACATCTCGGTGATCGGTATCCTGTCGGGGATGGCGGCTGAGCTGCCGCTCGTGCCGGCGCTCCTGCGGCAGATCCGCTTGCAGGGCGTGCTGGTCGGCAGCCGCCGCCACCAGATCGACATGGTCCGCGGGATCGAGGCCTGCGGGCTGCGGCCGGTGGTCGACAGCCGCTACCCGCTCGACCGTCTCGTCGAGGCGTTCCGCCATCAGGAGAGCAACCGCCATTTCGGAAAGATCTGCATCGAGATCTGAGAGGCGTCGCTGCGGCCGCAGATCGGATGGGCCGCAGACATCTTGGACCGGTGACCGCGGTCGACGTGCTGCGCTGGTCGAACGGTGGACAGCCCTGTGAATGGCTCGATCGTATCGTCCTGTCCCCGGAACACAGGGCTTGGGTGCGCGAACGCGTCGACGAGGAGCCCGGGCAGGATGCGGCTGCCGCTGCGCGGGCACCGCGCCGCCCGGTCGAGGATGCGGTTGGCGTTCACGAACCGCCGCTCCTGCGCGCGGTCGACGATGCGCAGGGCGCTTTTACCGCGCTGACTGCACGCGTTTAGGGGCGGCTGCCGGTGCGGACGCTGGTTGGCTTGCCTTCAGCTGCGGCAACACCTCGAAGCCGATCTCTTCGAGCACCTCGCCGGCGCTGCGGGCGCCGTACTTGAGGTTCAGGATCACGTGGTGGACGCCGATCGAGCGGAGCGCGACGAGAAAGTCGAGCAGAACTTTGCGGCCGCTGCGGAACCCCAGGTGGATGGGTTGTGGCGGGTGATCCGGGTCAGCGTGCAGATCGACGTAGAGGGATTGAGCGAAGGGCTTGAACACGCCTGGTGCCACACCGGCGGTGGTCGCACGCCACCGCGCCGCAACGTCCGCTTGGCGCTCGAGCGAGCGCGGGTAGGTGATCCAGCCGTCCGCATGTTCGGCAATCCATTCCAGGCTCTGCCGGCTCGACCCGGTGACGAGGATCGGCAGCCGTCCAATCGGCTTTGGCACGAGGTCGACGTTCCCTAACATGTCTCCGAAGCGCGAGCGCAGGGCGGGGAACTCCTCTTCGAGGACGGTTCGGATCACGGCAAGGCTCTCGCGGAACAGACCGTCACGCTCGTCGGCGGACACGCCGAAGGCCGGGAATTCGACCGGCCTGTCGCCCGAGGCCACCCCCATGACGAACCGGCCTCCCGACAACCGGTCTACGGAGGCGGCGGCCTTCGCGGTATGCAGCGGATGGCGAAGCGGGAGGACGATCGACCCCGTCGCAAGGGCGATCTTGCGCGTTTGCGCGGCGATCCAGCCGAGCCAGACCCATGGGTCGTAGACCTGCCCGAGATCGCCGAAATTCGGGTCCCGCAAGGGCACGTCTCGGGTCCAGAGCGCTGCGAAGCCGAGTTCCTCCGCCCGGATCGCCAGGCGCTCTTGGTCGCGCATGGTAGGCTGATCGCGCTGGAATGCCTCGATGGGAAAGAAGGTGCCGACCGTCAGTTGATCCGGGGCGAACATCCGCTGGTATCCAGCAGTGTCGCTCGGGTCGGCGCCGTTGCTGGGCTGAAGCATAAGATGGCTCCCACGGTGCGTTGTTGTCTCGCATCGCTCAGCAATCACTTTCCAAGCTCTGACGCCCTGACGCTGATCAGCCGGCCGACGCGCGGCGCTGGAGATCGCCGGGAAGGATACGCACGACGAGCCCGAGAGCGCAGGCCGTCGAGATATTTGTCGGGCGGCCACAGAGTATGCAGCCAGAAGGGGAGGACGACCGCCCCCTCCTTCGGCGTCAGGGCCGTCGAGCGAGGCTCTTTGCGTCCTATCGCGGCGGAGAGGGAGAGCCCCATCGGAGCCTCACGTCGTCTGCCCGTCGTTGTAGGGACAGCTGCAGCGGGGGGAACGCCGCTGGCTAGCTACGAAGGCTCACGGGTGTTTATGTGGGACCGAAATAATCGCCTGAAACGAACCCAAGTAATCAAACTGCGCAGGCGAATTTGACAGAGGGAAGTGAGCAGCCGCGGAAATATCCTAAGGGAACTCCCGCATTGCTTGCCCGCGCGCTTAACCTAGATATCAATGTGAATACGCTCAAATTTCGTAGCAATACGGACAAATATCTACGCACTTACATAAGGAACAAAACAACTTGCTTTGCACGAGGTGGTTCCATGCTTCTGGAGTTCAATGCCGATGATCTGAAAACGAAACCTGCGTCAGAACATCTGCTGAGATTTTCCGGAGATGATCGGCTCCGGGCGCGTGCTGGCCATACTTTTGAGTCGTTTCGGGCCGGCGAAACGATCTACAAAGATGGGGATACGGCCGACTCCGTCTACGAAGTCGTCTTCGGCGTTGTCCGGATCACCACCATAGCATGCGATGGGCATCGTACCGTTCACGCCTTCCACGCCGCTGGTGACATCTTCGGAATCGAAAGGCGGCCCACCCGCTATTCCTGCGCGGAGGCCGTCAGCGAGGCGCAGGTGGTGCGCTGCTCACGCCTGCGACTTGAGGCCATGATGACCTCCGACCCGGCCATGGTGCGCCGATTGTGGGCGCATGTCCTGGAAAACGCCGAGCGAGCAGAGGCGATGTGCGTTCTTCGCCATGCTCATGCGATCCATAAGGTTGCCTACTTCCTCCTTGAGGTGAGCACGCCTCTGTCCGTCGGGAAGAGTTTCAAGCTTCCGATGTCCCGTTTCGACATTGCCGATTATCTCGGTGTATCGAGCGAGACTGTCAGCCGGACCTTCACCTTGCTTCGGCAGCGTGGCCTCATCCTGACAAAGGGCCGTTTCGTCACACTCATTTGCACCGCATCCCTGCGCGAACTCGTCGGTGATGCGCTTCGCCATCGCGGGCTCGAGAGCGACATCCGCTTGAGATAGTCCTGCTCGGATTGCAGCTCAGTTCGGAGACTTGAGAACGCCCGCGTTGGAGACCACCGTTTCATGTGCTGGCCGCCCGCTATGGGCTGCGCGGCCTTTGATTTTGACGCTGCATGCCAACTCGGCAGTGATGTCTTCCAGCAGATCCAGAGCTCGCGGTCACGCGTCCGTTCGGCTCTGACCTTGAGGCTGCCGGCCCGGTTTCTGCCGTTGTCCGTTCTCTGCAGAGCCTCATCAGGGTCCGCCTATCGTCGGCCATCGGCGTCCTTCCGACCGAGGTTGAAGTTCACAAACTTCACTTGAGCCGCCAGCCCCGAGGGTCACCGGTCCCCGCCGAATTCCGCCTGTAAACGACACGTCGTCCGTCGCCGCCACCCACCTGTGACTCAGCCCGACCCGTGTCAGGATCTCGCCAAGCCAAGCCTCGCAAATAAAACATCGCCGCAGCAAAACTGATCCGCGTCATGGCCACAAGCGACGCGAGATGTAGCGTCGGCCCGACGTAGCACGCGTTCCTCCGCGATGAACATCGTTCTCGGATTTGGCCCCGGTCTCGGCCGGTCTGCTTTGCGTGAACCTGAAGGAGTGCCCTTATGGCCAAGGCGATCGGCATTGATCTAGGCACAACGAACTCATGCGTCGCGGAGATGGATGGCACCAAGGCCAATGTCATCGAGAATGCCGAGGGCGGGCGCACAACTCCATCGGTGGTGGCCTTTACGGAGTCCGGCGAGATCCTGGTCGGGCAACCGGCCAAGCGGCAGATGATCACAAATCCGGAGAACACCGTTTTCGCTATCAAACGGCTGATCGGGCGGCGCTTCGACGACCCGATCACGAAGAAAGACATGGGCATGGTGCCCTACAGGATCGTGGCCGGGCCGAACGGCGACGCATGGGTCGAAGTGAGGGGCAAGACCTACAGTCCGAGCCAAATCTCCGCCTACATTCTGCAGCGCATGCGTGAGACCGCGGAGCTCAAGCTCGGTCAATCCATCACGCAGGCCGTCATCACGGTGCCCGCCTACTTCAACGATGCCCAGCGTCAGGCCACGAAGGATGCCGGCAAGATCGCCGGTCTGGAGGTGATGCGCATCATCAACGAGCCGACCGCGGCCGCGCTCGCTTACGGCCTCGATAAGAAGGGCGGCGGCAAAGTTGCGGTCTACGACCTCGGTGGCGGAACCTTCGACATCTCCATTCTCGAGATCGGCGACGGCGTGTTCGAGGTGAAGTCGACGAACGGCGACACCTTCCTCGGCGGCGAGGATTTCGACAACCGCGTGGTCGAGTACCTCGGGGCCGAGTTCAGAAAGGAGCAGGGCATCGATCTGACCAAGGACAAGCTCGCCCTCCAGCGCCTCAAGGATGCCGCTGAGAAAGCGAAGATCGAGCTCTCGTCGGCGACCCAGACCGAGGTCAACCTGCCCTTCATCACGGCCGACCAGAGCGGCCCCAAACACCTCACCATCAAACTCTCGCGGGCCAAGCTCGAAGCCCTCGTCGACGACTTGGTCAAGCGCACGATCGGGCCGTGCCAAGCTGCGCTCAAGGATGCCGGGCTGCAGCCGTCCGATATCGCGGAGGTCGTCCTCGTCGGCGGCCAGACGCGGATGCCGAAGGTGCAGGAGGCCGTCCAGAGCCTGTTCGGGCGCGAGCCCCATCGGGGCGTCAATCCGGACGAGGTCGTGGCCATCGGCGCCGCGATCCAGGCCGGCGTCCTCCAGGGCGACGTCAAGGACGTGCTGCTGCTCGACGTGACCCCGCTCTCGCTCGGGCTCGAAACGCTGGGCGGCGTGATGACCAAGCTGATCGAGCGCAACACCACCATCCCGACGAAGCGCAGCCAGACCTTCTCGACCGCCGAGGACAACCAGAGCGCGGTCACGATCCGGGTTTTCCAGGGCGAGCGCGAGATGGCGGCCGACAACAAGCCTCTCGGGCAGTTCGACCTCGTCGGCATCCCGCCGGCACCCCGCGGCCTGCCGCAGATCGAGGTGACCTTCGACATCGACGCCAACGGCATCGTCAACGTGACGGCCAAGGACAAAGCCAGCGGCAAGGAACAGCAGATCCGCATCCAGGCCTCGGGGGGACTGGACCAGAGCGAGATCCAGCGCATGGTGCGGGAAGCCGAAGCCCATGCCGAGGAAGACAGGCGGCGTCGAGAGCTGGCGGATGCCCGCAACCAGGCCGATGCCGCGATCTACACGGTCGAGCGCAGCCAGGAGGAGGCGGGCGAGCGTGTCCCGAGCGACCTGAAGACCGAGTTGCAGCAGGCGATCGCAGCGCTCCGCGAGGCGATCGGCGGCGAGGTCGTCGACCGCATCAAGCAGGCGACGGCGCGAGTGTCGCAGCTGGCGCAGCAGCTGGCGCAGGCCATGAGCGCTCCGCCCGAAGGACCTGGTGCCGGAGCGAGTGGCGGCGGAGGCGACCCGCAGCCGGAGGTGGTCGACGCCGAGTTCGAAGACCACGGCCGTCAGGACCAGGGCGCGCGCTAGCCCACACTCGTACGAGGCGAGGCGGCGCGACGCCTTTGTGCCCAGGCAGGTTGAGAGGCTTCGCTTGGCCGTATGCGACCATCATCCGGGGTGAGCGATGCAGATCGACACGTACACCGATCACCTCAAGGGCCTGATCCAGGCGGCGCAGAGCCTGGCTCAGCGCAAAGGCCACCAACGGCTCACGCCGCTTCACCTCCTGAAGGCGCTGCTCGACGACGAAGAAGGCTTGGCCAAGCGGTTGATCCAGTCCGCAGGCGGCCGTCCCGATGCGCTCGCGACGGCGCTGGACCGCGAATTGGCGAAGCTTCCGAGCGTCGAGGGCGGCGGTGCCGGTCAGATCTTCATGGCGCCTGAGACCGCGCGACTGTTCGACCGAGCCGAGGAGCGGGCGCATGCGGCGGGGGACAGCTTCGTCACGGTCGAAACCCTGCTGCTCGCCCTCGCCGAGGCCTCGGACGGGACAGGCACGCTGCTGCGAGAGGCGGGTGTGACGCCGGCCGCCCTCAAGGGTGCCATCGCCGAGCTCCGGAAAGGGCGCCGGGCCGACAGCGCGTCGGCCGAGGAAGGATACGATGCGCTGAGGAAGTACACGCGCGATTTCACCGAGGACGCCCGCGAGGGCAAGCTCGATCCGGTCATCGGACGCGACGAGGAGATCCGACGAAGCGTTGAAGTTCTCTCACGCCGTACGAAGAACAATCCCGTACTGATCGGCGAGCCCGGTGTCGGCAAGACCGCCATCGTCGAAGGGCTGGCCCAGCGCATGGTCAACGGCGACGTCCCCGACACCTTGAAGGATCGGCGTCTCCTGTCCCTCGATCTCGGGGCCCTCCTGGCCGGCGCGAAGTACCGGGGCGAGTTCGAGGAGCGATTGAAGGCTGTCCTCCAAGAGGTCACGGCTTCCGGCGACGTGATCCTGTTCATCGACGAGCTGCACACCCTCGTCGGCGCCGGAAAGGCCGAGGGGGCGATGGATGCCTCCAACATGCTCAAGCCGGCTCTCGCCCGAGGCGAGCTGCACTGCATCGGAGCCACCACCCTGGATGAGTATCGCAAGAACATCGAGAAGGATGCCGCGCTCGCCCGCCGTTTCCAGCCGGTGTTCGTCGGCGAGCCCTCCGTCGAGGAGACGATCTCCATCCTGCGCGGTCTCAAGGAGAAGTACGAACTCCATCACGGCGTGCGGATCACCGACGGCGCGATCGTCGCGGCCGCCACCCTGTCCCACCGTTACATCGCGGACCGGTTCCTCCCCGACAAGGCGATCGACCTCGTCGACGAGGCCGGGAGCCGGCTCCGGATCGCGGCGGAGTCCAAGCCCCGCGAACTCGACGAGATCGACCGCCGCGTGATCCAGCTCAAGATCGAGCGGGAGGCCCTGAAGAAGGAGACCGATCCGGGCGCACGGGAGCGCCTGAAGAAGGTCGAGGAAGAACTGATCAAGCTGGAGGCGCAACAGGCCGAGCTGACGGCACAATGGGAAGCCGAGAAAGCGAAGCTCGGAGAGACGAAGCAGCTGAAGGAGCAAGCCGAGCAGGCCAGGATCGAACTCGAGCAGGTGGAGCGGCGGGGCGACCTGACCCGCGCGGGCGAACTCCTCTACGCCGTGATCCCGCAATTGGAGCAGCGCCTCGCGGACGCGATGCAGGCGAGCCATGGCCGGTTGATCAAGCAGGAGGTCACGGCCGAGGACATCGCCGCCGTGGTCTCGCGCTGGACGGGTATTCCCGTCACGCGGATGCTCGAAGGCGAACGCGATAAGCTGATGACGATGGACGACAAGCTGGGCCAGCGCGTCGTCGGCCAGGAACCGGCGGTCGTGGCCGTGTCCGACGCGGTCCGCCGGGCCCGCGCGGGTCTGCAGGACCCGAACCGGCCGATCGGCTCCTTCCTGTTTCTCGGGCCGACCGGCGTCGGCAAGACCGAGTTGTGCAAGGCGTTGGCCGAATTCCTGTTCGACGACGAGCGGGCGATGCTGCGCGTCGACATGTCCGAATTCATGGAGAAGCACGCGGTCTCGCGGCTCGTCGGCGCACCGCCCGGCTATGTCGGCTACGAGGAGGGCGGCGTCCTGACGGAGGCGGTCCGGCGGCGGCCCTATCAGGTGATCCTCTTCGACGAGGTCGAGAAGGCTCACCCGGACGTCTTCAACATCCTGCTGCAGGTGCTCGACGACGGGCGGCTGACGGACGGGCAGGGCAACACGGTCGATTTCCGCAACACGATCATCGTCCTGACCTCGAACCTCGGTGCCGAGTTCCTGGCCGCCCTGATGGAGGGCCAGCCGGCCGAGGCGGCCCGCGAGCAGGTCATGGAGGTCGTGCGCCGGGCATTCCGGCCGGAATTCCTCAACCGAATCGACGAGATCATCCTGTTCAACCGGCTGGGCCGCAGCGACATGCGCCGGATCGTCGACATTCAGCTCCAAGGCCTCGAAGGACGGTTGGCCGAGCGGAAGATCGCGCTGCACGTCGAGGACGCGGCCAAGGACTGGCTCGCCAATGCCGGCTACGATCCCGTGTATGGTGCGCGTCCGCTCAAGCGCGTGATCCAGCGCCATCTCCAGAACTCACTGGCCAAGATGCTCCTGACAGGGGCGATCAAGGACGGCGACACGGTTCCGGTGTCGGTCCTCAACGGCCAGCTCACCGTCGGCGGCACCAGCTTGGCTCAGGCGGCCTGAAGCCGGCCGGGCTGAAGGGAGGCATGGTATGGCTGAGAAGCCTTCGGACCACGAGAGTTCCCCGCCCGCATCCGCCGGTCATTCCCCACCGTCGGATGCCCCCGAGACGAGCGCGGCATCCGGGTCGGGCACGGACGCGACCGCAGCCCTGCGGGCCGAGAACGCCGCGCTTCAGGACCGCGCCTTGCGGGCCTTGGCCGACGCGGAGAACACCCGACGCCGGGCGGAGCGCAGCGTGCAGGACGAGCGGCAATTCGCGGTGACGGGCCTCGCCCGCGAGCTTTTGCCGGTCCTCGACAATCTGCGCCGGGCCATCGTGGCTTCGGAGCAGACGTCGTCTCAGGGCGCGTCGCTCATCGACGGGGTACGGGCCACGGAGCGCCTGCTCATGGGCGTCCTGCAGCGCGTCGGCGTCCAGCAGGTCGATGCCCTCGGCGCCCCGTTCAACCCGTCGCGGCATGAGGCCATGATGGAGGTCGACGACCCTTCGAACGCACCTGGGACCGTCGCCGACGTCATGGAGGAGGGCTACGTCATCCACGACCGACTGCTGCGGCCTGCCCGTGTCACCGTGACCCGTCGCGGACCATCGAATGGCGATCACCGGCGGCACGAACCGTCGAAACACCATCCGTAAGGCGATGTCCCCGACGGGTCGCACACTTCGCCACGAGACGGCGCAGGGAGGAAGCGTTGAGCGACGATCCCTATGCGATTTTAGGCGTGAGGAACGATGCCTCTCCGGAGGAGATCCGGAAAACCTACCGCAAGCTCGCACGTAAACTGCATCCGGACGTGAATCCGGGCAACGCCGAGGCGGAAGAGAAATTCAAGAACGTATCGCGCGCCTACGATCTGTTGAACGATCCGGAGAAGCGCGCGCGCTTCGATCGCGGCGAGATCGACATCTCCGGCGTCGAGCGGCCCCGGCAGCGCTACTATCGCGATTTTTCCGAGCAATCCGCCGGCCATGCCTATGCCAGCGACGCGGGCTTTGCGGATTTCGATGCCGACGACATCCTCTCCGAGATCTTCGGTCGCCGTGATCGCTCGAATCTCCGGCGCCGGGGCGCCGATATTCGCTACCATCTCACCCTCGATTTTTTCGATGCGCTCAACGGTGCCACCCGCTCGGTGATCCTGCCGGATGGCTCCAGGCTCGATGTCCGCATCCCGGCGGGCACGCGCGATGGACAGACGCTGCGCCTGCGCGGCAAGGGGGAACCGGGTCAGGGCGGCGCGCCGCCCGGGGATGCGCTGGTCGAGGTCAGTGTCCGCCCGCACCCGGTCTTTCGGCGTGAAGGTGACGACGTCCATTTCGAACAGGGCGTCCCGCTGCGCGAGGCGGTCCTCGGTGGTCGGATCGAGGTGTCGGCCCCAACGGGGCCCGTGACGATGACGATCCCGAAGTGGAGCAGCTCCGGCAAGATGCTTCGCCTCAAGGGAAAAGGCGTTCCGCGGCCGGACGGGACAGCAGGCGACGCCTACGTGAAGCTGCTGATCAAGTTGCCGGACAGGCCTGATCCCGAACTCGAACGATGGGTCGCCGAGTGGCATAGGCGTAAGTGAGAAGGGCGATGCTATGGAAGAGCGTGAATTTCTGGCTCGGGCTGACTTGCGCGCCGATTCACTGGAGATCTGGCTGGAGACCGGCTGGCTCGTGCCGACTTACCGGGAGGGCGTCCATCATTACTTCGAGATCGATCTGGCCAGGGTCCAGCTGATTCACGATCTGCAGCACGATCTCGGGATCAACGACGATGGCGTCGCGGTCGTGCTCGACCTCATCGATCAGGTCGGCGGCTTGAGGCACGTGCTCCGGGAGGTCCTGCGGGCTCTCGAGGCGCAGCCTGACGCTGTCCGTCGGCAGATTGCGGAGGGAATGCGCGGCGCGGAGCCGATCAGGAAGGCAAACTGATAGGCGTCAGGGCTGCGATGCGCATGATCGGCTAGTCCAATGAGATCGCGCAGCCTCGACAGCGGAAGCGCGAGGGGCCGAAGGCCGCCCATCCATCACGGAGGATACACGTCATGTCCCGAGGACTCGTCGCCTTTCCGCGTTCGGGCGGTTCGACCAGGCGCGGCATGCCGAGCCCGCTGTTGACGCCGTTTCTCGCCCTCTACCACGATATGAACCGCCTCCTGCTCGATGACGCATCGGGGGCAAGCGGTGGGGCCGCAGGTGCCGCCAACCAGTCCGGCGCCACGATCCTCGTGCCGGACATCAACATCGCCGAGACGGAGCGTGAGATACGCGTCACCGTCGAGGTGCCCGGCGCCCGTGAGGCGGATGTCGAGGTGTTGGTCGACGACGACACCTTGGTCGTTCGCGCTGTCAAGGAGACCGAGCGTCAGGACGATCGTCAGAACGTTCACGTGAGTGAGCGCGTCTTCGGCACGTTCCAGCGTGCGCTCGCATTGCCGTTCCGCGTCGATCCCGAACAGGTCGAGGCTAGGGTCGAGAATGGGGTGCTCACGATCACGCTCCCCAAGACCGAGGCTCAGCAACGGACGCGCCGTGTGCAGGTGCGTGGCGCCGACCAAGCCGCCGCATCCCAAGGCTCGCTCAGCCAGAACGGCGCCGAGACGAGCCAGCAGGACAAGGCGTCCGAACAGTCAATGCCGCACTGACGGACCGGACCTCGGGCTGGTCCGTCGCGCACGCTTCAAACGAGGAGGACGCAAATGGCCGGTGCAAGCTCACAACCCTCAGGCCGCGGTTGGACCTCAGGCGAGATCGACGCCTTGAACCATTCGCTGGCCCAGAACTGGTGGGTGATGGCCATTCGGGGCGCGCTTGCAATCGTGTTTGCCATCCTGGCGCTCGCGATGCCCGTCTCGACCTTGATCGCATTGATCCTATACTTTGCCGCCTATATGTTGGTGGATGGCATGTTCGCCATTGTCGCGTCCCTGAGGGCGGCGCGGCACAGGAAGCGCTGGGGCGCCCTCTTCCTCGGAGGCGTCCTCAACATCATCACCGGGGTGCTTGCTGCCGCGTGGCCCGGCATCACCGCCCTCGTGTTCGTGGTGATCACGGCGGCTTGGTCCATCGTCTCGGGATGTACCATGCTGGCTGCGGCGGTCCGCCTCAAGCGGGACCATGGACGGTGGTGGCTGGCGCTCGGCGGTGTGACATCGATCGCCTTCGGCATCATTCTCGTTCTGGCTCCGCTCGCGGGCGCCGTGGTGCTGACGTGGTGGATCGGGATCTACGCCTTTGTCTTGGGCCTCGCCATGCTGGTGCTCGCCTTCAGGCTACGCGAACACCGCAATGATCGACCAAGCCCCACGGTGGCTCAGCCGGCTTAGAACGACAGTTGTCGCCGGGCAGCCTGCGCGAGCGCCGCTAAGTTGACCCAGCGCGTGATCATAGAGTGCAAACTGATGAAATGGACGGCGGCTTGTCGTTAGAGTGCATTTCAGAACAAAGACTTAGAGCATCGGCCCGAAAGGTGGAAACTGGCTTTCGGAAAATGCCGATGCGGCACAACAACCTGGATCATTGTGCCGGATACGATACCCAGCACGATGCTCTGGAGCCGTGATTTGACGAACGTGGTCGGGTACGGCTCGGGACGTAGGCCGATGTCTCGACAAAGCGCCTGAGATCAAGTGTGGCCCGCCGGCGGGAAGATGGTCGAGCCTGGGACAGCAACCGATGAGCGAGATGGGACGTCACATCGTCTGTCCGCACTGTGCGAGCATCAACCGCGTCCCCCTCTCCAAGCCGGCCAAGGCGGCGCGATGCGGGCGGTGCAAGCAGGCGCTGTTCACGGGGCATCCGGCTTCGATCGGCTCCGCACATTTCGACCGGCATATCCAAAGGAACGACATTCCGGTCGTGGTCGATTTCTGGGCCGAATGGTGCGGTCCCTGCAAAGCAATGGCTCCCGTCTTCGAGCAGCTCTCCACCGAGTTCGAGCCCGAATTCCGCTTCCTCAAGGTCGATACCGAGGCGGAGCAGGAATTGGCGGCGCGATACGGCATCCGCAGCATTCCGACGATGATCCTGTTCTGGAGGGGCGACGAGCTCGCTCGGCGTGCCGGCGCGGTCAACACCGAGACCCTCCGGGCTTGGCTCCGGCAGCACGAGATTTGATGACGACTTGCTCAGGCGCGACCGACGACGACCACTCGTGCTCGACGCATGGGCGTTGGACTGACCGGCTGGAGCATTTTCGCTCTGTGCTGAGTCGGATGGTAGGGTTCACGCGGGAGTCCCGCGAAATCGAGCGCGACGGCGAACGGAGCTGGCCCTGGATCGACGGCGAAGCGCCTCTGTCGTCGAGCCAAAGAGGCGCGCTATCCGGTGCCTTGCGGCTGCGCGTCACCGGCGTGTTCGATGGCCTGCGTTCAGCCCAAGCTTCAGACGGCACCGCCGGGTGCATCGCATACTGAGAGTGCCGCTCGGTCGACGAAAGAGGGAAGCCAAGGCCGACATTCAAGCTTTCGTATATCGCGCAGGAAGGACCAGAAACCGGACAGTGGTGCTCCGACCTTTGCCGGCTCGCGCAGATAGCGGAAAAACCCTTAGGAGCCGTCCCGATCAAACAAAGATGCTGCAGCCGCCGTTTCTCAATAGCGGAAGGGCCGGGCAGTCCGGAGCCGGTCGCTTCGCATCCCGGCATCGGCGTGGTCGGCGTCTACACGCCCCAGGATCCGGCCCCGCAGGACCCGCTCTACAAGCAGGGCGAGATCGTCTTCGACTACGGGCTGTTCTGGTTCAAGGGTCAGAAGATCGGCGTCGGCCAGTGCAACGTGAAAGCCTATAACCGGCAGTTGCGCGACCTCATCTCGACCGGCCGCGCGAAGCCGTCCTTCATCGTCTCGCATGAGCTTCCGCTGAGCGAGGCACCGAACGCCTACCGGCACTTCGACGCGCGCGACGATGGCTGGACGAAGGTGATCCTCAAGCCCGCCGCATGAGCCGTCGGACCGGGAGAGCCATCGCTCGCCCGGCTTGTTCGACACGTGCCTGACAGGCCCGAGCGTGAGGATCCCATGCCGATCTACGACTACGCCTGCGACGCGTGCGGGCCGTTCACGGCGATGCGGCCCATGGCGCAGTTCCGGGACCCGTGCGCCTGCCCGGAATGCGGCGACGCGGTCGCACGGACGTTCCTGAGCGCACCGGCCATCGTGGGCGGCAACGCAGGTGGCCGTCTCGCCTTCGCGGCAACCGAGCCGAGTGCGACCCATTCGGGTGGAGCTCCGGCGGTCCATCCGGCCGGCTGCGGCTGTTGCATGCGCCGTTCGCCGATCCCGAGCGCACTGGCTTCGACCGGCCGCGTCTTCACGTCGAGCGGTCCGCTGCCTCGGAGCGGGCGGTGAGACCGGAACGGAACGTCCTCGCCATCAGAAGAGGCTCGCCATGGTGACCAAGGCGCTGTTCGTACGACTGCAAGCGAAGCCCGGACGAGAGGCCGACGTGGAACGGTTCCTGCGCGACGGTCTCTCGATCGTCGAGCAGGAGCCGGCGACGACCGCCTGGTTCGCAGTCCGGATCGGACCGTCGACCTTCGGCATCTTCGACGCCTTCCCCGACGAGGCGGGCCGGCAAGCTCACCTGTCCGGCGGCGTCGCGCAGGCGCTGAAGGCGCAGGCGTCCGAACTGTTCTCCGAGCCGCCTGCGATCGGGGAGATCGACGTGCTGGCCTCGAAGCTTCCCGACTAGGCTTTCCACGTCGCGGCGGCCCTTGCCCCAAGGATCCCATCGAAAGGCGCATCGCTATGGCCGGCATCAACGGATTGAAGATCGCCATCCTGGTCACGGACGGCTTCGAGCAGGTCGAGTTGACCGAACCGCGCAAGGCGCTCGACGAGGCCGGCGCCGACACCGCGATCGTATCGCCCAAGGACGGTCAGGTTCGCGGCTGGAAGTTCACGGAATGGGGCGACAGCCTGCCCGTCGACGTGCCCCTAACCCAAGCGAGGCCGGATCAGTTCGATGCCCTTCTCCTGCCGGGCGGCGTCATCAATCCCGACGCGCTCCGGATGGACGAGAAGGCCGTCGCGTTCGCCAAGGCCTTCTTCGATGCGGGCAAGCCCGTGGCCTCGATCTGTCACGGCCCCTGGACCCTCATCGAGGCGGGCGCTGCGCGCGGGCGACGCCTGACCTCGTGGCCGTCGCTCAAGACGGATCTGAGAAACGCAGGGGCCGATTGGGTGGATGAGGCGGTGGTCGTGGGCGGGAATCTGGTGACCAGCCGCAAGCCCGATGACATCCCTTCGTTCAATCGGGAGATGATCAGGCTGTTCGCAGGCGCAGGCGGGTGAGTCCGGCCCGCGTGAAGCGGTCAGCCCTTCAAACGCGCAAGGGGCTGCGAACGCCCCTCGCGCCGTGGTCGCTCCAAGCGGTCAACGATTGTCGAGATACGCCTTCAGGCGCTCGGCCGCCGGACCGGGGGAAGCCGGGTTCTGGCCGGTGATCAGCAACCCGTCCCCGACCACGTAGGGCGCTCAGTCGCCGGCCTTAGAGAACACGCCGCCGTTTCGCTTGAGCTCGTCCTCGACGAGGAAGGGGACGATCGCGGTCAGGCCTACGGCCTCCTCCTCGGTGTTCGTGAAGCCGGTGACGGCCTTGCCCTCGACGAGCGGCCTGCCGTCGGGTGCCTTGGCATGCCGCAGCACGCCGGGGGCGTGGCAGACGAGGGCGACGGGCTTATCGGCCTGGGACGGCGTGGAAGCGTCATCGACGGAAGGATCCGTCTCGGGCTCACCCGAGGCCACAGGCTTCGATCGCAATGCCGCCGCTTGCTCGAGTGCCAGACGGGCCCGATCCCGCTGCGCGAAAGCCTCCCCGTACAACCGGTTAAGCCCCTCATCCTGGCATTCCGTCAGCCAGGGGATACCGGCGTCCGCCCGCGTGCGGTCGTAGACCCGCCGGGACCTATAAGTTCACCGACACGCTCGTGACGGCCGCCTCGGACTTCTCCCTTCAGGGAGATGGCTCGGCTTCGACGAAGCTCGTCTGCGCCGGCACCGGCACCACGAAGGATCTGATCACCTTCGGCAACTCGTCCGTTTTCGTTATTCGGTCGCTCGTCAGGGGGTTCACGGTCGACAGCTCGACCAAGATGACGGCGGGCACCGCGCTCCTGTTCTACCGGTACGCGCGCTCCATCGTGCAGGACGTGATCGCCGCCGGCCAGGACGGCACGCAGACCCTCTGGCTCGGGATGTGGTTCCGGGAGTTCGATGCCGTCAAGCTGCTGCACTGTCAGATCCGCTGCCAGGCCGATGGAGCGCGCGTGAACGAGGGTGCCGGCGGCGGGGCCAAGGCCGACCTGCACATGCTGTGCGGCAAGATCCAGCAGTGCGGCGTCGGCCTGCGCGTCGGCGGCGCGTTCGGCGGCCTCCTGGTGGATTACCTCACGGCGGCGAACGGCACCGGCCTCATCATCGACACGACGCCGACGGCCGAGGGCAACCGCGAGCTGAATTTCGGACCCCTGGCGCAGTTCGACGGCTCGACCGACGGCCCCGGCATCCGCATCTCGGATACCCGGGCCGGCGTCGGTTCCTATTTCGAGTTCGATGGAACGTGGCTGGCGTCGAGCTCGACCCACAATTTCATCATCGACGAGAACGTCTCGGCCACCATTACCTATACGGGCGGGACCAGCTTCAACGCCGTCGGCAGCGCCTTCTACAACAACTCGTCCTCGGTCAACCTGCACATCGTCGGGGTGCTTATCCGGTACTCGCAGCGGTACGGCGTCGAGAGCGCGGTCGCGGTCGCGGTCGAGGGGATCCAGGTCGTCGCGCCATGGTTCCAGCAGAACTCCATGGGCGACTTCGGACCCGCGATCCGACCTCCGCTGCTCTACTCCGGCGCCATCCGGCCCGCCGCGACCGCGCATACAGGCCTGCCTACCGACGCGGCGACGGGGCGCTACGAGGGCGTGCTGTGGTACATCACCAACGGCCGCAAGTCCGGCGAGGCCGCCGGCGCGGGCACGGGGCAAATGTGCTACTGGTCGAATGGCGTCTGGCGGAAGCGGCGCGACGACCTCGGGGGGGAGGTCTGAGGCTAGGCGGCTTCGATCTGCAGACCGCCGACCATCGTCAGGAGCGTCCCGTCCGGAACGGGGCGGGCATCGATCTTCGCGCGCGAAGGCTCGATCCACGACGAGACGACCCGGCGCCCCCGCTGGACATACACGTCCGATTGTCCGCCGTTGTCCGCCGTCAGCACTCCTGAGACATACTGAGGGTCTTCTCGAACGGAGGATGGCTGGTTCATCGTAGCCTCCAGAAGCGAAGATGAAACAGACGTCCGGGCCGGCACGGAAGCCGGCAGAAGCCGTGATCAAGGACATCCGTCGCGCGACACGCCGACAGTTCTCGGCCGAGGAGAAGATCCGCATCGTGCTGGAAGGCCTGCGCGGTGAAGACAGCATCGCCGAGCTGTGCCGGCGTGAGGGCATCGCCAGTTCGATGTACTACGGCTGCTCCAAGGAGTTTCTGGAGGCCGGCAAGAAGCGGCTGGCCGGCGACACGGCCCGTGCCGCGACCGCTGATGAGGTCCAAGATCTGCGCCGCGAGACGGGTGCGCTGAAGGAACTCGTGGCCGACCTCGTCCTGGAGAACCGCCTGCTGAAAAAAAGCATGACCGCGGCTGGGGGCGACGAGGCATGAGGTACCCGGCCTCTGAGAAGCTGGAGATCATCCAGCTGGTCGAGCAGTCCCACCTGCCGGTGCGCGCTACCCTGGAGAAGCTCGCCATCCCGCGCGCCACTTTCTACCGCTGGTATGACGCTTTCCAGTGCGGCGGCCCCGAGGCATTGGCGGATCGTCCCTCGCGGCCCAGCCGGGTCTGGAATCGTCTGCCCGCAGAGATCCGCGAGCAAATCGTCGCCCTCGCGCTGGAGCAGCCGGAGCTCAGCCCGCGCGAGTTGGCGGTGCGCTTCACCGACGAGCGGCGCTACTTCGTTTCGGAGGCAACCGTCTACCGCTTGCTCAAAGCCCAGGACCTGATCACCAGCCCGGCTTACATCGTCGTCAAAGCCGCCGATGAGTTCCACGACAAGACGACCGCGCCCAACCAGCTCTGGCAGACGGACTTCACCTACCTGAAGGTTGTGGGATGGGTTGGTACTACCTCTCGACCGTGCTCGACGACTTCTCGCGCTACATCGTGGCGTGGAAGCTGTGCACGACGATGCAGGTCGGCGACGTCACCGCCACGCTCGACCTTGCGCTGGCGGCGGCCGGGCTCGACCACGTGCAGGTGGCGCATCGGCCACGGCTACTTACCGACAACGGATCGAGCTACGTCGCGGGTGATCTGGCCGACCGGCTCGGCAGTCGGGGTATGACCCATATCCGCGGTGCGCCGCGCCATCCGCAGACGCAGGGCAAGATCGAGCGCTGGCACCAGACGCTCAAGAACCGCATCCTGCTCGAAGACGCCTACCTGCCCGGCGAATTGGAGGCGCGGGTTGCCGCCTTTGTCGAGCACTACAACCACGCTCGGGCTCACGAGAGCCTGGGCAATCTCACCCCTGCCGACGTCTACTTCGGCCGCGGCGAGACGATCTTACGTGAACGGGCGCTGATCAAGCGCCAGACCCTCATGGATCGCCGCTTGCGCCATCACGCGCAGGCTGCCTAACCACTCAACCCAGGTGGACCAGAGCCTCCGTTCCTGAGCACCTCAAAGCGTCTCAAATCATCTGACGACGGACACGATTGAAACGGTTGTAGACGGTCGTGCGCGGACCATACGCTGCCGGGCAGTCGCGCCAGCGGCAGCCAGAGGTCAGCACGTGCAGGATGCCGGGGATGACCTGCCGATCGTCGTTCCTCTCCGGCCCGGGCTGGTTCTTGGGCATGAACGGCTCAATCACTGCCCATTGCTCGTCCGACAGCCAGAACAGGTCCGCCACCGCCGCCTCCACGCTGAAAACGGTGGCTCTGAATCACAAAAACCATATCCGCTGCAACGCTTTGGTTCGGTTCAAACCCTAGCTTGTCCAGGGCTGGTTGCGCTTCGCACAGCTAGATGCCGTGCCAGTCAGTCGCGGTTTTGACGAGGGGCATGATGTACCCCGACATGCCGATGTCGTGACCGCCGCTTAAAGGTCCGCTTCTTCTTATCAAGCGGACGTCTCGGCCGGCAGGCTTGAGGGTCTGCAAGGGGTCAGGAGTTCGCATGCCTTTTATTCGGCTGTGCGCCACATCCGGACCTTCGACGGGAGGGGCTTGAATGTCTGATCGTAGGTCGAAAGCGGCTGTTCGAGCCGCGCCCGATGCGTAGTGGCGGAGGCTTCCGCCCGGACAGTTCGAGACGATCCGGACCTAATTGATAAGAACGGAGGGCGGTCGTCCGATGACGGCGCATCGCTACCCCCGGGGCTGGAACTTCGGTTGCGCCGCTCGGGTACCGTCGCAGGCGACCGGAGCCATGAACGCCGTCATCGATCGGACGTTGACGGCTCGGCCGTGGTGACAGGGCCGAGTGCGTCCGAGATGGGTGATCGATGAAGCGCAATGAGAAGGACGGCCGGCATCGGACCGTGGTGGTGACGGGAGCCAGTGCCGGGGTGGGACGGGCCATCGCGCATGAATTCGCGCGGCACCGCTGGAATGTTGCGGTCCTGGCCCGCGGCGAGGCCGGTTTGCAGGGCACGGTGCGCGACGTCGAGCGGGCCGGGGGCCGCGCCCTGGCGCACCGGGTCGATGTCGCGGATGCCGAGGCCGTCATGCGGGCCGCCGACGAGACCGTGCGGGCATTTGGCGGCATCGATGTCTGGATCAACGTCGCGATGGTGACGATCTACGCGCCCGCGCAGCAGACGCCGCCGGAGGAATACCAGCGGGCGACCGAGGTGACCTATCTCGGGCAGGTCTATGGGACGCTGGCCGCCCTCAAGCACATGCAGCGCCGCGATGAGGGCACCATCGTCTGCATCGGCTCAGCTCTGGCCTACCGTTCGATTCCGCTGCAATCGAGCTACTGCGCCGCGAAGGCCGCCGTGCGCGGCTTCCTCGACAGCCTGCGCAGCGAATTGCTGCACGACGGTTCCCGCGTGCGGCTGACGATGGTGCAACTCCCCGCGGTCAACACCCCACAATTCGACTGGGCGCGCTCGCGCATGCAGCAGCAGTTGGAGCCGGTGCCGCCGATCTATCAGCCGGAGGCCATCGCGCGCCACGTCTACCGCGCGGCCCACACCGCGCCGCGCGAACTCTGGATCGGCTTCCCGACTTGGAAGGCGATCATCGGCAACATGATCGCGCCCGGCTGGATCGACGGCTACCTCTCACGGCACGGCTATCGCGGCGAGATGACGAGCCGGCCAGCCCGCGCGAACCGACCGGACAACCTCTACGAACCGGTCGATACCGATCCGGGGGCGCATGGACGCTTCGACGACCGGGCACTCCCGTCGGTGTCCGCCGCCGACCCGCGCTGGCTCCGGCTCGGCCTCGCCGCCGCACTCGGGACGGTCGCTTTCGGCGCGCTGGCAGCCGCGCGGGCGTCCGGACCGTCGCGCCGCCTTCGGTAGAACGGTGGGGCTGCCCCTCGAACCCGGCTACATCATCCGCATGCGTAGGTTGAACAGCACGACGAGGGTGCCGCCCACCATCAGGGCGATGATGAGGGTCGAGAACAGGATCAGCTGGAGGTCGTCGCGGGCCGAGCGCTTAAGGTCGATGTGCAGGAAGCAGCGGAAATGCACTACGGCCTGGACCAGCGCGAGGCCGAAGACGAGGCCGAGCGCGGTCGCCCCGGCCGCCCACCGCCACGTCACGATGGAGAAGGCGGCGCAGGTCAGGAGCAGCGCCAGGACATAGCCGATGCCGTAGGTGAGGAGATCGCGCCGCCGGGCATGGCGCGGGTCGGCCTCGGACGCCGCAGGCTTCGGCCGCGGCGGAGGGCCGGCGGACACGGCCCGCGCGAGCCCGATCAGGCCGGCGGCGCCGAGGGCCCGGAGCAGCACCGTGCCCCGCGACGGTCCCTGCGTCGTCATGCGGACGCTCCCTGCAGGTAGACCACGGAAAAGATCGCGATCCAGACGATGTCGAGGAGGTGCCAGAACAGCCCGAGCTTCAGCAGGTTCAGCTTGACCCGCGCATCGGTGCCGAACACCGCGATCTGGACCAGCATCACCCCGATCCAGAGGCAGCCCGCCGCGACGTGCAGGCCGTGGGTCGGCACCAGGGCGAAGAAGGCCGAGAGGAACCCGCTGCGGTTCGGGGTCGCCCCGTCGGAGACCATCGTGCGCAGGTCGCTCAGCTCGAAGCCGAGGAAGGCGATCCCGAGGGCCAGCGTCACGCAGAGCCAGAGGACGAGGCCGCGGCGGCCCTCGTCGTATTTCAAGGCGATCGCGGCGAGCCCGAAGGTCAGGCTGCTGGTGAGCAGGATCAGCGTCTCGATGAAGGTCGGCCCGAGCTTCAGCGTCTCCTGCGGGCCCGGCGCGCCGGCGGTGGCCGCGACCTGCGTCCCGTAGATCGCGAACAGCAGCGCGAACAGGATCGCGTCGCTCATCAGGAATAGCCAGAAGCCGTACAGCCCGGTCGCGGCCTCCCCCGGCTCCATCTCGTCGGAATCGAGGAGGTTGAGCCCGACATGCTGCAGTTGCGGCCCCTGCGCAGGCGCGATCATGCCGTCACCTCCGACGGGAACGGGCGGGCGAGCCCGAGATTGGCCGGCTCGGTCTCGCGTTCGCGCGGCACCGGACGCACCGTGTGGGCGCGCTCCAGCCAGAGCCGCTCGGTCGCCTCGACCTCGGCGGCGGGGATCGTGCGGTGGATGTCGCGCACGAAGCTGCGGGCGACGACCGGAATCCAGATGCCGAGGAAGCCGACGAGGCTCAGCCAGCCGATATGCCAGACGAGGCCGAAGGCGCAGGCCGCTGCCGCGAGGCCGACAAGCGGGCCGACCCAGCTCTCCTTCGGCATCACGATGTCCTCGTAGCGCGAAGGGGCCCGGTAAGCCTCGCCGCGCTCCTTCAGCCAGTAGAACGGATCGAGCCGATCGACCCGCGGGATCGTGGCGAAGTTGTACTCGGGCGGCGGCGCCGCGACCGACCATTCGAGGCCGCGGGCATCCCAAGGGTCGCCCACCGGCACGCGGTTGGCGTCCCGGTCGCGCACGCTGACGAAGAGCTGCACGAACAGGCTGACGAGGCCCGACAGCAGCAGCACGGCGCCGCAGGCCGCCACGATCAACCAGGGTCGGTAATCGGGTTCGAACAGGGCTTGGCTGCGCCGGGCCATGCCGCCGAGCCCGAGCACGTAAAGCGGCATGAAGGCGAGGTAGAAGCCGCTGACCCAGCAAACGAAGGCGACCTTGCCCCAGACTTCCGACAGGCGGAAGCCGAACGCCTTGGGAAACCAGTACATATATCCGGCGATCATGCCGTAGAGCAGCCCCGGGATCAGCATGTTGTGGAAGTGGGCCACGAGGAACACAGTGTTGTGGACCACGTAGTCGATCGGCGGGATCGCGAACATGATCCCGGTCAGGCCGCCCAGCACGAAGGTGACGATGAAGGCGAGCGCGAACAGCATCGGCGCCGTGAACCGGACCTCGCCGCGAAACATCGTCCAGATCCAATTGTAGATCTTCACTCCTGTCGGGATCGAGATCGTCATCGTCGCGATCCCGAAGGCGGCGTTCACGCTCGCGCTCTGGCCCATGGTGAAGAAGTGGTGCAGCCAGACCGTGAACGACAGCACGGCGATCGCCATCGTGGCGATGGCGAGCGACTTGTAGCCGTAGAGTTCTTTTGAGGAAAACGCCGAAATGACTTCCGAGAACACGCCGAAGGCCGGCAGGATGAGGATGTAGACCTCCGGATGGCCGAACAGCCAGAAGAGGTTCACGTAGTTCATCATGTTGCCGCCGAGGTCGTTGGTGAAGAAGTGGAAGTCCAGGTAACGATCGAGGGCGAGCAGAGCGGTCGCGACGGTGAGCGGCGGGGTCGCGAAGATCATCAGGATCGCGGTGCAGAGCGAGGTCCAGCAGAACAGCGGCATGCGGGTGAGGTGCAGGCCGGGGCAGCGCTTCTTGTAGATCGTCGCGGCGATGTTGATCCCCGATAGGGTCGTGCCGAGCGAGGCCAGGGTGACGGCCCAGATCCAGTAATCCGGGCCGACGCCGGGCTGGAACGCCTTGCCTGTGTAGGGCGGGTAGCCCGACCATCCGCCGGTCGAGAACTCGCCGACCGCGAGCGAGAGCATCACGAGCCCGGCCCCGCCGCCCGTCAGCATCAGGCTGATCGAGTTCAGGAGCGGGAAGGCGACGTCGCGCGCGCCGATCTGCAGCGGCACGACGTAGTTGATCAGCCCCGTCAGGAACGGCATCGCCATGAAGAAGATCATGATCGTGCCGTGGGTGCTGAAGAGCTGCGCGAAGTGCTCCGGCGCGACGATGCCCGGCGCGTTGACTGCGAGCGATTGCTGCGCGCGCATCAGCACCGCCTCGACCAGGGCGCGGCTGAGCATGACTCCGGCCAGCACGACGTACATGATGCCGATCTTTTTGTGATCGAGGCTCATCAGCCAGTCCTGGAAGAGCGGGCGCCACCAGCGCTTCCACGTCAGCAGGGCCACGAGAGCGAGCGCGCCGACAACAACGAGCGCGCCGGCCAGCGCGCCGATGAGTTCGCTGACCGTGGGGTTGTCCCAGGCCCGCACGAACGGGAACGCCCGCAGGTTCAGGCGGCCGAACAGGGTGAGCCAGTGGCCGTCTTCGCTCATTGGGGGTGATGTCCGTGGGCGGCGTGCATGCCGGGCGCGTGCCGGGAGAGGATCGACCCGAACAGGCCCGGCGTGACCGAACCGAACAGGATCGGTTCGGGCTGGATCGAGCGGGCGGTCAGGGACGCGTAGGCGGCCCCGTCGAGGGTCCTGCCGCCCGCGCGGGCCCGCGCGAGCCAGCCGGCGTAGTCGTCGTTCGACTGCGCCAGGACCGCGAATTTCTGGTTCTGGAAGCCCGTGCCGTTGAACTGCGTATTCTCGCCGCGAAAGCGACCGGGCGCGTGCGCCGCGAGGTTCAACTGCGTCGTCATGCCGGCCATCGCGTAGATCTGCCCGGCGATTCGCGGCACGAAGAACGACTGCATGACCGTGGCGCTCGTCAGGCTGAGATGGACCGGACGGTCGGCGGGAAAGGCGAGTTCGTTGACGCTGGCCACGCCCTCACCGGGATAGATGAACAGCCATTTCCAATCGAACGCCACCACCTGCACCTCGACCGGCTGATGCGGCGAGGCGAGCGGCTTGTAGGGATCGAGCGCGTGCGTGTCGCGCCACAGGAACACCGCGAGCACGATCACGATGATCGTCGGCGGGATCCAGATCAGGCCTTCGAGCGGCCAGTTGAACCCCCATTGCGGGCGGTAGGCGCTCTTCGTGTTCGATAGCCGGTAGTGCCACGCGAAGATCGGTGTCAGCAGCATCACCGGGGCGGCGACGAGGACCATGATCGCGCAGACGAGCAGGAACAGGCTGCGTGTCTGGTCGGCGACCGGGCCGGCGGCCCCGAGCATGCCGTGATCGAGGACGCCGCACCCGCCAAGCGGCAGCAGCGCGAGGACACACAGGCATGACGGGAGGCGCCGAAGCGACCGGCCCCGGCGGACCGCTCCGCCGGGAAGCGTGTGCGCGGGGGTGGCCTCAGGCATCGCGGCCTCGTCCATTCCGGTTCGTGGTCAGAGGTTCGCCTCCATGGTTGGACCGGCCTCAAGCACCGGCCCGAACGGTGGGAACCGGTTTGCGGAAAAAGCCAATGCGGCACAACAACCTAGCGCATCGTCCCGGATCCGATATCCGGGACGATGCGCTAAAGCCGCGCCGCGATCCCGTCGGCCACCCGCAGGGCGTTGGCGATGATGGTCAGCGTCGGGTTCACGGCGCCGATCGAGGGGAAGAAGCTCGCATCGGTGACGTAGAGGTTGTCGATGCCGTGCGCCCGGCAATCGAGGTCGAGCACGGAACTGTCCGGATCGAGCCCGAAGCGCAGGGTGCCGGCCTGATGCGCCGTGCCGCCGATTGGCGTGTCCTTGCCGAGATAGAGCGTGCGGTCGAACAGGTGCGGGTGGATGTCGAGGCTGTCGCACAGCCTGCGCAGCTTTTCGCGCAGCCGGGCCTGGGCTTCCGCGTTGGTCGCCGTCAGGTCGAGATGCACCCGGCCATCGCGGTAGTGGATGCGGTTCTCCGGCCGCGGCAGATCCTCGGAGGTCAGCCAGAAATCGATCGAGTGCCGGGCGATGTAGTCGAACGGCCGCGTCGGCAGCCATTGCAGGAAGCCCGGCAGCCCCTCCGCCTCGATCTGCATCCCATCGGACTTGCCGACCATCTGGATGTGGCCGAGCGGAAATTCCCACTCGTTCAGCGGGCTGCGGTCGTGGCCGTAGTAGAAGTCGTTGAGCCCGAGCGTCTTCTGGAACTGCGTCGGGTTCGGGTCCTTCGAGATCGCCAGCACGGTGGTGTTGTTGTGGCGCATGTAGTTGCGCCCGACTTGGCCCGAGCGGTTGGCGAGCCCGTCCGGATGCCGGTCGTTGCCCGAACGCAGGAACAGCAGTGCCGACGACAGCGCGCCGCAGGCGACCACGAACAGGTCGGCGCTGAGCGTATGGCTTCGGCCCTCGATCGTGACCTCGACGCCGGTGATCCGGCCGCCGCCCGCATCGGTCAGCAGGCGCTCGGCATAGGCGTTGCGCAAGAGCGTGACGTTGGGGTGGGCGGCCAGCGTCGGATCGATGCAGATGATCTGCGCATCCGCCTTGCCGTTGGTCAGGCTCGGATAGCCGTCGAACGGGTCGCAGCGCAGCAGCGGCGAATGCGGCAGGGTTCCGCCCCTGCCATCCTCCTCCATCAGCGCGCCCATCGGCAGGTGGAACGGATGATGGCCGGTGCGGGCGAGGTCGTCGGCGAGCTTCTGGATGCGCGGCTCGTGACTGATCGCGGGCTTAGGGTAGGGATGCGGCGCGGGCGGCTCGGTCGGGTCCTCGCCGCGGGCGCCGTGGACCTGGAACAGCTCCTCGGCCGCCTGATAGTAGGGCGCGAAGGCATCGTATTTCAGCGGCCATTCGGGCGAGATGCCATCCGGGTGGCGCTGCGCCTCGAAGTCGCTCTCGCGAAGCCGGAACAGCACGCCACCATAGACCTTCGAATTGCCGCCGACGTAGTAGTGCAGACCGGGCTTGAACGCGTCGCCGTTGGAGGAGGTCCACGTCTCGTCCGCCTGATAGCGGGCCTTGCGGAAGACCGCGTCGGTGTCCCAGTTCTCGCGCTCGCGCGGCAGGTAGTCGCCGCGCTCGATCACGAGAACCCGCTTGCCGGTGCGTGCGAGGCGCCACGCCACCGAGCCGCCGCCGGGCCCCGAGCCCACGATGATCACGTCGTAACGGTCGTCGCTCATCCGCCTCGCTCCGCGTTGCGACGCGTGAACGGACGGCGGCGCCCCCCGTTCCAGGCAGGTGCCACCGCCAAACTGATGCGAGACATGCGCGAACCGCACCGGCCCAGTGACGTTGGCAGCCGAAAGACGAAACCGGGAGACCCGGATGACCCTCGAGGTGTTCGCCGCCTTCGCGGCCCGAGCCTGTCTGGTGCTGCTGTTCCTGCCGTTCAGCGCCCTCGACAAGGTTCTGAATTTTTCCGCCGCGGTCGGGCAAGCCGCGCAGGCCGCGCGTTCGCGTCCGCGCGCGATGGCGCTGATCCTCGCCGGGCTGTTCGTCGAGGTGACCATGTCGCTGGGCGTGCTCACCGGCATCGCCGACCGCTTCGCGGCTTTCGTGCTCGCGGGCTATTGCATGGTCACGGCGCTGCTATGGAAACCGTTCTGGCGCAAGCCCGATTTCCGCCTGAGGGGCTCGAGCGAGGGCCGCGAGACGTTCTGGGATTTCCTCAAGAACTTCGCCGTGGCGGGCGGCTTCCTCGCGCTCGCCTGGGGCGGGCCGAGTGCGCAGGGCGTCGCAGCCTTCCTGCACGACCCGTTCGGGTCGACGCATCCCTACGAGCAAGCCATTCCGGAGACAGGTCGATGAGCGAGCCGGGCGACAAGCCGAGCGTGCCCTACTGGCACCTCTACACCGACGCGGACGGCATCAGCCGTCAGGTCCGCTGCGCGATGACCGAGTTCCATCTCGCCTCGATGAAGCCGCCGGCCTCGCCGCAATGGCAGGGCGTGAAGCACCACGACGGCATGACCACGATGATCACGGTCCAGCCCGTCGGCTGGGAGGGTACGTGGCACGAGAATCCGGCGCCGCAATGGATCATCCCCTTGAGCGGGCGCTGGTACGTCGAGTCGATGGACGGCACCCGGATCGAGATGGGGCCGGGCGAGATTTCGTTCGGCGAGGACCAGGGCTGCCGCACGGTGGACGGCAAGACCGGGCACAAGTCCGGCACGGTCGGCGACGCGCCCGCCGTGCTGATGGTGGTGCAGTTCGACACCAAGCGCGAACGCACCACGCCCTGCCGGTTCGGGTGAGCCGATGGACGGATTCGAGATCCACGATCCCCGGTTCCGGCGCTACGTGCTCGACAATGCCGGGCTGGAGGAGATCGCCGCGGGCTTCCGCTGGGTCGAGGGTCCGGTCTGGATGGGCGACTGGAACTGCCTGCTGTTTCAGGACCTGCCGCGAAACCGCACGATGCGCTGGAGCGAGGCGGAAGGCCTATCGATCTACCGCGCGCCCTCGGATTACGGCAACGGGCAGACCCGCGACCGCGAGGGGCGACTGATCGCCTGCTCGCATCACGGTCGATGCCTGTATCGCACCGAGCACGACGGGCGCGTCACGCGGCTCATCGATCGCCACGCGGGCAAGCGGCTGAATGCGCCCAACGACGTGATCGTGAAATCGGACGGCACGATCTGGTTCACCGACCCGCTCTACGGCATTTCCAACGATTACGAGGGCGGCCGGCAGGAATCCGAGCAGCCGCCGGCCCTTTACCGCTTCGACCCCGCGACCGGCGACATCCGCGTCGCGGCCGGCGATTTCGACGGACCGAACGGCCTCGCCTTCTCGCCCGACGAGCGGCGCCTCTACGTCTCAGAGACCGGCGACCAGAGCCGGCCCGATCCGCGCCAGTACATCCGCGTGTTCGACGTCGGTGCGGACGGCACGCTTAACGGCGGCGACATCTTCCATAAAATCGCGCCGGGCTACTGCGACGGCATGAAGGTGGACGAGGACGGCAATGTCTGGTCGAGCGCCGCCGATGGCGTCCACTGCCTCTCGCCGGAGGGGCGCCTCCTCGGCAAGGTGCGAGTGCCGTACCGCGTTTCCAACCTGACCTGGGGCGGGGTGCACCGGAACCGCCTGTTCATCGCCGCCTCGCAGCGCGTGTTCGCGATCTTCCTCAACCGCCGCGGCGCCCCGCTGCCGGGGGCCGGGCGATGACCGGCTTGCGGATCGCCGCGATCCGCTTGCTCTGCCCGGACCCGGCGGCCACCGCCGCCTTCTATACGGCGGCCTTCGGCGCCAGCCTCGCCGCGGGCGGCGTCGCGCTCGGAGCACAGACGATTCAACTCGCGCCCGCCTCCGACCATGGGGGCGAGCCCGCGCCCTCCAACGGCACCGACTTCCAGCATTGCGCCCTCGTCGTCGCGGACATGGAGGCTGCCTACGCGCATCTCTCCGAGGTGCCCGGCTGGACGCCAATCTCGCGGGCCGGGCCGGAGCGACTGCCCGCGCGTTCCGGCGGCGTGAGCGCGTTCAAGTTCCGCGATCCCGATGGGCACCCGCTCGAACTCCTGGCCTTTCCGCCGGAGGCCGTACCGCCGATCTGGCGGGATCGACCGGGCCTGTTCCTCGGAATCGACCACACGGCGATCACGGTCGCCGACACTGAGCGCGCCGTCGCCTTCTATGCCGGCCTCGGGTTCCGGGTCGCGAGCCGGGGACTGAACCGGGGCCCGGAGCAGGCCCGTCTGGACGCGGTCGACGATCCGGTCGTCGAGGTGACCGGCCTCACGCCGCCGGGCGGGGCGGCGCCGCATCTGGAGCTTCTGTGCTACCGCGCGCCGGGCACGGTCCCGAGCCCCTGCGCCGACGGCTCGCCTCTGGCCACCCGAATCGTCCTGGCCGGCGGGAGCAACCTCCGTGACCCCGATGGCCATAGGCTGGTCGGCAACAACAATATTTCGTTATTTTGATCATCTACGGCACAATAAATTCTTTTATCTGACGCGTTTCCAAACATTTGCGACAAATTCTTCAGTATCATCTCGAGACGTCGTGTGATAAATTGGCTTACCATTTAGTAAAAAGTGAATAATATGCATTGGAAAGTTCGGAAAGGATGCGATCCTGACGCTCAGCTTGTTCGGTTCGAATGGCGGCTTTCGACGCCATCCGGACCTTTGACGTTGTCAACTCGAATGTCGGCAAGGGGTCATTCGGCATCCTGGGGGCGGCCATCCTGCTGGCACGCCGCGGCCATTTCGACCGCGGCGCTTGGATCAGATTTCGGTCTGCTCTGAGAGGATCAGCGCGTCGTCAACCTCAATGCCGAGGTAGCGAACCGTGCTCTCCAGCTTGGTGTGGCCGAGCAGCAGTTGGCAGGCTCGGATATTGCCGGTACGCTTGTAGACCAGAGCGACCTTCGTGCGGCGCAGGCTGTGCGTGCCGAACGCCGAAGGGTCCAGGCCGATCAGGGCAACCCAGCGGTCTACCAGCCGACTATAATGGCGCGTCGTAAGATGCTCCCCAAGCCGACTCCGGCTTGGAAACAGCCAGTCACCGGCTTTCAACTTGCGCGCAGTCAGCCAAGCCGTGAGAGCCTCGCGCGTCGGTTCGGTGATCTCGAACGGGACCGGCCTGCCGGTCTTGCGCTGGCAGACAGTCGCTCGGAGACGCACGGCGTCGCCCAGGTGGATGTCGCTCACGCGCAGGCCGACGAGATCACACCCGCGCAGCTTGCTATCGACGGCAAGGTTGAACAGGGCAAGATCTCGCGTGCGGTTGGCGAGCTGTAAGCGCGTGCGCAGGGCCCAGATGTGCTTCGGCTTCAGGGGCGGTTTGGGGCCGACTATACGGCCGCGGTTCCAGGGAACACGTGTACTGGTGGGAACGGCAACGACTTCGGGCATGACAGGCTCCTGGGTTGAGGAGCTCGTGATGAGGAACCCGATGCTGCTGCTAAGCCCAATCTCGAATGACGGTTCACTGCAGCACAAGCCGACATTGGCGTTAATGGGCCTGGACCGCTGCACCCGACCCAGAGAAGCCGTTCGGCATGCCAGCAATGAAGGGCTACTAACGAAGGCACAGCGGACCTCCGTGGCCTCTGCCGGCGAGACGGAGGGGCTTGGTAGTTGCAATTAGTTCTGGAGCTTCAAGGGTGGTGACGTTCCAGAGTGTCGACCCATTCCACTGAAAGAGCTCACCCACCGTCCGGGCCACAGCACATCATCAGCGCATCATCTGCGCTTCTGGCCGCCGGGTTCGAAGTCGTGGATGTGGTAGGCCATCGCGGGTGCCAGTCGCGCGATATGCGGCTGCCATTGTGCCCTTTGCGCGAGGTAAGTCTCCGCCCCTGCCTCGTTGGGCATTGTTTCTACGCCAGCTGCCGAAAGGCGCCTGAGAGCCGCTGCGAAGCGGTTGCACCAAGCCTCGCTCTCAACGTTGTTCACGTCGGCTGGAGCGGGCGGGTCTCCCGGTAAGAACGTCGTTTCAAGCGTGACGACGAGCAGCATGGCAACGCGCCAGATTGCATCCACAGCGGCGGTTTCCTTCAGCCATGCCGCCTGCCGGTCTGCGATCCCACTGCGGATCAGTGACACGGTGTCGAGAGCGATAAATGCCTGTGCTGAGACCGAGTAGAAAGGCTGCCGGAAGCGGAAGTAGAACAGCACAGGATAGAAGTGGTGCGTCTCTTTCATTTCGGCCATGGATGCCGCGGCGTCGGCTAAGTGGCTGTAACCTGAGCTGAACTGCCCCTGTGGCCCGAGCCGCGCCAGGAGTTCGGCGGCATCCGACGTTTCACCCGCCAATAGATGCAATTTCAATCCGAGCGCGTTGCGCTGCCGAAGCGCGCTGTAAACCTGCATGACGTATGTAAGAACCAACGACGTCGCCGACATCCCAACGAGCGAGTTCACGAGATAGAGGGCGCGATAGGCGTCCGTGACCGGCTTAAAGTCGCTAGCTCCTACGATCGCCATGCTGCTACCGCCGGCATAGAGGGCGGTCATGAAGTCGGCCGGCGTCTCCCCGGTGCTCGCTCGAACGGCGGTCCCGAGCGCGGGGTGGATGATCAGGCCGGCTCCGAGGGTCAGCCCCAGTGCCCAGAGCAGGACGTAGGCGATGAGGATGACCGGGCCGCAGAAGGAGAGCACGGCGTCCCGCCTCTGCCCGAACCTACCGGCGGCACGACGGAAGATTGCCCAGGTGAGATGGGCAACCCTGTCCGCGATCAGGCCTGTCCCGATGCGCGCATAGAGGACCGTCAGGAAAATATCGGCGAGGACGAGGCCCATGCCGAGCGCGCCCAACGCCTGTTCAAGGATAGGCAGCATCATGCTCGCCATCCTTCTGAGCTTCAGGCGTTGGTCAGTGTCCAGGGACGCATTGCCTCCGGTCCGATGATATCAGGGGGCGGCTTGAAGTCGCGTGCCACCCCTCGCATTGCCTTCGCGGGACGGCGAAAGCCGCTGCGGCGGCGGTAATCCTGCTGGATCTTCTGGGAAGGGTTGAGAGGCGCCCCGGAAAGGTTTTGCGCACAGATCACGTCTATGGCTGTCACGCCGATCAAAGCCACGAGGGTGATCAGCACGTTGTCCTTGTGCGGATTATGGCCCTCAAGCCCTGGCAGGACGGTGGCGATGTCGAGCGCGTCTCCCGCGACACGTGCCGAGATCCACGGTGTCGGATCTCGCGAGCCCAAGATCCCGGCACCTTGTATGAGTTCGCGCACCCCGTAGGCCTGGATGACCGGGGCCGCGCGCGGCATTCCGAGCCAGCGGGCCATGGCACCGCCGAACGTTACTTCAGTCAGACCGAGGCCGATCGAAAACCAGCCCAGACCTTGGGCGAGTTCCCTGGTTGCGGGATCCGGTCTACGGCGCGGGTCCGAGGTGAGGTAACTCGGCAGGGAAGAGGTCACGGGCGCGCGGTCCCTGTCGCGGTGAGGTATGGCATTGGACATGCAGACTTCCTCAGTTCCGCAATGAGGTAGGCGTGGCAGGCCCGCCGCAGCACGGCGAGCGACGGAGCCAATCAGGGCCGAAGTACAACCTTGATGCAGTTGTCCTTCTTGTCGCGAAAGGTCTTGTACATCTCGGGCCCTTGATCGAGCCCGACCCGGTGGGTGATGACGAAGGAGGGGTCGATCTGTCCCTCGTCGATGCGCTTGACGAGGTCATCCGTCCACCGGTTCACGTGGGTCTGCCCCGTGCGGATGGTCAGCCCCTTGTTCATCAGAGCTCCCATCGGCAGCTTGTCGACTAGGCCGCCGTAGACACCCGGGATCGAGAGAATGCCAGCGGGCCGGCAGACATAAATCATCTCGCGCAGCACCGCGGCGCGGTCGCTCTCCAGCATCACAGCTTGCTTCAGTCGGTCGTATGCGTGTTCCAGAGCCCGGGGCGAATGCGCCTCCATGCCGACAGCATCGATGCACTTCTCCGGACCTTTGCCACCGGTCAACTCATTGAGGCGCTCGACCACGCTCTCCTGCGAATTGTCGATCGTGATAGCCCCACCCGCGCGTGCCATCTCAAGGCGCTCCGGCACGCTGTCGATACAGACTACCTGCTTGGCTCCGAGAAGAAGCGCGGAACGCAACGTCATCTGGCCGACCGGACCGGCGCCCCAGATCGCAACCGTATCGGTCGGCTGAATATCGGCTTGCACCGCCGCCTGCCAGCCGGTCGGGAAGATGTCACCGAGGAACAGCACCTGCTCGTCGCTCAGGTGCTCCGGCACCTTGATGTGGGTCTTGTCGGCAAACGGCACGCGGACGTACTCGGCTTGTCCGCCCTGGTAGCCACCGGTGAGGTGGGTGTAGCCGAATAGACCCGCAGTGGTGTGTCCGAAGACCTTGTCGGCGACATGCTTGTTGCGGTTCGAACGTTCGCAGACGGAGAAGTAGCCGCGCTTGCACTGGTCGCACTCGCCACAGATGATCGTGAACGGCACAACGATGCGCTCGCCTTTCCTAAGAGCGCCGTTGACCCCTTTTCCCATCTCAACGACTTCACCCATGAACTCGTGGCCCATCACGTCGCCCTTCTCCATGCCGGGCATGACGTGGTCGTAGAGGTGCAGATCCGAACCGCAGATCGCGCAGGTGGTCACCTTAATGATCGCGTCGCGCTCATCCTCGATCTTGGGGTCGGGGACCGTATCGCAGCGGATATCCTCAGTGCCGTGCCAAACCAGTGCTCTCATAGGAATTCTCCGCAACAGGTAGGAATTATTGCGAGTTAATTTCTAGTTACAAACTAACAAAGAAATACCCCTTCCTCTACAACATAGGAGCAAGCAAAGATGACCATTTGCGACATGTGTCACCTTGACAGTAATTTCGGCTGAAACCGCTGCCGAACGTCTTTGGCAAACTCCTCAGAGGCTTCGGCGTTATTTCAAATGAAATAATGTTGCGCGACTGCGCAGTTGAGCGGAGCGCTGCGAGCCCAGGCCCGCGCCTCTGCGTCACAGCGAACGTCTGCTTCCAGTGGCGATGCGGTCCCTTGCGGCCCCTCGGTCGAATGCCCGCTCCCCACCCCATCCGGTCCTTCAGCGGCCGTCATCCCAGAGTCCGCTTGGGGTCAGGAGTTCGCGCTCAACTTATTCGGCTGTGCGCCATGAGCGGACCTCCGACCGAAGACACTGGAATGGCCGCTTGAAGGCCAACTGCTGCCGTTGATGGTGGTGAGCTCGTGCAGGGCCATGCCGACCGGCACCGCGAGCTCGGAGGGCAGGACGGCCTTCGGTCCCTCCAGGCTCAGGCGCCCGCGCTCGTCGTAGGGCCCGAGCTCGGCCCCCCAGCAGCCCGTCGAACGAGGCGACCTGGGCGAGGTCCTTCGTGATCAGGGCGTGCGTCCGAGCGAGCGACGTGATGCGCTCAGACAGCGCCTGGGTGAACTCCGGGATGGTGAGCGACGAGCGGACGGTGGCGTTTACCACGGCCTACACCGTGGCGAGGGTGTTCTTCACTCCGGTGATGGAGTTCGCGCACTATCAGCGCCTGCCGGTCCTCGTAGGCCCGTCGTTCGGTGACGTCGCGCTGGGTGGAGACTTAGTGAGCGATGCGGCCATCCGATCCGCGCACCGGGGTGATCAGCCATTTGACCACGTAGGTCGTGCCGTCCTTGCAGTGGTTCGCCGCCTTGCCCCGGAACGGCTCGCCGGCCGCGAGCGCCGCGCGCATCCGGTCCAGGACTGCGCGATCCGTGTCCGGTCCCTGAAGGAGGCGGGGTGTCCTTCCGAGGATCTGGTGCGCCTCTAACCCGGTCATGCGCAGGAAGGCGGGGTTGGCAAACTCGATGCGGGGCCTGGGCTCGTCCAGGTCGGCCGTGGTGATGATGATGGCCTCACCTGATGCCTCGACGGCGGCGAGAAGCACGCCCAAATCGGGCGGAGCCGATACGCTTCCGTTGAGCTGGGCCAACGCGATTCCCCTTGGCGACGGCGCGGGTTGCCGAGTCTCCGCCCCCGTCCCTCGATTGCCACCCCGGTCAACCGTCCGCCTCAGCGACGGTTGCCTTCGGCTCAGACCTTCCACACGGCCCAGCATTTGAGGGAATAGCTTGCCGCCCTCGCTGCTCTCGACACCTGCGGCATCCTACAACCCTGACGTAGCTCGGGGGCGAGCCGCCTCACCCCGAAGATCACGAGGACGAGGCTGTGTGTGCCCTCAGGGGGCCACTGCGCCGATCTGCTTCAGCATAGAGAGGTTGTCCATGAGCGCCCAGTGCTCGACAAGCTGCCCGTCCGCAATGCGGAAGTAGTCCATGACCGCAATGTCGACCGTGGTGCCGGTGGCCGGGGTCCCCTCGAACTCGCCCGTGTGCCGCCCGGTGAAGCGCAATCGCGTCAGCACCCGGTCACCCTCCGCGATGACCTCGGCGATGTGCATCTCGATGTCCGAAAAGGCGCCGTGCAGCACCTCGCCGAGCCGGGCGACCCCCGCCGGGCCCCTGACCTCGAAGGCGAGGCCAGGGTCGTGGCGCACGAAATCCGGGGCGATGAAGCGCTGCCACCACGCCGCGTCCCGGTCGCGGAATGCCGTGAAGTAGGCGCGGACCAAGTCCTTATTCGTTTCCATCGACATAGCTCACATCCCTCAGCGCGGCTCGACCTTGATGCATGTGAAGGCGACGGGCAGTGGCTTCCCGCCCTCCGTCTTCCTCGTGAAAGATGCCGCGTTCGCGGTCGTCGAGGCGATGGCATGCTCGGCGTCGGGACTGTCGACCGGCAGCACGTAGTCCTGGCCTCCCTCAATGCCCTTCGTGGGGTCGAAGACCCGGATGGTGACGTTGAACGGCGTCAGCGGCGTCCGAGCCGGCTCCTCCGCCCAAACCGTGCCTATGCAAGTCATGGTGAGCGCCGCCACCGCGGCGAGCGTCCCGGGGCTTCGCATCACAGTCTCCCTCAGCTACTGGCCGGCTCGTGGATCGGGCAGCCGTTGAAGCGCTGCCGGAACTCGGCCGAGTGCCTGTAGGGTGCGTTGCGGGCACGGTTGATGTTGCCGAGCGGCCGGTGCGCGGCGAGACCGGTCCATACCGCGAAACGCATGCGCTCGTTCACGGCATCGACGCGCTCGGCGTCCCAACTGTCCTGCGGCCGGACGATAATGGTGGCGACGCGCTGGAACGGCGCCTCCTTCTCGTCCCACTGCACCGTGGGGTCCTCGACCGGCTGTCGTTCTAGGTCGCGGCAGAGCTGCACCCGGAACTCCCAGACACCCTCGATGCCGGCCATCTCCGACCGCACGGTCTCTCGGATCGCATCCGGGCGTCCAGAGGCGTCGATCTCGGTCCCGGTCAGCGCCTTAAGCGCCGGAGCAACGGGAGCGACCGAGAGCTTGGCGATGTGATCGCCGTACCGGAACGGGGTGACGCTGTAGTAGGTCTCGCCGAGCGGATCGACGTTCGGCGCGCCGCCGAGCGAGCCCAGCGTCGGGCTCTCGATACCAACCGCGGTCAGCGCCTTGTTGACCCCCCGCAGCACGGTGGAGGCGGCAACCTTCACGCCCTCGATCCGGTCGGTGGTCTTGGCCAGCAGCTTGAGGCTGCCAAGGAACTTCTCGGCGTTCGGTGCCTGGAAAACCGGGCCGTTGACCATGACGAAATCCTGCGTCGTCCCTTCCGCGTCTGGCAGGCGCTCTCCGGCGACGTCCAGGACCTTGAGGGCCAGGCCGCGGGGAAGCGAGACCGCGTCCGGCAGGATGTCGCCCGCGTTGGTCGACATGCGCATGTAGACCTTGTGCTCGCCCGGCGTCGCGAACAGCCCTTGCGCGAGCTCAGGCGGCAACCCTGCGTCGATTGTCAGCGTCCCCTCCAGGATGCCGTGCGACTTGGCGTGGACCGAGCGGACGGCGTGGCCGGAATCGTTCGCGACGGTCTCCAGGATTGTGTCGAAGGTCGCATTGAGCTGCTCGATGGTCCGATACTCGTCGGGCTTCACATCCTCGACGTCGGCGCTGTAGCGGATAGGTGCTTGCAAGGTCTCGCGTCCTTCGTCGTTCATCTCGGGACAGAACATGCCCGACGGATCGGCGTTCCGGATTGCGCGCCGCTCAATTGCCCGTGAACGACCCGTTGGGAACGTCCGAGCCGGCTGGCGTTTGTCAGGGCGACGGTCCGCCTGGACCCGCATTCCCGACCGTGTGGCCTCATGCCTCGAACGGTGCCGCTTCTGAGAGGCGCGCATTCGATGAAGCTCGGCAGCCCCTCTGCCCCTGCCCCGGGGGCGAGGCGGAAATTGAAGGACGAGCATGACCTACCTGCGTTTCGCGCCCGACATCGAGCAGCCCGCCCCGAACGAGCAGGAGACCATCGACGGCATTATCAAGGGTATGACCCAGCAGTCGCAGACGGTGGAGAAGCGCGAGCACCATGCCGTGCGCGCTAGCCACGCCAAGAGCTCGGCCTGCGTCACGGGCGAGTTGACGGTTGCCGCCGGCCTGCCGCCGGAACTGGCCCAGGGCCTGTTCGCGACCCCGGGTACGCACAAGGTGGCTGTACGTTTCGCCCAGGGTCCCGGCGAGACCCTCGGCGACCGGGTGTCCACCCACCGGGGCATGTCGATCAAGGTGTTCGGCGTGCCCGGCGAGAAGCTTCCCGGGCACGATGTGGAGACCCAGGACTTTGTGCTCGCCACCGGCACGACCTTCCCGTCCGGGACCGCGGCCGGGTTCCTGCGCGACGGAACCGTAATCGGCAAGGCGACCGGGTTGCCCGAGGGCGTGAAGAGCGCGGTCGCCGCCACCGCGCGCAACCTCAACCGGGTGTTGCATGCCTTCGGCACGGAGAGCGCCATGGCCGACTTCTTCGGCCATCCGTACAGCCATCCGCTCGCCGACAGTTACTTCAGCCAAGCGCCGATGCGGTTCGGCGACTATGTCGCCAAGCTCGGAGCGGTGCCCGCGACGCAGGCGCAGCGGGACCTCGCCGAATGGCGCCTCGACCCGCACGGGGACGAGGACGGCTTCCGGCATGCCACGGTCGCGTTCTTTCGGGACGACGACGTGGTGTTCGAGCTCAAGGCGCAGCTCTGGGCCGATGCCGAGCGCCAGCCCATCGAGGATTCCTCGGTCGACTGGCCGGTCTCGATCAGCCCGTACCGCACGGTGGCGACGGTCCGCCTGCCCCGGCAGGACGCCTATTCCCCCGAGCGGGTTCGCTACTTTGACGAGGTGATGACCTTCCGCCCCGCGCACAGCCTCTCGGCGCACCGCCCCCTCGGGTCGATCATGCGGGCGCGGCTCCAGGTCTACCGGGCGCTGAGCGACTTCCGCCATCGGGAGAACGGCGTGACCGCCGAGAACACCGCCTCGCCCGAGAGCATCCCGGCCTGAGCTTACCCCTTCCCACATCACGCAGAGAGGAATGACCCATGACCCTTCAGGGCAAGACCATCGCCATCCTGATCGCCCCCCGTGGGACGGAAGAGCCCGAGTTCACCAAGCCCCGCGAGGCGCTGCTCGCGGCCGGGGCGACGGTCACGGTGGTCGGGCTCAAGGCGGGCGAGGCCGAGACGGTCAACAACGACCTCGACCCCGCCGGTAAGTACCCGGTCGACAAGGCCATAGACGGCGTGTTCGCCTCGGACTTCGACGGTCTCGTCATCCCCGGCGGCAGCGTCGGGGCCGACAAGCTCCGCGGCAGCGAGGCCGTGGTCAAGTTCGTGCGGGACTTCTTCCAGCAGGCCAAGCCGGTCGGCGTCATCTGCCATGGGCCCTGGACCCTGGTCGAGGCCGACGTCGTGAAGGGGCGCAAGCTGACCTCGTTCCCGACCGTGAAGACCGACATCCGCAACGCGGGCGGGGAATGGGTCGACGCGGAGGTGGTGGTCGACAAGGGCCTCGTCACCAGCCGCAACCCGAAGGACCTGCCGGCCTTCTGCGCCAAGATCGTCGAGGAGTTCGCCGAGGGACGCCATCCGGACCAGGCCCGCAGCGCCTGAGACCGCCCTTCGTCAAGGCGTCGGGCGGGTTGCCCGGCGTCCAAATTCAGGAATCGCGATGTCACGTTTCTCGAACAAGGTCGTCCTGGTCACGGGTGCCGCGTCCGGCATCGGCGAGTCCGCCGCACGCCGCTTCGGCGAGGAGGGGCAAGCCTCTTGCTCGCCGACATGAACGGTGAAGGCCTTGACCGGGTCGCCGCCGGGATCAGGGCGGACAGGACGCTCGCCCGGGTCGCCGACCTCTCGAACGCCGACCGGTGCCGGGAGGTCGTCGCGGCCGCAATCGAGCGCTTTGGCCGCCTCGACGTCCTCATCAACAATGCCGGAAAGGACCACCTCGGTCGTGTCGACGAAGGCGACATCGGGGACTTTTCGACGATCATCGAGACCGACCTGTACGGCGTCTTCTACATGACGCGGTTCGCCCTGCCGCACCTGCGCGAGAGCCGCAGGTGCATCGTCAACGTCTCGTCTGTTTCCGGGCTCGGCGGCGACTGGAACCACAGCTTCTACTGCGCAGCCAAGGGGGCGGTTACGAACTTCACCCGCGCGGTGGCGATGGACGAGGCGGCCCATGGCGTCCGTGTGAACGCGGTCAACCCGACGCTGGTCTACACGCCGTTCACCGCCGGCATGCAGGATCAGCCCGAGCTCGTGGCCAAGTTCAACGAACGCATCCCGATGGGACGGGGCGCCCAGCCAGACGATATCAGCGGGGTCATCGCCTTCCTAGCGAGCGAGGACGCGCGCTTCGTCACCGGGGTGAACCTGCCAGTGGACGGCGGCCTCTCGGCTTCCAACGGGCAGCCGAAGCTTAGCTAGGTGGGAGGCCAAGCCGGTCGGTAGCGCGCCCTATCGCCGTCGGTGAACTTAGCGTCGGCCAAGCCGACTTGGCCGACAAGACGATGGAGCTTCCTTGCTCCTGACCGCCCCTCCGTTGGGTCGGCAACGGAGGGGTGGGGTGTTCCTCATTTGCAAGCGTCGCCGTCGCGCATCTGGCCCGTCGGCTCTTGGACGTGGGCTTCAAGGAACCAGAGTTGCTTGTCGACGGCACGGGACACCTCGGTGAACAGGTCCGCCGTGTCAGGGTCGCCCGCTTCGTCCGTCTCGTCGATGTTCTCGCGCACCGCGTTGGCGTAGGCGGCGTAGCTATCAATCAGTGCGGCGATGTGGTCGGCTATGGCGTAGATGCCAGTCGGGTAGGCGGGCAGCTTGGTCGATCCCGCCACGACCTGTGCCGTTCCCAGTGCCGTGCCGCCCAGCTGCACGGCCCGCTCGGCCACCTTGTCGTTGAGGCCGCTGATCTCGGTGCGGAAACCGTCCAGCATCAGGTGGATGCCGATGAACTGCGGTCCCTTGAGGTTCCAGTGAGCCTGCTTGATTGCCAGGGCGAGATCGATGCCGTCGGCCAGCCGTGCGTTCAGAGCCTCGATGGACACTCTCTTTGCATTGGAATTAGAGCGCCATCCGAGCGATCTGGAACGGCTGTGAGGCGCATGGGTTGGGGAGGTTTGGGAGCCAATCCATGGCCTCGACCCTATCGGTCGATCTGCGTGAGCGCGTTGTGGCCGCGGTGGCGGCAGGGACATCACAGCACAAGGCGGCCGAACGCTTCGGCGTGAGCGTGGCGAGCGCGAGCCGCTGGTGCGGGCAGATGCGCGAGACAGGGGATGTCGCACCCAAGCCACGCGGCGGCGATCAGCGCTCGTACAGGGTCGAGGCGCAGGCCGACGTGATCCGGGCCCTCTACGAGGAGCGGCCGACCCTCTTCCTGTGGGAACTCCGCGACGCCTTGGCCGACCGCGGCATCACGGTCAGCCAGAGCGGCCTGTCGCGCTTCTTCAAACGCCACGCCATCACGCGCAAAAAAACACAGCCCACGCCGCCGAGCAGCAGCGGCCGGATGTGAAGGCCGAGCGCGAAGACTGGTTCGGGGCGCAGGACGAACTCGATCCCGACCGCCTCGTCTTCCTCGACGAGACCGCCACCGCGACCAACATGGCCCGCCGCTACGGGCGTGCACCGCGCGGACAGCGCTGTCGGGTTGCCGTCCCTCATGGGCATTACAAAACGACCACCGTCACCGCCTGTCTGCGCACGAGTGGCATCGTCGCTCCTTGGCTTCTCGACGGCGCCATGAACGGCCAGCGCTTCCGCACTTACGTCGAGCAGGTGCTCGTGCCCAAGCTGCGGCCGGGCGACACGCTCATCCTCGACAACCTGCCTGCTCACAAGGTCGCCGGCATCCGACAGCGCTTGGCCAAAGCCGGCGTGGGGCTGCTCTACCTTCCGCCCTACAGCCCGAACTTCAATCCCATCGAGCAAGCCTTCGCCAAACTGAAAGGCCGGCTGCGAACCGCTGCCGCTCGCACCGTCGACGACCTCCACGCCGCCATCCGCGAGACGCTCAAGCACTTCACCGCGACCGAGTGCCGGAACTACATCGAGGCTGCTGGATACGAAACCGACTTGGCCGTTTCAGAATGAGCAGATCCGGCTCTAAGTAGCCAGCGAATCGGGAACCGGTCGCCCGGCGCGATGGACCTTTGCCCGCCATCGACGTATTGCGCTGCACGATGGAGCGGACGGCGACACGGATGCTGACGGTGGGTCTCGCGGCGCTCGGTGCCACCGTGCCGCCCGCCGACGCGGGCAGCGCGCGGGCGCAAGCTTCCGAGGTCGCTCCCGACGCAAGCCGAGAGGCGCAGGATGGGTCCGAGGCGCGCGCCTTGATCGAAACGCTGAGCGCCCACCTTCTCGCCGCGCCGAGCGCCACCGCCGTTCTCGAAGCGTGGTGCGCCGAGCGCGGGCTCAGCCCCGATCCGCAGATCGTCGCGGTGCGCGTCCCCGTCCCGGACAAGGCCCCCGGTGCCGACCGGCGCGAGCGGCTGGCCGTCGGCCCGGACGAGCCCGTGCGCTACCGCCGGGTGCGGCTCACCTGCGGCACCCACGTTCTGTCCGAGGCCGACAACTGGTACGTTCCGAGCCGCCTGACGCCCGCGATGAACGCGGCTTTGGACGGCACGCAAGCCCCCTTCGGCCACGTCGTGCGCCCGCTGGGTCCGAGCCGGCGCAACCGCTCGCTGACGATGCTGTGGCGCCCCGAATCCGGCGGCCTGCCGGGGCCCGGCGAGCCGCTGTTTTCCGTCGAGGCGGTGCTGACGGCGGGCGGCGTGCCGTTCTGCGAGGTCGCCGAGACCTATACCGGAGCCGTACTCATTCAGGGCGAGCGCTGACGCGGCTCCGGACCGAAGACGACGGCACCCCACCCGTCATCGCAAGGCGAAGCCGAAGCGATCCACCGGCGCGACCTTGCCGGAGCAATCGGCGCGCTGGACCGCTTCGGCTTCGCCTGGAGCATCGTCCTTTCCGAAAGCCGGCAGTCACCTTTCGGGACGATGCTCTCGTAGTGACGCGATTGAAGCGTGTCCTTCAAAAGTCCTGATCGGCGCGGCGGCCTTCGCGGGCGAGGCGCAGCAGGTTCTGGCCATAGCTGGTCTTGGCGAACAGCTCGCCGCGCGCCTGCAACTGCTCGCGGCCGATGAAGCCCTGCAGGTAGGCGATCTCTTCGAGGCAGGCGACCTGAAGCCCCTGCCGGCGCTGCAGCACGCGCACGAACTCGCCCGCTTCCAGCAAGCTGTCATGCGTGCCGGTGTCGAGCCAAGCGTAGCCGCGGCTCATCCGCTCGACATGGAGCTGGCCGCGTTCGAGATAGGCTTGGTTGACGGAGGTGATCTCGAGCTCGCCCCGCTCCGAGGGCTTCACCTCGGCGGCGATGTCGAGCACCCCATTGTCGTAGAAGTACAGGCCCGTCACCGCCCAGGGGCTCTCTGGCGTCTTGGGCTTC
>NZ_JAKSYB010000025.1:0-191485 GCF_022829505.1 Methylobacterium sp. J-043 | reverse complement strand
GGGCTTGGTGGGGGTGGTTTTCCGGTCTCTGCGCTCTCGTCCTCGGCCTTGCCGCGCACCCCGTATCCCCCCTGCTTGAAGGGATACGTAGGGGCGGCCCCGGCGCGAGCCCGGGGGGGGGGCCCCCCGGGGGGGGGTTTCGTTGGTTTTGCGAAGTTTTCGGGGGGGCGGTCGCCCCCCAGGTGAAAGGCAAAGAGCCGAGGGTTGGCGCTTCCCCCGTTTTTTTTTTGGAAAACTTGTTCCCCCATGGCCCCCCCCCCCCCCCCGCACGAACCGCCGCTGCGCCAGGCCTGAACAGGGCGGCGCAGCCTGCGTTTCGTGAGGGGCGGCGGAAGAAACCTCAGGCGGCTGCCTCGTAGCCCGGCCGCACCTGACCGAGGCCGATCGCCTTGGCGAGGTCGGAGCGAGCCTTGGCATAGTTCGGCGCTACCATCGGGTAGTCGGGCGACAGGCCCCACTTGGCGCGATACTGCTCGGGGGAAAGGTTGTATTTGGCGCGCAGGTGCCGCTTCAGCGACTTGAAGGTCCGCCCGTCTTCCAGGCAGACGAGATAGTCCGGCTGGATCGACTTCTTGATCGAAACGGCCGGCTGGAGCGCCTCCTGGGCCACGGGCTGCGGAGCGCCGGTGCGGCCGGTTCCGACCTGGATCAGGGCGCCGTGGATGCTGCCGATCAGACCGGCGAGTTCGGCGGCCGGCACCGGGTTATTGCTCACATAGGCGGCGACGATATCGGCCGTGAGAGCGACGTAATCGACCGGCGTCTCGGTTTCGTTCATGTTCTTGGCTGTCCCTTGGCGGTGCATCGCGCGCAATCGATCCGGCCCGTCATCCGGCTTGAAGATGGAAACGGACAGGTACCTATCGGCCTGTGCAATGATGCCGCTTGATTTCGGTTTGGCGTGACGCCCCCGCAGTCACGGGTTCTACCTAGAACATCCAAATTAGACCTGCAAGACAGGACGGGTATGCACAACTGAACGGACCCTTCGCCATCTGGGACGTGCACAATTTGTCGTGAATGCTCGATATCTCTGAGACCGGGACGGTCCATCCGCTGCGTTCGCACCCGCGCCGCGGCGTGGAGCAGCAGAGGCGTGGCAAGGGGGCGGCGCATTTGCCAGCCTTGCGGCCACGGCCGCCGCGCGGCACACCGCCTGATATCTCACGCGTTTTTTCTCAAGCGTCCCATTCAGCGTTCCCACCGGAGTCCGGCGATGACCTTCGAGCCACCCCCCTTCGCCCTGCCGTCCGAGGCACCCGTTGCCGAGACACGCCCGCACGCCTTCGACCTCTTCGGCCAGCGCGTCGAAGACCCGTTCGCATGGCTCAAGGCCGAGAACTGGCGTGCGGTGCTGAAGGACCCGTCGGCGCTGGCCCCCAACATCCGCGCCTATCTCGAAGCCGAGAACACCTATGCCGAGGCTGCGCTCAGCGGCGCGGCCGACCTGCGCAAAACCCTGGTCGCCGAGATGCGCGGGCGCATCCGCGAGGATGATGCCTCGGTGCCCGAGCCCGACGGACCTTTTGCCTATTATTCCCGCCACCGCGATGGCGGACAGCATCCGCTGGTCTGCCGCCGTCCGCGCACCGTCCACCGCATCGCCGAGGAGCCGGAGGACGGCGAGATTGGTGAGCAGATCCTGCTCGACGGCGACCGGGAGGGCGAGGGCCTCGCCTTCTTCGAGATCGCCGGAGCAGCCCATTCCGACGACCACCGCCTGCTCGCCTGGGGCGTCGACACCAAGGGCTCGGAACTCCACACCATCCGCGTGCGTGACCTCGACACCGGCGAGGACCGCGCCGAGCGGGTCGAGTCGACTGCCGGCGACGCGGTGTGGAACGCTTCCGGCACCGCCTTCTTCTACGTGGCGCTGGACGAGAACCACCGTCCGGCCCGCGTCATGCGCCACCGCCTCGGCACCGATCAGGCGGAAGACACGACCGTTTACGAGGAATCCGATCCGGGTTTCTTCGTGAACATCGGCCGCACCCAGTCGGGTACCTACCTTACGGTCACGGCGAGCGACCACGAGACATCGGAGGTCTACCTGCTCGATCGCGCCGACGACGAGGGCGCGCTGGCCTGTGTCGCACCGCGCGAGGAGCGGCTGATCTATTCGGTCGAGCATTGGGGCTCGTACCTCGTCATCCTGACGAATGCCGACGGCGCGGTGGACTTCAAGATCGTCACCTGCCCCCTCGACGCCACCGCGCGCGAGAACTGGCGCGACGCGGTGCCGTACCGGCCCGGCGTGATGATCCGGCACCTGCACGTGCTCGGCAATCACCTCGTGCGGCTCGAACTGGAGAACGCCCTGCCGCGCATCGTCGTGCGCGACATGAAGGGCGAGGAGCACACCGTCTCCTTTGCCGAGGAAGCTTACTCGCTCGGGTTGCTGCCGGGCTACGAGTTCGAGACGGCGCGGATCCGCTTCAGCTATTCGTCGATGACGACGCCGGCCGAGACCTACGACTACGATTGCGTCACCCGCGCCCGCATCCTGCGCAAGCGCCAGAGCGTGCCGAGCGGCCACGAGCCCGCCGACTACGTGACCCGGCGCCTGTTCGCGACCGCACCCGACGGCGAGAGCGTGCCGATTTCGCTCCTGCACCGCCGCGGGCTCAGCCTCGACGGCTCGGCGCCGCTGCTGCTCTACGGCTACGGCTCCTACGGCACGCTGATGCCGGCGGGCTTTCGCACCAACCTGCTCAGCCTCGTCGATCGCGGCTTCGTCTACGCCATCGCCCATGTCCGCGGCGGTACCGAGAAGGGCTGGAACTGGTATCTCGACGGCAAGCGCGAGAAGAAGCCGAACACCTTCACCGATTTCGTGGCCTGCGGCCGGGCGCTGATCGAGGCGGGCTACACCGCCCAGGGCCGGATCGTCGCCCATGGCGGCAGCGCGGGCGGCATGCTGATGGGGGCGGCCGCCAACCTCGCGCCGGAGCTGTTCGCCGGCATCGTCGCCGACGTGCCCTTCGTCGATGTGCTCAACACCATGCTCGATGCGGATCTGCCGCTGACGCCGCCGGAATGGCCCGAATGGGGCAACCCGGCCGAGAGCGAGGAGGCCTTCAAGACGATCCTGGCCTACTCGCCCTACGACAACGTCGCCGCCAAGGCCTATCCGGCGATCCTTGCGCTCGGCGGCCTCACCGATCCGCGCGTGACCTATTGGGAGCCGGCCAAATGGGTGGCGCGTCTGCGCGCCACCATGACCGGCGGCGGCCCGGTTCTCATGAAGATCAACATGGAAGCCGGGCACGGCGGCGCCGCCGGCCGGTTCGACCGCCTGGAGGAGGTCGGCCTGATCTACGCTTTCGCGCTGATGGCAGCGGGGCGCGCGGCGAAGTCGGTCTGACCCCGATCGGGGCCGGCCGCGACATGCCGCGCGGCCGGCGCTTCGACAAAGCTTCGCGAAGAGGGCAGAACAACGCCCGCGCCTTTGCTATGCTGGGGCGACAAAAATAAGATCAAGATAATGATTATGCAAAAGGCCCAGGGAGAAACACGATGAAGCATTTCGCGATCGCAGCCGCGATTCTGTTCGCATGGCCGCTCGCCGCTGCGGCCGAGGCACCCGCCGCGCCTGACATCGCCAAGACTGCGCCCGAGGCTGCTCCGGACGGTGCCCCGAAGGCGCCCCAGACCGCGCAGGAGCGCCAGGAGGCGAATGCGGCCAAGCTCGCAGGGCTCGTCCGCTTCGTCGGCGAATCCTGCAAGGAGGCGCAGCCCGATTACGAACGGTTCAAGGCGGTGGTCTCCGCCATGGGCGTCGACATCGACGCGATCTCGAAGGGCGAATTGCTCATGCGCAGCATGGGCTACACCGAAGCCTACCGGAAGGACGTCGATGAGAGCTGCCGCAAGGCGCAGGAGATGTTCGGCGAGAAAGGCAAGGCGATCCCCGGCCTCGTCCTGCGCAAGGCCTCGTAACCGAGCGTCGTCCTTAAGCGCCCGTTCACTGCGCTGGGCGAGAGTGCCGGCACGAGTGGCGTTCGGCGCCCGGCCGTCGAGGGCCGGCCGCCGGTGAGGGCGGGCGTTTCGGGCGATGGGGGGAGGGGCCGGTCAGGCAAAGCGGCGTCCGGGCAGGGTTCTCCTGCGCGCCGGCTTCGCTGTCGGCCTCTGTGCCGCGGCCTCGGCGGCGGAGGCGGCCCGGCTCGTCTCGGCCAAGGGCGCGCAGCCGCCGGAGGGCTTCGGCCGCATCGTCCTGACCTTCGATGAGCCGGTCTCCGTCAAGGCGCGGGTGTCGGGCGCGATCCTCGTACTCAATTTCGGCGGAGCGGTGGGGGCCGGTCCCGAGCGCATCGCGGCGGGGATGCCGGACTACGTCACCGTGGTGCGGCGCGACCCCGACGGCTCGGCCCTGCGCCTCGCCCTGCAGCGGCCCTACCGCGTCAACGTGCAGGATGCCGGCGAACAGGTCTTCATCGATCTCCTGCCGGAGAGCTGGAACGGCTTCCTTCCGCCGCTACCCACCGAAGTCGTCGCTGACCTCGCCCGCCGGGCGGCCGCCGCCGAGGCCAGCCTGAAGGCGCGCAACCCGGCCCCGGTGCCGCGTCCGCTCGCCCTTGAACTCGCCCGCACCGATGCGCGCACCCGGCTCTCCCTGCGCCTGCCGGAAGGCTCCGAGGCCGCCTTCGCCCCGAACGGCACCGGCACGCGCATGACGCTGCCGGGAGCCTGGCGTATCGACGACCATGCCCTGCGCGGCCGCCTCGATCCGAATCTCGGCCGTGTCACGGTCGAGACGGAGGCGGGCGAGACACGGATCGTCGCGAGCCCGGCCGAGGGGGTGACACTCGCCACCCTGCGCGACGAGGATGTCGTGGCGATCGATTTCGTCACCAAGCCCAAGGTAACGGAAACCGCGACCGAGACGGCGAGCTCGCCCGTTCCGCCGGTCGCCGAGGCGAAGGGCGGGGCAAAGGAGGCACCGAAAGAGGCCGCGCGGCCCGCCGCAGCGAGCGCCGCCGCATCGCCGCGCCACGCCGCGCCGGCCCCGGTGTCGCGCAAGGCGGGCTCCGGCCTCGTCTTCCCCTTCGCCAAGCGCGTGCCGGCGGCGTTATTCGAGCGCGGCGGCATCGTCACCCTCGTCTTCGCTACGACCGAGCCGGTCACCGTGCCGCCGCCCGGTGCCACGGGTCTCGTCGCGCTCGCGCCGCCGCTGCGCAGCGGCGGCTTCACCATTCTCCGCTTCACCGCACCCGCGGGCCGGCTCGTGGATCTTCTGCCCGTCACCGAGCCGGCCGGATGGGAGCTGGCGACCGGCGACGGTCTCTCGCCGAGCGAGAGCCTGACCGCCCAGCGCGCGCCGATGGCTCAGGGCCGGCTCGGCGTCACCGTGCGGCTGCCCGAGGCAGGCCCGGCCGGTTGGCTCGATCTCGACGGCGAGCGCATCGCCGTCGTCACCACCGACGGCAGCCGCCCCGCCGGAGTCGTCAAGGCGCAGCGCTTCGTGGAGTTCGAGCTGATTCCGAGCCGGCTCGGCCTCGCCGTTCTCGCCAACGCCGACGATCTCATCGTGCGGCCGGATCTCGACGGCGTGACGATCGGCCGTGAGGGGGCAAGAGAGGGTGCACGGGAAGGCCGCGACGGCGGGCTCTCGGTGTCGGGCATTTCCCGCCCCGCAGATCCGCCCGTGGGCGCCGTCACGGAACTGGCGGTCGATCGCGACGCCTGGGAACGAGCACAGCGCGGCGACGTGCGCGCGACCCTGCGGGAAGGACTCGCCGCCGCCGTCGAGGCCCATCGCCGTGACCGCGGCGGCGCCCGCCTCGGTCTCGCCCGGGCGATGATGGCCAACGACCTCGACGTGGAGGCGCTGGGCGCGCTGACTTCCGCCGCCGCCGACGACGTGGTCATCGACGGCGACCGGCAGACGGCGCTGATGCGCGGTATCCTGCTCGCCCGGATCGGACGGGCGGAGGAGGCGCGCAAGCTCCTCTCCGACGAGCGGCTCGCCACCAATCCGGAAGCCCGGCTCTGGCGCGGCTACGCCGACGCCTTGGCCGGCCGTTGGAGCGAGGCGGCCGTCGCTCTGCGTGCCGGTGAGTCAGTCCTGGAGCGCTACCCCGAGCCGCTCGCCTCGCTGTTCCATGCCGCCGCCGCCGAGGCCGCGGTCGAGACCGGCGATTGGGAGGCGGTCACCCGCGAATCGATTGCCGCCACTCGCGCCGCGACCGAGTACACCCGAGACCGGCTGACGCTGCTGCGGGCGAAGATGGACGAGGCGACCGGCCGCAGCGCGGCGGCGTTGGCGGCCTACGAGACGCTGCGGGGCCAAGCGCCATGGCCGCTGGCGGCGGAAGCGACCCTGCGCGCCGCCTCCCTCGGCCACACCCTTGGCAAGACGCCTCTGCCCGAAGCGATCGACCAGTTGGAAGTTCTGGCCCTGACCTGGCACGGCGGCCCGACCGAGATCGGAACGCTCGGCGCGCTCGGCGGCCTCTATGAGGAAGCCGGGCGCTGGCGCAAGATCTTCACCACCGCCCGCCGCGCCAACGCCCTGAGCCCCGAGGCGCCGATTGCCCGCGCCCTGCACGACCGGGCTCTGGCCGTGTTCGAGGATCTGTTCCTGGGCGCCCGTGGCGAGCGGCTCGGCGGCGTCGAGGCGCTGGCGCTCTACTTCGACTTCAAGGACTTCGCGCCCGCCGGCCGGCGTGCCGACGAGATCGTGCGGCGGTTGGCCGACCGCCTCGTTGCCCTCGACCTGCTCGATTCCGCCGACGAATTGCTGCAATATCAGATCGATCACCGGCTGGAGGGCACGGCCCGCTCGTCGGTTTCGGCGCGTCTCGCCACGATCCGCCTGATGGAGGGCAAGCCGCTTCAGGCGCTCCAGACGCTCGACGCGACGCACCTGCCCGAACTGCCCGACGACGTGCGCCGCGCACGCGCGATGCTGCGCGCCCGCGCCCTGTCGGACCTCTCCCGTACCGATCTCGCGCTCGAGACGGTCGAGGGCGAGACCGGGGCCGACGCCGAGCGTCTGCGGGCCGACATCCTGTGGGCGGCCCGGCGCTGGCGCGAGGCCGGTGAGGCGCACGAGATGATCCTCGGGCCGGCTTGGCGCTCCGGCAAACCCCTCGACGACACCGCGCGGGCCGACGTGATCCGGGCGGGCATCGCCTACGGTCTCGCGGGCGAGTCTCTCGGGCTCGAACGGCTGAAGGCGAAGTTCGCGGGGCCGATGGCCGAGAGCGCTGATGCCCGCACCTTCGCCATGCTGACGCGGCCGGACGCGCCCCGCTCCGCCGCCTTCCGCGACGCGGCCCTGCGGGCCACCAAGGCGGAGACGCTCGCCGCCTTCCTCTCGGAGTACCGCAAGCGCTACCCCGAGAGCGCCGTACCGGAACCCGGCAGCGCAGCGACGGGCAACCGCGCCGAGGCGCCGTCCCCGCCGCCGGGGTGAGGCTCAGTACCGGCCGCGACCGCGCTGCGCGTCGATGCTCCACGGGCCGGGGCCGGCGAAGGCGATGTAGAGAAAGACGAAGCAGAACAGGATCGCCGCATCGCCGCCGTTCAGCGCCGGGAAGAAGCTCTTGGGAGCGTGGGCGATGAAGTAGGCAAAGGCCATCTGACCGGAGAGGATGAAGGCCACCGGCCGGCTGAACAGCCCGACCACGAGCAGCGCGCCGCCGATGAGTTCGAGCAGGCCGGCGATGCCCGACAGCGACATCAGCGGCGGGTTCATCGAGCTTGCCGGAAAGCCGAGAATCTTCTGCGTGCCGTGCGCCATGAAGACCATCGCCGAGACGATGCGCAGGATGCTCAGCATCCGCGGGGCCCAATGAGTGGTGGTGGTCGTCAGATCCATGCGTCGGCGTCCTCTTTACGCGGCCGCCACAACCTCGAATCGTATCGTGGCGGGCCTCAGCCTCCGTAGCTCTGAATCAGGGAGCCCGCCACCAGCGTCCAACCATCGACCAGAACGAAGAAGATCAGCTTGAACGGGAGCGCGACGGTGGCCGGCGGCAGCATCATCATGCCCATCGCCATCAGCACCGAGGCGACGACGAGGTCGATGATGAGGAAGGGGATGAACAGGAGGAAGCCGATCTCGAAGGCGCGCCGAAGCTCGGAGATCATGAAGGCCGGAGTGACGATCTCCAGGCCGATCGCCTCCGGGCCCGCCGGGGCCGGCTGGCGTGCCATGTCGAGGAACAGCTTGAGATCCTTCTCGCGCACGTTGCGCAGCATGAAGGTCTTGAACGGAGCCGAGGCGCGCTCGAACGCCTGGGACTGGCTGATCTGGCCCGCCATCAACGGCTCGACGCCGGTCCGGTAGGCCTCCCGTGCCGTCGGCGCCATCACGAAGGCGGTCAGGAACAGGGCCAAGCTGACCATCACCGTGTTGGGCGGGGCGGTCTGCGTGCCGAGCGCCGAGCGCAGGATCGACAGCACGACGACGATCCGGGTGAACGAGGTCGCCATCACCAGCACGGAGGGCGCGAGCGCGAGCACCGTGATCAGTGCGACGAGTTGGAGCGCCCGTTCCGTGGTGCCGCCCGCGCCGAGATCGAGGGTGACACTCTGCGCCCACGCTGCGCCCGCGCCACCCATGAGCAGGAGGGAAGCCAGGACTAGCGTCAGGGAAAGGGATCGCGGCACGAGTCGGCGGGGGGAGGGGATCATCGCGGGCCGCACCCTGCGGCGTGACGCGGTCGTGCACAAGCGACGCGACGACACGCTGCCGGCGGGATCACAGATCGCCGACGACGCCCGCCTCGTCCTGGGCCTGAAGCACTGCCGGGCGTGGCATCGAGATGATGTTGTAGCCCGAATCGACGAAGTGGATTTCGCCGGTCACGCCGCCCGAGAGGTCGGACAGCAGGTAGAGGGCGGAGTTGCCGACATCGTCCAGCGTCACCGTGCGCCGCAGCGGCGCGTGCGCCTTCTGGTGGTTGTACATCAGCCGTGCGTCGGCGATGCCGGCGCCGGCCAGCGTGCGCATCGGGCCGGCCGAGAGCGCGTTGACGCGGATCCCGTCGGGGCCGAGGTCGCTGGCGAGATAGCGGACGGACGCTTCGAGCGCGGCCTTGGCCACACCCATCACGTTGTAGTTCGGCATCACCCGGGTCGAGCCGGCATAGGTCAGCGTCAGCAGCGCGCCGCCCCGCGGCATCCGGGCGGCGGCACGCTGGGCGATCTCGGTGAAGGAGAAGCAGGAGATCGTCATGGTCCGCGAAAAGTTCGCGCGGGTCGTGACATCGACGTAGCGGCCCTTGAGCTGCGCCTTGTCGGAAAAGCCGATGGCGTGGACGATGAAGTCGATCCCGTCGGGGAAGCGTGCGTCGAGGGTGGCGAAGGCGGCATCGACGGTGGCGAGATCCTCGACGTCGCAGGGCAGCACGATGTCGGAGCCGACGGAGGCGGCCAGCGGTGTCACCCGGCGGCCAAGAGCCTCGCCCTGATAGGTGAAGGCCAGTTCGGCACCGTGCCGGTGCAGGGTCTTGGCGATGCCCCATGCGATCGAATGATCGTTGGCGACCCCCATGATGAGGCCGCGCTTGCCAGCCATCAAACCCGTCATTCCACCAACCCGTACGCGTTCGGCCCGGCGCCGAGGCGCCCCCTGCGAGGCTTAGCCCGCCGGGCGAGGGCCTGTCCACGCGTGGCGCCGGATTGCGCACGGGCATCCCGGAGCGGCACCGGAGGCCAGTCATGAAAAAGGCCCCGGCACGGAGGCGGCGGGGCCGAACCATGGATCGTTCGCGGGCGGTCGTCAGAAGTAGCCGCGGGTTCCCGACTGCGCGTCATCGATCAGAGTCTGCTTGGCGCGCACCGCCACGCTCGCGGCGATGGCGATGCCGGAGACTGTTAGCAGAGTGAGGAGAGCGATCATGATTTAACCTGCATATCGAAGCAGGAACGTGCGTGCAACGGGTGGGTTCCGCCGGTCCATCAGACTAAGGTCCGGCTTATGCTTTGCTTTTATTTCGCAGGTGCGAAAGGGCCGGTGCCGCACGGCGTGATGCCGTGCAGCGGGATCGGTCACGCATCCGGATGTTTGAGCACGAGCGTCGCGTTGGTGCCGCCGAAGCCGAAGGAATTCGACATCACGTGCCCGAGTTGGGCTCCGTCCCGGCGCTGGCGCAGGATCGGCATGTCGGCGAAGGCCGGGTCGAGTTCCTCGATATGCGCGCTCTCGCAGATGAAGCCGTTGTTCATCATCAGGAGCGCGTAGATCGCCTCCTGCACGCCGGTCGCGCCCAGCGAATGCCCAGTCAGCGACTTGGTGGCCGAGATCGGCGGGCAGGCGTCGCCGGCACCGAACACTGCGCGGATCGCCTCGATCTCCTTGTCGTCGCCGACCGGCGTCGAGGTGGCGTGCGGGTTGATGTAGTCGATCCTGACGCCCTTCAGGTCTTCCATGGCTTGGCGCATGCAGCGCACCGCGCCCTCGCCGGAGGGGGCGACCATGTCGTGACCGTCGGAGGTGGCGCCGTAGCCGGCGACCTCGCCGTAGATCCGCGCGCCGCGAGCCTTGGCGTGCTCGTACTCCTCCAGCACCAGCACGCCGGCGCCGCCCGCGATGACGAAACCGTCGCGATTCACGTCATAGGCGCGCGAGGCGCGGGCCGGGGTCTCGTTGTAGCGCGAGGACATCGCGCCCATGGCGTCGAACAGGACGGAGAGCGTCCAGTCCAGCTCCTCGCAGCCACCCGCGAAGATGATGTCCTGCCGGCCGCCACGGATGATCTCTGCGGCGTTGCCGATACAGTGATTCGAGGTCGCGCAGGCCGAGGAGATCGAATAGTTCACGCCGCGGATCTTGAACCACGTCGCCAGCGTGGCCGAGGCGGTCGAGGACATCGCTTTTGGCACCGCGAACGGGCCGACGCGCTTCGGCCCCTTCTCGCGGGCGATGGCGGCGGATTCGACGATGGTCCGGGTCGAGGGACCGCCCGAGCCCATGATGATGCCGGTGCGGTCGTTGGAGACCTCGCGCTCCTCCAGGCCCGCATCGCGGATCGCCTGATCCATGGCGATGTGGTTCCAGGCGGTGCCGCCGCCGTGGAAGCGCATGGCGCGGCGATCGACGACGCCCTCGGGATCGATCGTCGGCGCACCCGCCACTTGGCTGCGGAAGCCGTGTGCGGCCTGCGCCTCGGAGCGGGCGATCCCGGAACGGGCCTCGCGCAGGGAGTCCAGAACCTCCCCGGTATTGTTGCCGATGGACGAGACGATGCCCATCCCGCTGATGACGACACGCCGCATGATGGCTCGTGCTGCTGACGCCGCGGCTGGTGCGGCGTTTCCTCGGGGGGTCAGTTAGGATGATGCGCGGCCAATCTCAACCGCGCTTCACGCACTCGGCGCCGAACCGGCGGCCGGTTCGGCGCAAAATACCCTCCGAACCGAGGGGCAGGATCGAGCGAGCTGAGCTGGTCTCAGGCGCGGAAGAGCGCCACGCGCAGGTCGTTCGCCTCGTAGATGCGCCGGCCATCGGCCTCGAGCCACCCGTCGGCGATCCCGAGCACGAGCTTGCCCTGACGCACGCGCTTGATGTCGATGCCGTAGACGACCTGCTTGACGGTCGGCAGCACCTGATCGGTGAACTTCACCTCGCCGACGCCAAGCGCCCGGCCGCGGCCCAATGCGCCGAGCCAGCCGAGGTGGAAGCCGACGAGCTGCCACAGGGCGTCGAGCCCGAGGCAGCCGGGCATCACCGGATCGTCCTTGAAGTGGCAGGGGAAGAACCAGAGGTCCGGCCGGATGTCGAACTCGGCCAGCACGTGACCCTTGCCGTGGGCGCCGCCCTCGGTCCCGATCGAGGTGATCCGGTCGAACATCAGCATCGGCGGAAGCGGAAGCTGGGCATTACCCGCCCCGAACAGCTCACCGCGCCCGCAGGCCAGGAGATCCTCGTAGGAGAAGCTCGAAGCGCGCTGCGGAGAAGCGCCGTCGGATTGCTGGTCGAGAGAGGCCATGGATGACGTACGGGTCCTCGGTGACGGACGGGTCCGATGCGTGCGAACGGACGAGGCGTGATGGAATGGGCGCCTCGTTAGCACAGCCTCCGCGCGCCCACAAAGCGGCTCCCGCGCAGTGCCGATGCACAGTCTATGCTCGGCCCAACACCCGCCGGGCCGATGCGAGCCATGCGTCTTCCACGTATCAAACCGGTGTCGACATCGGCATGGGTTGCCGCAGGGCTCCGTGAGCCGTATAATTTCTACGCTATACTCATTCTAAATAAGTGGGAATCGCTCCCGACGATGTCCGATCTGATGCCTCTCCAGGCCGTGCTGAACGCACGGTCCGCTTCGCCGGGCGACGCTAGCGGCCGTCGGGGCTGCCCACTCTCCGACCTGCGCGATCGCTTGCGCCGGGCCGGCCTGCGCCCGACCCGTCAGCGTCTCTCGCTGGGCTGGCTTCTGTTCGGCCGCGGCGACCGCCACCTGACCGCGGAAATGCTCTACGACGAGGCGATGCGCGCCAAGGTGCCGGTCTCGCTGGCGACCGTCTACAACACGCTGCATCAGTTTACCGAAGCCGGCCTGCTGCGCCAGCTCGCGCTCGATGGCTCGAAGGCCTATTTCGATACCAACCCGAGCGAGCACCACCACTTCTTCTTCGAGGAAGAAGGCGAGGTTCTCGACATGCCGGATTGCGGTATCACGGTCGATTCGCTGCCCGATGCCCCCGAGGGCATGGAGATTGCCGGCGTCGAAGTGATCGTGCGTTTGCGCCGCCGCAAGGTATCCGGCCGCGCCTGATCCGGCGCCCCCGACTTCAGACACGAGAAAGGGCCCGGATTTCCGGGCCCTTTCTCGTTTCGATCATGGCGCGGCGGCTCGGCCTACTCCACCCGCTCGTCGGGGTAGACGCCCCACAACCGATTCTGGCGGATGTAGCCGTCGACGTCGCCGCGCTTGTCCGGAAGCGGCACCACGAGGCGGCACCACGAGCCCGTGCATCCCTTCACGCTGCCGATGACACCGGGCTGCAACCGCGCCTGCTCGGCCGACTGCTCGTCGGCGCGGGCGGTCAGCGGCACCGTCGCCTTGGCGGCGTCGGCCCGTTCGCCTGACGGGGGAATCACCACGGCGGTCCGCCGGCCGGAGAGCAACGAGTGCAGGACCCAGCCCTCCGTCCCTTCCGAATCGCGGATGCGGCGCCAAGTCTCGAACTCGGCGACAATCTCGACCGGCAGACCCTCGCGCTGGAACACCCATAGGGTGCGGTGGTCCTTCGAGGGGCCCTCGCGCAGGTTGACGCGGTTGGTCTTCAGGCTGGCGTAGCGCGGCAGGGGCAGCTTGGTTACGGGCCCTTTGCCGACCTCCGGCGCCGGGGCCGGCGCGGCTTCGGCAGTCAGCGGTATCAAAAGGGCGAACAGGGCCGCGAGCAGCGCGAGGCGCGCGGGGTTCATCGGGGGAAGCTCAGGCGGGCGCATGGTGCCTCGTCTCCGATCCGTGTCTCTGGAGCATCGTCCCGAAAGGTGGCCGCCGGCCTTCGGAAGAGACGATGCACAAGCACAATGCTCCAAGGTCATTCCGGCGGCGACGTTTCGGCGCGTGCGGGAGCACAGGCCGGAAACGTCCGCGGGTCGGCTTACGATCGGCCGACCCTCGGGCACTGATCCATCCGGGTCAGGGCCGCATTGTGTTCGCCGACCTCTCTGCTAGAGAGGCCGAACGTCCTGTGGCAGGCCGGGGAACCGGTCCGCCTACCGCTCCATCTGGCCGCGCCATGGTTAAGGGAGCGTAAGCCGACCCCCCGCGGCATAGCGGGGTGGCGTCCGGCGCAGGCACGGGAATGCGGACGGCCTCGTCGGGGAGGGAACATGTCGTCGTTGAAGCGCAAGCCGCTGGTGGTCGTCACGCGGCGTCTGCCGGACGTCGTCGAGACGCGCATGCGCGAATTGTTCGATACCCGCCTCAACCACGATGATGCGCCGCTCTCGCAGGAGGCACTCGCCGCCGCGATTCGCGAGGCCGACGTGCTCGTGCCCACCGTCACCGATGAGATCGGGGCCGGACTGCTCGCCCAGGCGGGGCCGAACCTGCGGCTCATCGCCAATTTCGGCAACGGTGTCGATCACATCGACGTCGCCGGGGCGCTGGAGCGCGGCATCACGGTCACCAACACGCCCGGCGTGCTGACCGAGGACACCGCCGACATGACCATGGCGCTGATTCTGGCGGTCGCCCGCCGCCTCGCGGAAGGCGCGCGCATCATTCCCGACGACGATTGGACCACGGGATGGTCGCCGACCTGGATGCTCGGCCGCCGCATCACGGGGAAGCGCCTCGGCATCGTCGGCATGGGACGCATCGGTCAGGCGCTCGCCCGCCGCGCCAAGGCCTTCGGGCTGTCGATCCACTACCACAACCGCCGCCGGGTGCCGTCGCATATCGAGGAATCGCTCGATGCGACCTACTGGGAATCCCTCGACCAGATGCTGGCCCGCGTGGATATCGTCTCGGTGAACTGCCCGCATACGCCCGCGACCTATCACCTGCTCTCGGCCCGCCGCCTGAAGCTGCTCAAGCCCGAGGCGATCGTCGTCAACACCGCCCGCGGCGAGGTGATCGACGAGAACGCGCTGGCGCGCCTGATCGAGGGCGGCGAGATCTCGGCCGCCGGCCTCGACGTGTTCGAGCAGGAGCCGGCGGTGAGCCCGCGCCTCGTGCGGCTCGCCCGCACCGGCAAGGTCGTGCTGCTGCCGCATATGGGCTCGGCAACGCATGAGAGCCGCACCGATATGGGCGAGAAGGTCATCATCAACATCAAGACCTTCATGGACGGCCACCGTCCGCCGGACCGGATCCTTCCGAGCATGCTCTGACCGACTGCTCGCCGGCTTGCGCCGAAGGCGGATCTGAACGCTGTCTTTCGGCATGTGGGGTACTATCCCCCCTCATGCAGCATGAAGAACGACGCGGCATCGCGCGTGCAAACGAGCGCCAAAGGCACGAATTTCACATCGTGTTGGGTTTGCTGATCCTATGGGGTGGCTCGTTCCGGTAGCTTGCCCGAGCCGCCCTTCGTGGCGTCGTCCTCTTTCCGAGCCGGCGGGATACGGACCGCTGGCTGCCCGACGATCCCGTGGCGTTCTGGATCGGGGTCTTCACCTGGATCCTGCTCGGACCGGTCATAATGGTCGGGACGGGGATCTTCGCTTGGATCCACCGAAACGATCCGATCTGACAGGCCGTCTTCGATCTGTTCAGCCCAGCATCGACGGCACGCGATCCGTGCGGATGGCCGCCTTGGCCCGAGCCGAGTCGACGTCCATCTGCGCGATCAGCGCCTCGGCGCTCGAAAACTTCTCCTCGCCGCGCAGGTAAGCCAGCAGCTCGACGGCGACTTCCTGCCCGTAGAGATCCCCCTTGAAGTCGAACAGGTGGACTTCGAGGAGCGGCGCGCCGTCGTCGAAGGTCGGGCGGCGGCCGTAACTCGCCACGCCGTCGTGCAGGCTGCCGTCGGCGAGGCGCACACGCACCGCATAGATGCCGTGGGCGAGCCCGCAGGATTCGAGGGCGAGGTTGGCGGTGGGGTAGCCAAGGGTCCGTCCGCGCTTGTCGCCGTGGCGCACCTGGGCCAGCACGAACCAGCGATAGCCGAGAAGGTCGTTGGCCCGCGCCACATCGCCCGATGCGAGGGCGGCGCGAATCGTGCTCGACGAGATCGGCGCATCGCCGGGATCGGCCGAGACCGCGGGGACGATGCGGCAGGACAGGCCGGCCCCGGCGCAGAGTTCGGCGAGCGTCCCCGGCGAGCCCTCGCGCCCGCGGCCGAAATGGAAATCGTGGCCGATCACCACGCCGGACAGGCCGAGCCCGTCGCGCAGCCAGCCCTCCACGAAATCCCGGGCGCTGGTCCCGGCCAGCCGCTCATCGAACCGACGCACAATCAGGCCGTCGAGACCGAGGCGCGCGAACACGATCTCCTTGGCGCTGGGGCCGGTGAGGCGGAACATCGGCTGGTCGGGGGCGAAGAAGGCGCGCGGATGCGGCTCGAAGGTCAGCACGACGGCGGGACGTGACCCTGCCTCGGCGCGCACCGCCTCGATCAGCGTGCGGTGGCCGCGATGGACGCCATCGAAATTGCCGAGCGCGGTGACGGCACCCGCCAGCGCCGGAGGCACCGGGTCGTCCTCGCGGCAGACCGTGAAGGGTCTCGGTGGGGGGCGGAGGCCGGTCCCGGCGGGCGGCACGGCGTTCTCGTCGCCTGAGGGCATCGGCTCCTGCGATCGAATGTCTGCGAGTCTCAAGGAAATGTCCGCCGGGAGCAGCGACGGGACGCGTCGGCGCGGCCGGGCTCGTCCGCCTCGTCCCCGCACGGCGGGAGAGCGGCGGGAGACTTGGCGAAATCAGTCTCTCCGGTCAAGCGAGGGGAAGGGCGCCGGATTAACTGGTTCGCAATCCGCGCCGCCTATTGTCTGAGAACGGAAGGCAGCTCCGCTCGCACGCGTCGATGCGACGTTGATCGCTCGAGAGAGCCGCGCCGCCAGTATCGATCAGGGACAAACGGAGCAATCGTCATATGGCCCTCGACCTCAGCATGCCTATCCTGGTGGTCGACGACTACCAGACCATGGTGCGTATCATCCGCAACCTCCTCAAGCAGCTTGGCTTCGAGGACGTGGATGATGCCTCCGACGGTACTGCGGCACTGGCGCGCCTGAAGGGCCGCAAGTACGGCCTCGTCATCTCGGATTGGAACATGGAGCCGATGACCGGCTACGAGCTTCTGCGCCATGTCCGCGCCGACGAGGGCCTGCGCACGACGCCGTTCATCATGGTCACCGCCGAGTCGAAGACCGAGAACGTCATCGCCGCCAAGAAGGCGGGCGTGAACAACTACATCGTCAAGCCCTTCAACGCCGCCACCCTCAAGTCGAAGATCGAGGCGGTGTGCGGGGCCTGATCTCACGATCCGCCGATGGACCGTCGCGCTGGACGAATGCGCGCCGAGCCGGAACGAGCGGACTGACACCGTAACGAGAGCCGGTCCCGGCGGTCATGCCGTCGGGACCGGCCTACAAGGAGCGGTCGTCCCCTTGGGTGGCCGTCAACGGATCGAACACGAGAACGTCGCGAGAGATCGCCCATGAAGATGATGGCAACGGCACGCGACGGCCGGTCGCAGAACTCCAACCCATCGGCGATGGTGAAGGAACTTCTCGACATCGCGGACTACATCGCGAGCCTGCGGGACGCGATCGCGATCCTGCGGGCCAACGAGCTGACCCGTGACCGCCTGCCGATGGTCCACGAGGAGTTGAGCGAGGTGGTGACGGCGACCGCTGGCGCGACCAACTCGATCATGGGCACCGCCGAAGCCATTCTCGCGCTGCCCGACGGGCCGGGCTACCGCGACGCCGTCGAGGCCAAGATCTACGACATCTTCGAGGCCTGCACCTTCCAGGACATCACCGGCCAGCGCATCGCCAAGGTGGCAGAGGCGATGAGCCAGCTCGAAGGGCGGCTCGCCCGCTTCAGTGCCGCCGTGAAAGCCCGCGACGCCGCCGGCATCGACGAGATCGAAGTCGACCGGCGCAAGCGCAACGAATCGCTGCTGCTCAACGGGCCGCAGATGGGCGGTCCCGCGACCGCGCAGGATGCCATCGACGCGCTGTTCGCCTGACGCGGCGGGACAACGGCCTTGGACGGGGCCGGCATCAGTACGCCCTTACGGCCAAGCTGCCTTGTTCCGAACATCGCCGTTGCGAAAAGCCGTCACGGTCATCCCTGAGAAAGGGTGCGGGATCCGAGCTGGGGACTCCGCAGGGGCTGGAACATGGCGAACTTCGATCTGCTGTCCGATCGCGCATCCGGCGATGCCCTCGACCGCGCCCGCGCGCAGGGGCAAATGCACCATTCCATCGCGACGACGCTTCTCGTGATCGCGGCCGCCCGCGCCGAGCGCGCGGCGCCGCCGGTCCATGCGGCACGCCAGCGTCTGGCGAAAATCTACGGAGCCTCCCGGCTGCGTAAGCGGATGGAACGCGACGCCGCCCGAGGCTGACGCCCGCCGTCCACCAACGTCGCGCCCGCTGCAGGCCTCACCCGGCTCTGCGCAGGAAGTCCCGGAACGGGCGACGCTGCGGCGGTGGGCTCGGCGGTGGTTCGGGCGAGGGCGGCGGCGGCGGCGCTGCCTCGGGCGAAGCCGAGAGCACTTCCCCCCGTACGGCACGCGGCGCGGCGAACACCCCCCCTTGCGCCAGCGGCACATCGAGATCGATGAGGTCCGGCACCTCCGTCTCGGCCTCGACGCCGGTCGCGACGAGCCGGATTCCGGCTCGCGCCAGGGATGTCACTAGATCCTCCAGGGCGATATCCGGCCTCGCCTCCCGGTCGAGGGGCCGCAGCAGCAGCGAGGCTGCGACCTTGACCTGCGTGATGCCGCGCTCGGCCAGAGCGGTCGGGTCAAACCGCAGGTCGATCGGGCGATCCATTACGAAGCCGATCCGCCCGCGCAAACCCGCCAGCAGGGCGGCCTGCTCCGCATCAAGGCTGCGCCAGCTCGATTGCGGCAGGGCGATCACGACGCGGCCCGCGAGTTCCGGCCCCTCGCTGACGAGGCGGCCGAGGGAGCGCAGAAAGCCCGGCTCGAACAGCGAATGCGGCGTCAGGCTGTAGCTGACCGAGGCTGGGCTGCCGCGCCCCTGGAGATGGCGCGCGATCGTGGCGACACGTTGGAGCATGCGCCGGTCGAGCGCCGTGGTGCGGCCGTGCCGCTCCAGAACGGGCAGGAACGTCTCCGGCGCGTAGACCGCGTCACCGACCTTGAGCCGCGCCAGCGCTTCGTAGGCGACGACCTTGCGCTGCGGCAGGGTGACGACCGGCTGCAGGAAAACTTCCAGACCCTCGCCGTCGAAGGCTTCGATCAGCGAGGCCGCGTCGGCGGCGGCAGCGAAATGGTCGGTGGGACGGGCCGCCGGCAGGGTCGTGCGGGGCACGAGCCGCATCGGCGGCGCCACCGGTTCCGTCTCGGGGGGAACGGTCACGGCCGGGGCCGGGCGTGGCCGGGCCGGCTCCGCCGCCGCTTGCGGAACCGGCTTCGGCTGGGGCGCCTGCGCCTGTACCCTCAGGCGGGCGATGTCGCCGTCCTGCGACGCCACCACCGCGGCGAGTTCCCGGACGATGCCGCTGAGGATGCCGATCTCGGCGGTCACCTCCTCAATCCCGGCATCGAGCCGTGCGTCGACTGCCTTGACCGCCTCGTCCGAAGTCTGCGCCGAAGGGGCCGCCGTCGCCGAATCCTGCATGCGCGACTGGATCAGCGCGGCCGTGACGGCTTCCAGCTTCACAAGGCGCTGAGAGAGGACGCCGATCTCCTTCGAGACGACCTCCTGCGCGACGGCGAAGGCGGACAGTCGCCGCCACAGCAGCGCTCCGCCGACGATCGCGAGGCCGGACACGGCGGCGACGGCGGCGAGGGGCAGGATGAGCGCCAGCGGAACGAGGACCAGGATGCCGATGAGGCCGAGGATCCAGGGGGTGCCGCGCGGGCGGATCGTTCGGGCTTTCGGTGTTTTCACCGTCGATCGACGCGCTTCTGTCTGGCGGCCACGGCCGGGCTTCTCATTCACGGTGCGGAGCAGGCGCCCGCCGAACGTGTGGGTGAAACGCGCCGGATCGCGCGAGGCCGCATCCGGATCGTCGTAACCCTAATGTCGCCGACGCCGCTTCCGGCTGCAAGGCGGTGTCATAGGTTTCTCCCGTGCATTCGGCCCGAACACGCCCGGCGCTTGCCGCGCGCGATCCCGAAGCCACATCTTCGGAGGCCTGTCTGTACCCGGCGGGCAGCGAGGAGACGATGGCGATGGACCAGAGCCCGATCGAATTGACGATGCGCGTGGACGGGATGACCTGCGAGGGATGCGCCGAGGCCGTGCGCCGCACGATCCGCCGCCTCGACCCGCAGGCGGAAGTCGCGGTCGATGTCGGCCTGGGCCGGGTCTCCGCGACGACCGTCGCGCAAAGTCTCGACGTGGCCCAGGCACTGACCAAGGCCGGTTACACCGCCACCGCGATGACCGGCTGAAACCATTCGGCCTCGCGCGCCGGCTGGCCGGGGGCGGATCACCTGTCCGAGATCACTTGTCCCATCAGAAAACTTAACGGTCGGGATCAAAAAAATCCGAGACGCTTTTCTTCGTCGTTTCGCTCACACTGCGACAATCGGTTTATCGTGGCCGTTCCGTTCGCTACCACGCAAGCGCAGGGACGGACCGGGCGACGGCTCGGCACGCCGCGAGCCCGCGTGACAAGAAACGACGGTGAGAGAAATGCCCTCAGATATCGAGATCGCCCGCGCGGCGACCCTGAAGCCGATCGCCCAGGTCGCCGAAAAGCTCGGCATCCCGGACGAGGCGCTTCACAACTACGGCAAGCACATCGCCAAGATCGACCACGGCTTCATCGCCTCGCTCGAGGGTAAGCCCGAGGGCAAGCTGGTGCTCGTCACCGCGATTTCGCCGACGCCCGCGGGCGAGGGCAAGACCACGACCACGGTGGGTCTCGGCGACGCGCTCAACCGCATCGGCAAGAAGGCGGTGATGTGCCTGCGCGAGCCCTCTCTCGGGCCCTGCTTCGGCATGAAGGGCGGCGCGGCGGGCGGCGGCAAGGCGCAGGTCGTGCCGATGGAGCAGATCAACCTGCACTTCACCGGCGACTTCCACGCCATCACCTCGGCGCACTCGCTCGCCGCTGCGCTGATCGACAACCACATCTACTGGGCCAACGAGCTCAACATCGACGTGCGGCGCATCCACTGGCGCCGCGTGGTCGACATGAACGACCGGGCGCTGCGCGCCATCAACCAGTCGCTCGGCGGCGTCGCCAACGGCTTTCCGCGCGAGGACGGTTTCGACATCACCGTCGCCTCCGAAGTGATGGCAGTGTTCTGCCTCGCCAAGGATCTGGCCGATCTCGAGGAGCGCCTCGGACGCATCGTCATCGCCGAGACCCGTGACCGCAAGCCGGTGACCCTCGCCGAGGTGAAGGCCACCGGCGCCATGACGGTGCTCCTGAAGGACGCGCTTCAGCCGAACCTCGTGCAGACCTTGGAGGGCAATCCGGCCCTGATCCATGGCGGCCCGTTCGCCAACATCGCCCACGGCTGCAACTCGGTGATCGCCACCCGCACCGGCCTGCGGCTCGCCGACTACACCGTCACCGAGGCCGGCTTCGGCGCGGATCTGGGTGCGGAGAAGTTCATCGACATCAAGTGCCGCCAGACCGGCCTCAAGCCGTCCGCGGTGGTGATCGTCGCGACGGTCCGTGCGCTCAAGATGCATGGCGGCGTCAACAAGAAGGATCTCGCGGGCGAGAACCTCGACGCGCTGGAGAAGGGTTTTGCCAACCTCGAGCGCCACGTGAACAACGTCCGGGGCTTCGGCCTGCCGGTGGTGGTGGGCGTGAACCACTTCTTCCAGGATACCGATGCCGAGCACACACGGCTCAAGGAGCTGTGCCGCGACCGGCTTCAGGTCGAGGCGATCACCTGCAAGCACTGGGCGGAGGGTGGTGCCGGCGCCGAGGAACTGGCGCAGGCCGTGGTGAAGCTCGCCGAGGGCGAGCAGAAGCCGCTGACCTTCGCCTACGAGACCGACACGAAGCTGACCGACAAGATCAAGACGATCGCGACCAAGCTCTACGGCGCGGCCGACATCCAGATCGAGTCGAAGGCCGCCACCAAGCTCGCCGGCTTCGAGAAGGACGGTTACGGCGGGCTGCCGGTCTGCATGGCCAAGACGCAGTACTCGTTCTCGACCGATCCGAGCCTGATGGGTGCGCCCTCGGGCCACCTCGTCTCGGTGCGCGACGTGCGCCTCTCGGCGGGCGCCGGCTTCGTCGTGGTGATCTGCGGTGAGATCATGACCATGCCGGGCCTGCCCAAGGTGCCGGCGGCAGACAGCATCCGGCTCGACGCCAACGGGCAGATCGACGGGCTGTTCTAAAGCATCGTCCCGAAAGGTGGCTGCCGGCTTTCGGAAAAAACGGTGCAAAAACAATAGACTAGAGCATCATCCAGGATTCGATAGCCAGGACGATGCTCCAGTCAGATCATGACCCTCCCCCTTTCGCGGGGGAGGGTTCCTCTCAGACGACTTTATGCCGCCAGCCCGCGCTTTTTCAGGAGCGGCTCGATGCTCGGCAGCCGTCCCCGGAACGCCGTATAGGCCTCGCGCGCGTCGCGCAGGTTGCCCGCACCGTAGATCATGCGGCGCAGCCGCTGCGCCGTCTCCGGATGGAAGATGTCGCCCGCCTCGCGGAAGGCGTCGAAGGCGTCGGCGTCGAGCACCTCCGACCAGAGATAGCTGTAATAGCCGGCGGCATAACCGTCGCCGGAGAAGATGTGCGCGAAGTGCGGCGCCCGGTGCCGCGCCGCGATCTCCGACGGCATGGCGATACGGCGCAGGGCGTCCGTCTCGAACGCGACGACGTCGAGCCCGTCCTCTCCGGCCGCGGAGAGATGCAGCGTCATGTCGACGATGGCCGAGGCCGCATACTCGATCGTCGCGAAGCCCTGGTTGAAGTTCGCCGCCGCGAGCAGACGTTCGAGCAGCGCATCGGGCATCGGCTCGCCGGTGGTCACATGGCGGGCATGAGTGCGCAGCACCTCCGGCTGCTGCAGCCAGTGTTCGTAGAGCTGCGAGGGCAGTTCCACGAAGTCGCGCGAGACCGCGGTGCCGGACAGCAGCGGATAGGTGACGTCGGAGAGAAGCCCGTGCAGGGCGTGGCCGAATTCGTGGAACAGCGTGCGGGCGTCGTCGAAGGAGAGCAGCGTCGGCTCGCCCCGCGGAGCGCGGGCGAAGTTCATCACGTTGACGATGATCGGCCGGATGTCGCCGTTCAGCCGCTCCTGCGAGCGGAAGGCGCTCATCCACGCACCCGAGCGCTTCGAGGGTCTCGCGAAGTAATCGCCGAGGAACAGGCCGACCTCGGAGCCGTCGGCGTCGCGCACCAGCCACGTGCGCACGTCCGGGTGATAGCGCGGCACGTCGCGCAGCTCCTCGAAGGCGAGCCCGAACAGCCTCGACGCGGTGTCGAACGCCGCCCGGATCATGCCTTCCAGCGGCAGGTACGGCTTGATCTCGGATTCGTCGAGGTCGTGCTCGGCCCGCCGCAGCTTTTCGGAATAGTGCCGCCAGTCATGCGCTTCGAGGGCGAAGTCGTGCCCGTCGGCCCGAACCAGGGCCTGGAGCCCTTCGCGTTCGGCTGCCGCGCGCTGGAGTGCCGGCTTCCAGACGTTGCGCAGAAGCTCCATCGCCGCGTCGGGAGAGCCCGCCATCGTGTCGTCGAGCTTGAGATGAGCGAAGCTGTCGAAGCCGAGCAGCCGGGCGCGTTCCGCTCGCAAGCGCACGATCTCGGCGATGATGGCACGGTTGTCGGTCTCGCCGCCGTTCTCGCCGCGGTGGGTCCAGGCCGCGTAGGCCAGCGCCCGCAGGTCGCGGCGGGTGGAGAAGACGAGGAAGGGCTCGATCAGCGAGCGCGAGAGGGTGATGACGTGGCTCTTACCGCCGCCGCGCTCTTTGGCGGCCTCCGCGGCGGCATCGCGCAGGAAGGGCGGCAGGCCGGCGAGATCCGCCTCGCCGTTCAGCGGCAGGATGAAGTCGCGCTCGTCGGCGAGCACGTTCTGGGCGAATTGCGTCCCGAGTTCGGCCAGCCGGATCGCGATCTCGGCGATGCGGGCCTTAGCCTCCGGGGCAAGGCCGGCGCCGGCCCGGCGGAACCGGCTGCGGTAGCGGTCGAGCACGCGGCGCTCTTCCGCCCCCAACCCTTCGGCATCGGCGTCAACGGCCGAGAGCCGGGCCCAGAGCTGCGGATTCAGGGTGATGGCGCTCGAATGCCGCGCGAGCTGCGGCGCGACCGCCCGCTCGATGGCCTGAAGCTCCGGGCTGGTGTTGCTGCCGGTGAGGTTGAAGAACACGTTGGCCACGCGGTCGAGTGCTGCGCCCGCGCGCTCCATCGCCGCGACCGTGTTGGCGAAGGTCGGCCGCTCCTCGCTCCCCGCAATGGCCGCGATCTCGGCCTCGTGCGCCTTCAGGGCCTGCGCGAAGGCCGGCACGTAATGCTCGGGCCGGATCGCCGCGAAATCCGGAAGGCCGAAGGGGGTCGCCCAGTCCGACACGTCGAACGGGTTGGCGTCCACACCGCCACGGCCGGGCTCCGTACCCTCAGAAAGGTCGCGTGCGGTGTCGGCGGTCATGGGCAAAACTTTCGGGCGCGTCGGACGGTGAAGCGGTGAGCATAGGTTTGTGGGCCGAGCGGCGCAAAGCGACAGCTGCCCGCGCCCGGTTCTTTCACGTTTTCGCCGGGCGTGGCCCCCACGTCCTTGCTGGGGACGGCCGGGCGGCGGATGAGGGGAGGACGGTTCGCGGCCGGGCAAGCGGGACACACACGGCATGAAGCCTTCCACCCTCGCTTCCCTTCTGGCGTGCCTCGTCGCTGCCGGGCTTGCCCTTCCGCCGGGCCCGGCATGGTCCGATCCGGCCAAGCCGCCTCCCGCGACGGTGCCGCTGCCGCCGCCCCAGCCGCCGGCGCGCCCGGATGACCTCGTGCCGCCCGCGCCACAGGTGACACCGCTGCCGCCGGAGCGCCCGCCGGAGCTTGCCACCGGCCCGGACAAGGGCGCCGTGGCGAAGCCGGACGAGCCGCCCAAGGAAACGAAGAGCGCGACCGACACGAAAGATGCGCCTGCTGCCCTGCCGGAGGCGCCTCTGCCGCCCGCTCGGCCGCCGGAGCTGTCGGGCGAGGCGGCGCTCGCTCTCAAGGTCTCGGCGCCCGACGACACCGCCTGCCTGCGCCGGCTGGAGCGGCTCGGGGCGCGCTTCGAAGCGGCGTCGCCGCTCGGCAACGGCCAGTGCAGCGCGCCGCATCCGCTCACGATCACGGCAATCGCCGACGGCGTCGCACTGGAGCCGGCGGCCACCCTGACCTGCCGGGCCGCGGAGGCGCTGGCGCGCTGGACCACGGAGGTGCAGGTCGCGGCCCAGAAGGAGTTCGGCGAGGGCCTGAAGAGTCTCGCGCTCGGCGGGACCTATGTCTGCCGCGGGCAGAACCACGATACCGACGCCAAGCTCAGCGAGCACAGCTTCGCCAACGCCATCGACGTGATGGGGTACGGTTTCACCAAGCGCGCAAGCCTCAAGGTGACGGCTGCGCCGGATGGCACGCCGGAGGCGGCGTTCCTGGCATCCGTGCGCGCCGGCGCCTGCGGCTTCTTCCGCACGGTGCTGGGGCCGGGCAGCGACGCCGCCCACGGCAACCACCTGCATCTCGACCTGCGCGAGCGTGCGGCCGGGCACCGTCTCTGCCAGTAGGCGGCTTTCCCGTATCGGCATGCCCGCGCGGCGCGTGAGCGACGTCCACATCCGCGAGCGCATCGTCCCGGTTACCGGATCGAGGACGATGCGCTAGGCTTTTGTTTTTGCATCGTCTTTTCCCGAAAGGCGGCAACCACCTTTCGGGACGATGCTCGATCCCGATGGGATCGAGCGGATTTGGTATAACGAAGCGCCATTCGCCGCGGGAACGGTAGCGCTTGGCCATCGCTTCCTCTCCGTCTTGATGTGAGGAGCGCGGGCGGGCGATGGGACGGGTGTGGATGCGAGGAGCGCTGGCGGCGCTCGGTGTGTGGTCGGCGGCCGCGCAGGCCGCCGAGTCCGGAACGCCCGAGTTGACCCGCGAGGCCATCGAGAACGCGGCGTTCCAAGAGACCCCGGAAGAGGCCAAGCCTGACAAGGCGTCCAAGCCGGCGAAGAAATCCAAGAAGGAAGCCGAGGCGAAGGAGGCGGAGAAGAAGCCCGCCCCGCTGCTCGTGAAGGTGCAGGTACTGCTCGACCGGGCCCGCTTCTCCCCCGGCGCCATAGACGGGCGCGACGGCGAGAATCTGCGCGGCGCACTCAAAGCCTTCGCTGCGGCGCAAGGGTTGCCCGAGGGCGACAAGCTTACCCGCGAGGTGTTCGACCGGCTTCAAGCGACCGGCAAGGAGCCGGTCGTGACGCAATACACGATCACGGAGGAGGACGTGAAAGGTCCCTTCGTCGAGCAAATGCCGCCCAAGATGGAGGAGCAGGCCGAGGTCGGGCCGATGCGCTACACGAACACCCGCGAGATGCTGGCCGAGCGCTTCCACATGCAGCGCGACCTGCTCTCCGCCCTCAACCCGAACGTGCCCCTCGACAAGGCCGGCGGCACGCTGGTCGTCGCGGCCGTACCGCCGCTGGGCGAGGGCAAGGTCGAGGGTGCGCCGGTGGCCCCCAAAGTCACGCGCATCGAGGTCGACAAGCGCACGAAGCGGGTGCGCGCCTTTGCTGAGGACGGCAAGCTGACGGCGGATTACCCCGCATCGATCGGCAGTTCGGAGAAGCCGGCGCCGGATGGGTCGGCGAAGGTGAAGGCCGTCGCCTTCGATCCCTGGTACACCTACAACCCGAAATACCGCTTCAAGGGCGTCAAGGCGACGAAGAAGTTCTCGATCCATCCGGGCCCGAACAACCCGGTCGGCCTCGTCTGGATCGACCTGTCGATTCCGTCCTACGGCATTCACGGCACGCCGGAGCCGGAGAAGGTCGGCAAGACCGAGTCGCACGGCTGTATCCGCCTCACGAACTGGGACGCGCGCGACCTCGCGAGCCATACCCAGAAGGGCGCGAAGGTCGAGTTTCTGGACAAGTAGTCTCGATCAACCGGCCGTTCGTCCTCCGGGCGGCCGTACCCTGGCGCCGATCGCGAGCAGCAGCGCATCGCCGAGGAAGGCCAGCGCCGCGGTTGCCAGCGCACCCTGGAGCATCGCCGCGATGTTCTGGTTCTGGAGCCCGGCGACGATCGGCGTGCCCAGCGTCGGGGCCCCGGCGAGCGCTCCGACGGCGGTGACGGAGACGGCGAGGATCAGCGCGGTGCGCAACGTGTCCACGAGGCCCGCGGCGGCGAGCGGCAGTTCGATGTGGATGAGGATCTGCGCCGGGGTGAGGCCGACGGCCTGGGCCGATTCCCGAGCCTCGGCGGTCACGGCGTCGAGCGCTCCGACCGTGCCACGCAGGGTCGGCATGATGCCGTAGGCGGTCAGCGCCAGCAGGGTCGGCGGCCCACCGAAGCCGAGCAACGGCAGAGCCAGGGCCACGACGACCACCGGCGGGACCGCTTGGGCGAAGGCAACGAGCGTGTCGATGCCGGTGCGGAGCGCCGCGAAGCGCGGCCGTGTGGCGATCAGGCCGAGCCCGATTCCGAGTGCGGCGATCAGGGCGAGCCCGGTCGCGGCCAGGGTGAGGTGGTTCAACGCCAACTCGACCATGTGGCCGATGGTGAGGGGCCGGCCGCTTGCGCCGATTAGACCGGCGAAGACCGGATGGCTCGCCGCGGCCAGCGCAACACCGAGCGCGAGCGGTCCAAGGGCCGGGGTCATCCGTTTCATCGCGGCCACCATCGGCGCAAGATCGCTTCCAACCTGCCGAGCGCCCCCTCGGCGGCGAGGGAGAGCGCGAGGATGGGCAGGGCCCCGAGCAGGATCAGGTCCGGTGCGAATTGCGCCATGCCGTCGAAGACGAGCGTACCGAGCCCGCCCGCTCCGACCAGCGCCCCCAGGGTCGCGAGACCGAGCGCCTGGACCGTGGCGACCCGCAGGCCGCCGACGAGAGCCGGGGCACCGAGCGGCAGGCGGACGGTCGTCAGGATTTGGCCCGACGTGAGCCCCAGCGCCCGCGCGGCATCGACGCGGTCGGGACCGGTGGCGCGCTGCGCCGCTTGAAGTCCGCGCCAGAGCGGGAGGAGCAGGTAGGCCGCGATGCCGATCAGCGCCGGCCCGGTGCCGAGCGCCGAGAAGCCGTAGCCACGTAGGGCTGGAGCGGCCGTGAGAAGCGCCGAGAGGGCAGCGACGAGGCCGCCCAGCAAGGCGACCGCTGGCACGACCTGCAAGCCGCTGACCGTGAGTTCGACCGCCCCGCGCCCGCGACGCCACAGCGCGAGCCCGCTGGTAAGGCCCGCGGCCAGCACCAGGGCGCCGAGCGCGAGGACGAGATGATCGCGGATGGCGCCGCCGAGGGCATCAGAGCGGGCGCGCGCCTCGACGACGAGCGAGAGGGCGTCGAGGCGACCGGAGCTCCACAGGCCCCCGATCAGCGCCAGGACGGCAGCCCCCGCCTTGAGGCCGCCGCCGGGCAGGCGGGCGCGCCGCGCGGCGAAGGACAGTGCACAGACGAGCGCGATCCCGCCGGTCCAGGCGCCGGAGGCGAGGCGTGCCCGTGTCGCGAATGGCTGGCCGGCGGTTAGGTCCGCGGCGCCGGCGCCGAGCCCCGTTAGCAGCAGAGCGAGGGCGCCGAGGCAAGCGAGCCCGGCGAGGCCGGCGCTCCTCTCTCCCCGGCCCGCCGCGAGCAAGCCGAGGCCCCCGGCGGCGAGGATGGCGATGGGCCAGAACCCGGTGCCGAGCGCCGCCGAGGCAGCGATGGGTGCGCCGGTCACCAGCCGGTTCGGTGCAAGGTACAGCAGGGGAAGCCAAGCGAGCATGGCCGGGAAGAGGGCCGCCGCGGCGAGGCCGGCGAGGAGGCGTGCCGTCACGGGCGGTTTGCCGCTTCGGCCAGCCACGCTTTCGCCACCGCCTCGGCGGTGCGCCCCTCCACTGTGATCGCCGCGTTGAGCCGCCGCAGCGTATCGGCGTCGAGACGCGCGAAGATCGCGTCGAGGGCGTCGCGAATCTGCGGATGGCGTTCGAGCGTCGCCGCGCGGATCACGGGGGCGGGTTCGTAGACGATCTGCGCCCCCTTGGGATCGCTCATCACGGCTAGATCAAGAGCGGCCAGCGCTCCATCCGTGCCGTAGACCATGCCTGCATTGATTCCGCTGATGCCTTCCGCCGCAGCGCGGGCGGTCACCGCCGTGTCGCCGCCCGGCAGGCTGACGATGCGCGAGAGCGGCAGGGAGAAGCCGTAGGCGGATTCGAAGGAGGGCAGGGCGGCCGGGCTTTCCACGAACTCCGTCGAGGCGGCAAGCCGGATCAGGTCGTCGCGGACGGCGCCCGCGAAATCCGACATGCTGGCGAGCCCCCGCTCACGGGCGAGGCGGCCCTGCACTGCGATCAGCCACGTGTTGTTGGCCGGTGCCCGGCCGAGCCAGGCCAGCCCGTGCGCGGCGTCGAGCCGCAGGGCAAGGCCATAAGCTTCAGCGGCAGTCTTCCACGCGGGATCGGTCTCGGTGCCGGAGAAGAAGGCCACGTTGCCGGTATACTCGGGATACAGGTCGATCTCTCCGGCGAGCAGGGCCGAGCGGACGATGAGGGTCGGCCCGAGCCCGAGGCGGCGCTCCACGCGCAGGCCAAGACCATCAAGTACCAAGAAAATCAGGTTTCCCAGAAGCGCGCCCTCGGTATCGCTCTTCGAGCCGATCACGATCGGACGAGCCGGCTCGGCACGGGCTCGGAGCGGAAGCATCGCGGCGGCGGCGATAAGGCCACGCCGACTCACGGTTGAGCAGGCTCCGATCCGGGCCTGGGCCGCCGCCAGGGTGCGACAATGGGACGGAAATGTTGCGCGGAATAACATCGGGCCGATCAGCATGGCGGGGGCGGGGCTTTGCGGTGCTTGACACGCCCAGCTTTACGGGCGACGGCTCGCGGTGCCGGGTCGTGCTTTCCGGGTCGCTCATCCGCTCTGAAAGCGTATTGGAGGGATTTCCTCCGAAACAATCCAGGCGCGACTGACAGACTCGAGACAGCGTTCCGGATCGGGAACGAATCGATAGGGAAGACGACCCGGCGTGAGTGTGGATTCGAACGAGGATCGTCTGTCCGGCGCGCGGGTGCTGGTTGTCGAGGACGAAGCGGCGATCTCGATGCTTCTCGAGGATATGCTGCTCGATTTCGGCTGTGAGATCGTCGGGCCGGCGGCCCGGCTCGCGACTGCCCTGGAGATGGCCCGAAGCGAGAGCTTCACGGTCGCCATCCTCGATGTGAACGTCGCGGGGGAGCCGATCTACCCGGTGGCCGAGGCCATCGCCGAGCGCAACCTGCCCATCGTGTTCTCGACCGGTTATGGCGGCGCGGGCATCCGCGAGCCGTTCCGCGACCGGCTGGTGGTGCAGAAGCCGTTCAGCCAAGCCGACCTCAAGCGCACCCTCGCCGCGGCCATCGCCGCCGCCGAGGGCTGACACGGCGGGTCCGGCTCTGGGCCGGACGCTCATAGACCTTCGATCTCGAACGCGTTGGGCAGATGGCGCGGCCAGCGGCGCGGCGCCACGAAGACGGCATCCGCCCGCAGGGTTGCATCGGCCGGAAGCGGATGACGCGCGAGCCAAGCCCGTGCCGCCCGCGACAGGCGTGCCCGTTTGCGGGCGTCGATGGCGGTCGCGGCGGCTTCCAGCGTCGCGCGGGCCTTGACCTCGACGAAGGCGATCGTGCGCCCACGCCGGACGATCAGGTCGATCTCCCCGCCCGCGGCCGCGAACCGCCGGGCGAGTGGCCGATAGCCTTTCAGCACAAGCGCCAGCAGCGCCCACCCCTCGGCCGAGAGGCCGCGTCCGTGGGTGGCGCGGCGCCGCGCCTCCGGATCAGGCGGAGGTCTCATCGTCCGCCCGGCGGGCGAGCACCAGGGCGCGGGCATAGACGACGCGCTTGGGCTGGCCGGTCTCGTCGGCGACGAGGGCCGCCGCATCCTTGATCGAGTGGCGAGCGAGCGCCGCCTCGATCCGGGCGTCGAGCCCCGTATCGGCTTCGCGCGGGGCAGCGTCCTCGGGTGCGGTGCCGATCACGACCACCACCTCGCCCTTGGGTGGGCCTTCCTGCGCGAAGGCCTCGGCCAGGCCGCCGAGGCTGTCGCGGCGGATCGTCTCATAGAGCTTGGTCAATTCGCGGGCCACCGCCGCCGGCCGCTCCGGCCCAAGGGTGGCGGCGGCGTCCGCGAGCATCTCGGGGAGGCGATGGGGGGATTCGAACACCACCAGCGTACCGGGAATGCCGGCGAGCGCCTCCAGCCGGTTGCGGCGGGCGCCCGATTTCTGGGGCAGGAACCCCTCGAAGAAGAACCGGTCGGTCGGCAGGCCGGCGGCGACGATGGCGGTCATCACCGCGGACGGGCCGGGGATCGGCGTCACCGGGATACCGGCGGCGATCGCTGCCTGAACCAGCTTGAAGCCGGGGTCCGAGACCAGCGGCGTGCCGGCATCGGAGACCAGCGCCAGGGTCTCGCCGGCCTTCAGCCGCATCACCATCCGCTCGCGCACCGCCTCGTTGGAATGCTCATGGTAGGAGAGAAGCGGTGTGGTGATCCCGTAATGCATCAGCAGGGTGCGGGTGACGCGGGTGTCCTCGGCGAGCACGGCATCGGCGGCGGCGAGTGTTGCGAGCGCGCGAAACGAGACGTCGCGCAGGTTGCCGATGGGGGTCGCCACCACGTAGAGCCCCGGCGCCAGGGACTCAGCCTCGGCGGCGAGGCCGAAGGCCGTGAAGGTCGCGGGGCTGCGGGGAGCCCCTTCGGGGCGCTTGTCGAGTCGCTGTGTCATCGCCGCGACAATGCCATGCCCGCGCGCCTTTGAAGACCGGGGAAAGGCAGGCCCTCACATTTACTTTTTGCAGGCCCCTCCGCATCGTGAGCCTGAATTGCGCTCGGACAGGGGGGGTCGCGATGGCGCGACGCGGCGGACGGTGGACGGCCCGCGCGGGTGCCGCGCTTCTCGGCCTCGGGCTCACGATGGGGCTCGCAGGCTGCCTGGGCGTACCGGATGCACCGCGGCCCGTGGCTCGGGCGGTGCCGGAGGCCGAACCCGGCCCCAGCGCGACGGCCGGCAATGTCATCGGCGCAGGCACGGTGAAGGTCGCTCTGATCGTCCCGCTGAGCGGGCAGGGGGCGGCGGTCGGCGCGGCCCTGCGCAACGCTGCCGAACTCGCCTACGACGATTTCCAGAAGCCGAGCCTCCAGATCCTCGTGAAGGACGACCGCGGCACGCCGGAGGGCGCACGCGAGGCGACGCAGGCGGCCTTCGCCGAGGGCGCCGAAATGATGCTCGGTCCGCTCTTTGCCGCCAATGTCCAGGCCGCCGGGGGCGTCGCCCGCGGGGCGGGCAAGCCGGTCATCGCGTTCTCGACCGACGCGGCGGTGGCCGCGCGCGGCGTCTACCTCATCAGCTTCCTGCCGCAATCGGAGGTGGACCGCATCGTCGACGAGGCGAGTGCCGGCGGTCGCCGTTCCTTCGCCGCGCTGATCCCCGAGACGACGTACGGGAATGCCGTCGAGGCGCAGTTCCGTGAGGCGGTGGCCCGGCGCGGCGCCCGCCTCGTCGGCATCGAGCGCTACCCCGCCGGAAATCCGGGCCCGGCGGTCGACCGGCTGCGCGGCGTGATCGCGGGCAGCGGCGCACAGGCCGATGCCCTGTTCGTGCCCGACACCGCCGAAGGCCTGATGGCCGTCGCCCCCGCCCTGACGAAGGTCGGGTTCTCGCCCGCGCGGGTGCGTCCCCTCGGGCTCGCCCTGTGGAACGACCCGCGGGTGCTGTCGCAGGCGGCCTTCCAGGGCGGCCGTTACGCTGCGCCCGACACCGCTGGCTTCGCCTCTTTCGCCCAGCGCTATCAGACTCGCTTCGGGACGATGCCGCCGCGGACCGCCTCGCTCGGCTACGACGCGGTCTCGCTCACGGCCGCACTGGTGCGCCAATACGGCTCGCAGCGCTTCGCCGACGCGACCCTGACCAACCCGGCGGGCTTCTCCGGCCTCGATGGTACCTTCCGCTTCCTGCCCGAGGGCGTCAGCGAGCGGACTTTGGCGGTCTATGAGATCCGCAACAACGCGGCGAATGTAGTGAGCCCGGCCCCGAAAGTGCTCGGACCTTCGGGGATCTGAGTCCGGTCGATCCCTTAGCGATAACGAATTTGGGCTTTGCTCAGGCGCCGCGCGGGATTGCCGATACGGTCTCCATGTTGATCAAGAGGAAAACGTATCAGCCCGCCAATTCCGCCACCACGGCGTTGAGCACCGGGGCGCCGCGGGCGGTCGCGGCGATGCGGCCATCCGGGCGCTGCGCGACGAGGCCGTCCGCCACCAGCGCGTCGAGGCGCCCGGCGTTGAGCGGGCGCCCTTTCAGGGTCGCGTAGCGGGCCGGGTCGATGCCTTCCGTCAGCCGCAGCCCCATCATCAGGTACTCGTCGCCCTGATCCTCGGCAGACAGCGTTTCCGTCTCGATGATGCCGTGGCCGTCGCGCTCGACGCGGGCGAGCCAGGCTTCGGGCGCCTTCTCGGTGAGCGTGCCGGTGCGTCCCTGCGGCAGGACGAGGCGGCCATGGGCGCCGGGGCCGATGCCGGCATATTCGCCGTAGCGCCAGTAAAGCAGGTTGTGGCGCGACTGTGCGCCGGGCCGGGCGTGATTCGAGATCTCGTAGGCCGGCAGGCCGGCAAGCCCGCAGATCTCCTGCGTCACGTCGTAGAGGGCGCGCGAGGCATCGTCGTCGGGTGGCACGAGCCGTCCGGCCTGAGCGAGACCGAAGAACGGCGTGCCGGGCTCGATGGTGAGCTGATAGAGCGAGAGATGTTCGGCGGCGTAATCGATCGCCCGGCGTAGCTCGGCCGCCCAGGCTTCCGGTGTCTGGTCCGGTCGGGCGTAGATCAGATCGAAGGAGAAGCGCTCGAAATGCGCCGCTGCGGTGCGCACGGCGTCGAGCGCTTCCGCCACGCTGTGCAGCCGCCCGAGCCGCTTGAGGTCGCCGTCGTCGAGTGCCTGAACGCCGAGCGAAACACGGTTGACCCCGGCGGCGCGATAGCCGCGAAAGCGGGTCGCCTCGACACTGGTGGGGTTGGCCTCCAGGGTCACCTCCGCGCCCGGCGCCACGCTCCAGGCTCCGGCCACGGCATCGAGCAGACCCGCCACCGTATCCGGTGCCATCAGCGAGGGCGTGCCGCCGCCGAGGAAGATGCTGGTGACCGTCCGCCCCGGCGCGAGTGCTGCGGCGTGGGCGATCTCTCGCTTGAAGGCGGCGAGGAAGCGCGGCTGGTCCACGCCCGCATGGCGGACATGGCTGTTAAAGTCGCAATAGGGGCACTTCGCGGCGCAGAACGGCCAGTGCAGGTAGATGCCGAATCCCGCATCGCGGGTCGGATGGTCGGGCGGTGTCGCGGGGGGCATCGGCCTGTCAAAACTTCCCTGATCCGCGTGCTTCTCGGGAGTCCTATCCACCGTCCTCATCCTGCAATGCCCGCTGACGCGGCGCCTCAGGATGAGGCTGCGATTGGGATCGAAGCGGTGCGGACGGTGCGCTTTTCGTCTTGTTGGCGTGATGTAAGCACGCCGAACGCCACGCGAAAGCTCAGCCCGGCCGTCGCAGGCACGCCTTCGCAAGCTCGACGAAGGCCCGCGCCCGGTGCGAAAGGGCGTTACCGCTCTGCCAATCGACGCCGTGCTTCTCCTCCGAAGAGATCTCGCCGAAGGTGCGATCCATGCCCTCGGGCCGGAACATCGGATCGTAGCCGAACCCAAGGCTGCCGCGCGGCGCCACCAGATCGCCGAAGACGCGGCCCTCGAACAGCTCGGTATGGCCATCGGGCCACGCCAAAACGAGCGCCGAGACGAAGTGGGCGCGACGATCCGTGGCGCCGCGCTTGTCGAGTTCGGCGGCGATCCGGGCCATGGCGCCGGAAAAGTCCTTGTCCGGGCCGGCCCAGCGGGCGGAAAACAGGCCCGGCGCGCCATCCAGCGCATCGACGCAGAGGCCGGAATCGTCGGCGAAGGCCGGTAGGCCGGAGGCGTTGGCGGCGGCGTGCGCCTTGATCGCCGCGTTTTCCGAGAACATCGTGCCGGTCTCGTCGGGCTCCGGCAGGCCGAGTTCGCCGGCCGAGACCGCCTCGACCCCGAACGGGGCCAGCAGCTCGCGCATCTCCACGAGCTTGCCGGCATTGTGGGTCGCGATGACGACCTTGCCCGAGAGGATGCGGTGCGTGCTCACGCGATGGCCTTCCGCTGCAGTTCGACGAGCCCCGCGACGCCGCCCTTGGCGAGCCGGAGCAATTCGAGGAACTGTTCGTCCGTGAACGGCTCCATCTCGGCGGTGCCTTGCACCTCGACGATGCCGCCCTTGCCGGTGACGACGAAGTTCGCGTCCGTCTCGGCCGCCGAGTCCTCGGCGTAGTCGAGGTCGAGCACTGGCTGGCCCTTGTAGATGCCGCAGGAGACCGCCGCGACATGGTCCTTCAGGGGATCGACCGAGATGATCGAGCGGGCGCGCATCCAGGCAAAGCAATCGTGCAGGGCCACCCAGGCACCGGTGATCGAGGCGGTACGGGTGCCGCCGTCGGCCTGGATCACGTCGCAATCGACGGTGATCTGTCGCTCGCCCAGCGCCGGCAGGTTGGTGACGGCGCGCAGGGAGCGGCCGATCAACCGCTGGATCTCCTGCGTGCGGCCCGACGGCTTGCCGGAATTGACCTCGCGGCGGGTGCGCTCGTGGGTGGCACGCGGCAGCATCGCGTATTCGGCGGTGACCCAGCCCTTGCCGGAGCCGCGCAGCCACGGCGGGCCGCGCTCTTCCAGCGAGGCGGTGCAGAGCACACGGGTGTTGCCGAAGGTGACGAGGCAGGAGCCTTCCGCGTAGCGGGCGACCGCCCGCTCCAGCGTGACGTCGCGCATCGCGTCCGCCGCGCGCTTCGAGGGCCGCATGGCTTGGTAAGCTCCCGTGTCGAAAATCGAAGCCCGGGCTCTTAGGCGCTGCCAGCCCCGGCGGCAACCGCCGCCCGGCCTGCCCCAGGGCGATCGCCTGAAGGCGATGGCTCTGGATTTCCCGCCGGCCTCAGTTGCCGGCGCCCGTCTCTGCGGGTCGAGGCTCTCGCTTCGCTCCAAACGTCTCAGGACCGAAGTCCCGAAAAGCCCGCTCCGCGCGGCGCGGCTTGCGCCACGAAACCCCTCGGGCGTCTTCGAGCGATGGACTTGCCCCTTTTCGCTCGGAGACGGCCTCCGGCATGAAAAAGGCCGCCGTCTCGCGACGGCGGCCCTTCAAACGACCTTCCGGCCGATCACCAGCGGCGGTGATTCCAGTGACGGCGGTGGTGATGATGGCGCGGGCCGCCGAACCGGTGATGGCGGTGCCAATGGCCACGGTGACGCATGTGGCGGCGGTAGTGGCGGCGATCACGGCGGTACTGCGCCTGCTCGATCATCTCACCGGCCGGCGCGGTCGCCTCGGTTTGGATCGGGAGCGGGGCAGCCTGCGCAGCGCGGGGCGCCGAAGCGAGGCTCAAGCCGGTGACCGCGATCGCCAGTGCGGCGACCTTGACCATGGTCTTTCGTGCGCCAGTCAGCACTATCGGAGGCTCCATCTTTACTCGGGTGAGGGGGCCGCGGATCGCGGTTCGAAACGCCGCCCTGCTTACCAAACGACTCGGGGAGGCAGAATGATCCCTATGATTTCCCGGCCGAACTCGTGCAGGGTGTCGTTTGCCGGCTGGGCACAGTCCGTCCTTCGTCGGTCGCGTCGCGGCACGATAGGATTGATCGGCGGCGCCCAAGCGCTCACACTCGTTTGTCAGGGTCCTGCATGCGCCAGGTTCCTCTTCCCTTGATCGAGGCTCTACAGCCCATCGTGAATCCGCAACCCCAAGCGCTCGCCGCCCTCAACGAGCGCGCCCGAGAAATCTTCCGGCAGATCGTCGAGAGCTACGTCACCACAGGCGAGCCGGTGGGGTCGCGCAATCTCGCGCGCATCCTGCCGATGAGCCTGTCCCCGGCCTCGATCCGCAACGTGATGGCGGATCTGGAGCATTCCGGACTGATCTTTGCACCTCACACATCGTCCGGGCGCCTGCCGACGGAGCTGGGCCTGCGCTTCTTCGTCGATGCGATGATGGAGATCGGCGATGTCGATCTCGCCGAGAAGGCGCGCATCGAGGCGCAGATGCAGGCGGCAGCCTCGCGCCACACCTTCGATTCGGCCCTGGCTGAGGCGTCCTCGCTGCTCTCGGGCATTTCCCGCGGGGCGGGCGTGGTGCTGACCACCAAGGTCGATGCCGGGCTCAAGCATGTGGAGTTCGTGCGGCTCGATGCCGAGCGCGCGCTCGTGGTTCTGGTCTCGATCGACGGAACGGTGGAGAACCGCCTCGTCGATCTTCCGCCGGGCCTGCCGGCGGGGGCGCTGCAGGAAGCCTCGAACTTCCTCAACGCCCGCCTGCGCGGCCGCACCCTCGATACCCTGCGTGCCGATATCGAGAACGGCCGCATGGCGATGAAGCGGGAGCTCGACACTCTGACCGAGCGATTGGTCGATGCCGGGCTCGCCACCACGGTCGGCCCGTCCGAGGCGCGGCAACTCATCGTGCGGGGGCAGGCCAACCTTCTGGACGACCTGCGCGCGGCCGAAGACTTGGAGCGCATCCGACTGCTGTTCAATGACCTCGAGACGCAGAAGGATGTGATCGAGCTGCTGGCGCGGGCCGAGCAGGGCGACGGCGTGCGCATCTTCATCGGCTCGGAGAACAAGCTGTTTTCGCTCTCCGGCTCCTCGATGATCGCCGCCCCCTTCCGCGACAGCGCGCAGAAGATCGTCGGTGTCGTCGGCGTGATCGGCCCGACGCGGCTCAACTATTCCCGCATCGTGCCGATGGTGGACTACACCGCCCGCGTGGTCTCGGGGTTGCTCGACCGGTCGCGGTAGGCGTCGCTCCGGCCGTTCCGAAGCATCGCGCCCGTGGCGGCGCCGGGGGATTCGAAAGCAGGAAGCGGGAAGCGCGGCGTCCGGATGGAGCCGTAGGCAAGGGCTCGGAGTTTGCCGGAGCTTGCCCATGCCAACCGTCGTCAACCGCACCATGTCGCCGCTCGAATGGGCGATGCTGCTCGGATTGTCCGTGCTCTGGGGCGGATCGTTCTTCTTCGCGGGTGTGGCACTGTCCGCGCTGCCGCCTCTGACGCTCGTCGTCCTGCGCGTCGGATTGGCTGCGCTGATCCTCAATGCCGCCCTGCCTCTGGCCGGCATCCGCCTCCCTCGCGGCCGCGACGTCTGGATTGCCTTCTTCCGGATGGGGCTCCTCAACAACGTCGTGCCCTTCTCCCTCATCGTCTGGGGGCAGACGCAGATCGCCTCGGGGATCGCGGCCATTCTCAACGCCACGACACCGCTCTTCACCGTCGTCGTCGCCCACCTGCTGACGTCCGACGAGCGGATGACCGGAAGCCGGATGGCGGGGGCGCTCACCGGCCTCCTGGGTGTGGCCGTGATGATCGGCGCCGGGGCGTTCGCCGACGAAGGGAGCCCTCTCCTGGCGCAACTCGCGGTGCTCGGCGCAGCCCTATCCTACGCCCTGGCCGGCGTCTTCGGGCGGCGCTTCCAGCGCATGAGCATCCTGCCGCTCGCCACCGCGACCGGCCAGGTGACGGCATCCACGCTCGTGCTTCTGCCCGTGGCGTTGCTGGTGGACCGGCCGTGGACGCTGCCGATGCCAGGCGTGGCCGTATGGGGCGCGGTGCTCGGAATCGCGGTGCTTTCCACCGCGCTCGCATACTGGCTCTACTTCCGCCTGCTGGCGACGGCCGGGGCGACCAATCTCCTGCTCGTCACCTTTCTGATCCCGATGACAGCCATCCTGCTTGGCGCCCTGGTGCTGGGCGAGCCTCTGGATGTTCGGCACACTGTCGGTATGGCCCTCATCGGCGCCGCTCTCGCAGCCATCGACGGACGTGCTCTCGAGCGCATGAGGGGACGGCGCATCGAAGAGCCCGGTGTCTATCAGGGCCGCGATATCTGAGCGGTCGGAGTGCAAACCAGAGGCGCGTCATTGCCGGTGGCGGTGCACGGCTCGGGGGTCACATCTTGGAATGGACAACCGGCCGGCTCGTGCGAGGGGGCAGTGCACGTGCCGGCCGGCGTACCGCGCGCTTCCGGAAGAAGCGACGCGATGCCGGGGCATCCATACGGGATGCGCGAAACTCTATCGCGGCGCGGTCTTCTGCCCGTCCGGCGTGCGGCCCTTCGGACCTGTCCCCGGCGCGGGCTTGGCTGCCCATTCGGGATCGGCGCGCGGCCCGCCCGGTGCGTCGGTCGCCGCCTGGAGCTGTCCCGGCGGCACGTCGCTGACCCGCGTCCAGACCTGCGAGCCGCAGAACACCGCGAGCATGCAGCCCTTCACCGAGAGTTCGGTCGGCGTCTCGCTCCAGACGGTGACGTCGTAAGCCTTGCCGTTGTCGCCGTTGTAGATCTTGCCCTCGAAGCGCCCCTCTGAATTCGGCTTGAGCCCGAGCAGCATTTGGTGGCCGAGGATCGTCCGAGCATGCCGCCGCGCGTCGGGATGGTAGCGGTCGGTCCGCGGCTTGCCGTCCTCGCCCTCGGGCTTCTGCAGCCACACCACGTAGCCGCACAGGTGACGGCCGTCGCCGCCGCAATGCTCCGTGCGGACGCGGGCGCGCCCGTCCTCGGTGAGCCAGATCCCGGTCGGGTCGGCGGCCTTGGCCATATCCGGACTCATGCAGGCGAATGCGGCCAGCGCGGCGATCGCCGCCGTGGCGAAGCGTGTCAGGATGGGTGTCATCAAGGCTCCTCGGGCCATGTCCCGGCCCATCGCCGGGGCCGATGCGGAGTGGATCAGCCGTGGTGTGCGGCCGGGGTGGGGGCGTCTTCGGGCTCGTCGCGCGGGCCGACGAAGCGGCTGAGCAGCCGGCCGATGTTGCTGCCGAGGCTGTCCATCAGAAGGAACACCGCGGGGACGAAGACCAGCGAGAGCAGGGTCGAGACGATGAGACCGGCGATCACGGCGACCGCCATCGGCGCGCGGAACTCGCCGCCGATGCCGAGCGCCAGGGCCGAGGGGACCATGCCGGCAGCCATGGCAATCGTGGTCATCACGATCGGCCGGGCCCGCTTGCGCCCGGCATCGACGATGGCGGTGACGCGATCCACGCCGTGGGCCATCTCCTCGACGGCGAAGTCCACGAGCATGATCGCGTTCTTCGTCACCAGCCCCATGAGCATCAGGAGGCCGATCACCACCGGCATCGAGATCGGCATGTGGCAGATCAGCAGGCCGAGGATGGCGCCGCCGATCGAGAGGGGCAGCGAGAACAGGATCGTGAGCGGCTGGAGGAACGAACCGAACAGCAGCACCAGCACCGCGTAGACCATCATGATGCCGGCGCCCATCGCCATGAGGAAGCCGGAGAAGACCTCCTGCATGATCTCCGCGTCACCGGTCTGGCGGATGGTCACGCCCGGCGGCAGGCTTTTCGCCGTCGGTGTCGCCAGCGCTTGCTCGATCAGTGAGCCGAGCGCGTCCGAGCCCTCCATGTTGGCCTCCACCGCCACGCGTACCGCCCGGTCGTAGCGCTCGATCGCGCCGGGGCCCTGGTCGAGTTCGATGTCGGCCACCGCCGCGAGCGGCACCGCCGTTCCGTTCTTGGCCGGTACCTTCAGGTTTTCGAGCCGCGCGATCGCGCCGCGGGCGCTCTCGGGAAGCTGCACCCGGATCGGCACCTGGCGGTCCGCCGCGTTGAACTTGGCGAGGTTGATGCCGATGTCGCCGATGGTGCCGACCCGCACGGTTTCTGCGATCACGTCGGTCGCGACGCCGAGATCGGCCGCAGCACCCGGCTTCGGGCGGATGCGCACCTCGGTGCGGTTCAGCGGTGCCGTCGACATCACCGAGACGAGGTGCGGGATCGCCGCCATGTCACGCTGGAGCCGTGCGGCGATCTCCGTCACCACATCGACGTCGGGGCCGCTGACGACGAGGGCAAGGTCGCGCTGGCCGCTGTCACGCAGGGTCCACGAGCGGATGTCGGGCTCCTGCGACAGCAGGGCGGCGACCTCGGATTCGATGGTCCATTGGCGCTTCGCGCGCTCGGACTTCGGGCTCAGGTTCACGATCAGCGTGGCGAGCCGCGTCTCTTTCTTGCCGCCGGCCTGACGACCGCCATCGACGAAGACCGAGGTGACCTCGGGCAGGGCACGGATGCGTTCGACCACGCGGTCGGCAACCGCGATGGTGTCGGGGAGGCGGGCGCCCGGAGCCAGCTCGATCATGAACAGGGTGCGGGCGTTGTCCTGCTTCGGGATGAAGCCCGAGGGCAGGAGCTTGGTCGAGACGATCGAGCCGGCAAACAGCGCGAGCCCAACCATCAGCGTGATCCACTTATGGCGCACCGACCAGTCGACGAGGCGGGTATAGCCGCGCATCACCGGGCCCTCTCGCTCCTCCGCGTGGCCGTGGTCACGCAGGAAGTAGGCGGCCAAGAGCGGCGTGATCAAGCGTGCCACCAGCAGCGACATGAACACCGACACGGCGATGGTGAGCCCGAACTGGATGAAGTAGCGCCCGGCGATGCCGCCCATGAAGGAAACGGGGGCAAAGACCGCGATCAGGGTCGCGGTGATGGCGATGACGGCAAGCCCGATCTCGTCGGCGCCCTCGATCGAAGCGCGGTAGGGTGATTTGCCCATCCGCATGTGGCGCACCACGTTCTCGATCTCGACGATGGCGTCGTCCACGAGGATGCCCGTGACCAGCGTGATCGCGAGCAGGCTGATCCCGTTGAGGGTGAAGCCCAGCGCATCCATCGCCCAGAACGTCGGAAGCACGGAGAGCGGCAGAGCGACGGCGGCGATCAGGGTGGCGCGCCAGTCGCGCAGGAACAGGAACACTACGATGACGGCGAGGGCGGCGCCCTCCATCAGCGTGTGCATCGCCGAGGCGTAGCTGCCCCGCGTCGCCGCGACCGAGGAATCGATCTCCTGGAACTGGATGTCGGGATAGCCTTGAGCGAACTCGGCGATCTTCTTCTCGACGCCCGCAGCAACCTCGGCATCGCTCGCGCCCGAGCCGCGGGAGACCGAGAAGGCGACGACGGATTCGCCGTTGAAGCGGGCGAAGGTGCGCGGCTCCTCGATCGAATCCTCGACCGTGGCGAGGTCGTCGAGGCGGACCTTGCGGCCGCCGGGCAGGACGATGGAGGTCGCCTTCAGGTCGCGGATCGTGCGCGAGGCGGCCAGCGTGCGGATCGACTGCTCGCGCCCCCCGACTTCGCCGCGTCCGCCTGCCAAGTCGGCCGAGGTGATGCGTACCTGCCGGTTCACGTCCGCCGCGGTGATGCCGAGCGCCAGCAGCCGGTCGGGCAGCGGGGTGATGCGGATCTCGCGGGCAACACCGCCGACACGCTCGACGCCGCCGACGCCCTTCACGCCCTGGAGCGTGCGCGCCACCTTGTCCTCGACGAACCACGACAGGTCGGCCGGCGTCATCGCGGGTGATGTCACACCGTAGATGAGGATCGGCAGGCCGGTGATCTCGACGCGCTGGATGACCGGTTCGTCGATGGTGCGGGGCAGGTTGATGCGGATCTTCGAGACCGCATCCTTCACGTCGTTGACCGCCCGGTCGGTGTTCACCTCAAGCCGAAACTCGACCGTGGTGACGGAGGACCCTTCCGTGATCGCCGAGGTGATGTGTTTCACCCCGCGAACGCCCGCAATCGAATCCTCGACCCATTTGGTGACCTGGGTCTGCAACTCGGAAGGCGCGGCGCCGCCCTGCGTGATCGAGACCGAAACAATCGGCACGTCCACGTTCGGCATGCGGGTGACGGCAAGTCCCCGGAAGCTGACGAGGCCGAGCACCACCAGCACGAGGAACAGGACGAGGGGCGCGATCGGATTGCGGATCGCCCAGGCGGAAATGTTCAGGCGCATCGGGGCAACCCGTCAGATGGATGATCGATGGGGCTGAGGCTCAAGCCGCCTTAGCGTGAGCCGGCGTCGGCGGTGGCCTGCGGCGCGGGCGCGGCGGAGATGGCGGCCGGTGTCTGCCCCGGTCGCGCGAGCGGAACCGGGCGGACGCGGTCGCCGTCGCGCAGGAAGCTGCCGGCGCGGGCCACGACCCGCTCGCCTTCCGTGAGGCCGGAGCGGATCTCGATGTCGTCGTCGTCGGACAGGCCGGTGCGGACTTCGCGGGACTCGACCTTGTCCTCCGCGACGACCAGCACGGAGCTTCGCTTGCCGCCGCCGTAGAGGACGGAGGCCTGGGGCACCGTGACGCCGCGGGTGCGGGCGAGTTCGACGCCGCCGCGGGCGAAGGTGCCGATGCGCAGGCGCGGATCGGGATCGAGGCGGACGCGAACCTTTCCGAGCCGGCTCGCCTTATCGACCTCCGGGTAGACCGCGCGGACGTTGCCCGTGACGCGCTCGCCTTCGCCGATCTCGATGAAGGCAGGGGCACCCTCGCGCAGCAGCGGCAGCTTGGTCTCGATGACCTCGGCCTCGAGTTCGATCTCGCCGCGGGCGATCAGCCGGAACAGCGGCTCGGCCGACGAGGACGTCGCCATGCCGACCCGCGCCGTGCGGCGGCTGACGATGCCGGCTTCCGGTGCGCGGATCTCCGTGCGGGCGAGGCGCAACTCGAGTTCGTCGCGCACCGCCTTGGCCTGCGCCAGTTCGGCCTTGGCCATCGCCAACCCGTTACGGGCGAAGGCGAGCTTGCCCTCCGCCTGCCGCAGGGCGGCGGTGCGGTTCTCCATGACGGCCGCGGTGGTGATGCCGGTCTGGATCAGTTGCTTGGCGCGATCATGGGCCAGACGTGCTTCGAGTTCGGAGGCCTCGGCCTGCTCGATGTTGTTCTGGGCCTGCGGCACGGCGGCGTTCACCTTGTCGATCAGCGCACCTTGCTGCGCGAGCTGCCGGTCGATCAGGTCGCGGTTGAGGCGGGCGAGCACCTGCCCCTTCTCGACGCGCATGCCCTCCTCGGTCGGAAGCTCGACGAGGCGGTAGCCGTCGATCTCGGGGGTCACGAGGATCTCGTCGCGCGGCACCAGGGTGCCGGTCACGACCACGCTCTCGATGATCTCGCGCCGCTCGGCCTCGACCACGCTGACGGTGGGCGCCGGTGCGGTCTTCGACGGGGGCGGGGTGGTCTCGGCGCGAGCCGGCGCGAGGCCCGCGGCGGCGAGCAGGAAGGCGGGGAGGGCGAGGGCCCGGACGCGTTTCATCGGCCGGTCTCCAGATCGAGGCGGGGGAGGGGGAACGGACCGGACAGGCCGGCATCGATCACGGCCTGAAGCTGCGCCACGGCCGGGCCGGCATCGTAATCGGCGCTCAGCGCACGGCTCACGATGATGCCTTTCATCAGCGGGGCGACGGCATCGAACAGGGCGGCCGAGTCGCACTCGGGCGAGGTCTTGATCGCGTCGAACATCGTGATGAGCCAGGTCCGACCCTCTTCGTCGCCGCAGGCGACCATGGCGCCAATGGCCGCATTGCGGCTCGACTCCGCCCAGACGTCGAGGCGCAGGATCGCCGCCCCGCGGCTGAGGTCGAGGAAGAAGCGGGCGAGCACGCCCATCAGCGCGGCCCGCCTGTCGCCGGCCCGCTCCATCGCCTCGACGAGGACGGCGCCGCGCTCGCGGTCGCGCTCGGCCAGCCCGAGGACGACGGCCTCCTTGGAATCGAAGTAGCGGTAGATGTTGCCGGGGCTCATCACAGCCTCGCGGGCAAGATCCTGCATCGTGGTGCGGTGAAACCCGTTGCGGACGAAGCAGGCTTCGGCCGCGTCGAGAATGTGCTCGCGCCGGGCCGCCTGTCCGCTCCGGGCGTCGATGACGGCGCCGGCCGCTGCACTCATGACGTAATTCCTACGGTGTCCGTGGCGGCGGTGCGGCTCGGCTCGCTGAGAAACTGCACGGCGGCGCAGGAGCGCGGCTGAAGGTCGAGATCGGCACAGAGGCGGGCCTGCCAGCCGTCCGGACCGGCACCGGTCCAGCCAAGCAGCGCGAACCAGCCGAACGCCACGACGGCGCAGACGAGCAGGTTTGCCGGCGTGCAGACCGCCTTGAACCACCGCGCCGGGCTGAAGCCCTCCGGTCCGACGGCGCGAGGGAAAGACGCCCGGTCACCGACAACCATGCTCATGGCCCAACTCCTACGCTGCCGAGAACTCGATAGTGAACGTTCATTCTCATGTCAATGAACGTTCATTCTCACCGGGCGGGCAAAGGCGCCTCGCTCCAGAGGTGAGGCGCCTTTGCCACGCCGACGTCCCGTTATCGTCGCGTTAACGAACCGGTTACCACGCAGGAATAGCGCAACGGGCAAGACCCGTGCGGCTCTACGCGCAGTCGGCACTGCTTTCGCGGCGAACCGCAAAGGTCGCGAAGGAAGAGTGAAGACCAAGCTTCAACAGAACGCCCGTCACACACGAATAACGAACGCGTCGTTCGAGACCCTTCTCATGTCCCCCGTAGATCTCGCTTCCCTCGCGTGGAATGCCGCGCGTGAACACCTCGACCTGTTTGGAAGTCTTGGGCTCTGCCTGGGCTTTGCCGGTGGAATGATGCCGCGGCGAAGTTTGATCCTCTTCACTTCGGCGGCTTGCTCGGCTTGCTTCGCAGGGCACTTCCTGCGGCTCGGCGCACAGACCGGCACAGCGATGTGCCTCGTTTCGGTGATGCAGAGCGTGGTGGCGGCCCGCTGGATCGGGCCCGATTCTCGGGCAGCCTGGGTCGCCCCCTTGTTCCTGGCGAGCAGTCTCGTCGCCCTCTGCCTCACGCTCGCGACCTGGAGCGGATGGCCCTCGGCCTGCGCCGGGCTCGGGTCGCTGCTGGCGACGACGGCACGGCTTCAGGGGAATTCACAATCCATGCGCCGCTTCTTCCTCGGCGCGTCTTCGTGCTGGGCGATCCACAACACGCTGGTCGGCTCCGTCTTCGGCCTGACCTGCGATCTGCTCACGCTCACGGCGCTGGTGATCGCGCTGGTGCGCGGCGGTGCGGAGAAGCCGGCGCCTGTCGCCAACCCGGTGGCACCGCTGCAGGGCGCTGCCTGACCGGAGGCGGAGCCTGGCGGCTCCGCCTCCATTTCTACTGCTGGAAGAACCTGAGATCCAACGCCGCGAGCGCGAGCAGGGGCGGGGGGAGAACGACGCCAGCCACGCGCATGGACCGGGCGGCTTCGCGGCAGCCGGCAAAATCGTTAGCGCCGGCCGCGGCTTCGAGCTTCTCCACCGTTGCCGGGTCCGGCTTCGGGGCCGGGGCGGGCGCTGCCGGGGGAGGCGGGCTCTTGGCCGCCGCGTTCGCCCTGGCGTTCGGGTTGTCCGCCGGGTTGCCGGTGGCGGGGCCCGATGCCGGCCCGTTGCCGGTTTCGTTGACGGCGCCGCTGAGGCCCGACGTCTTTTGAGGTTCGCCGCCATCCGCCGGCTTGCCGCCCTCGGTCTTGCCGGAGGGGTTCGAGACGGCGGTGGCCTGCTGCGGCGGCGTCGCCGCGGCCTTGTTGGCCGGCTCCGGCTGCTTCACGAACGCCACCAGTTCCTGGCAGAGATTGGCCGGCTTGCCCGATGCCTGCTGCGCGGCCGGCGCGCTCGGGCTCGCATCCTGAGCCATGGCGGTGCCGGCGAGAAGCGCACAGGCCGCGAGGCCGCAGGCGAGGTGCCGGATGATCGGCGAAGGCTTCATCGGGCTCACTCCCTCGATTTCGTTATCGTGTTTTTGAGGTTCGCTCAGGAGCGCTTCGGGTGCGACGCTTCACCCTCGGCCTTGCCATGCGGCTCACCGTTGTACTCGTCCGGTTTCGGATCGCCGTTCCAGCGGGGACCGACGAGGTTGGTGCCGGGCTCCGACACCCGCGCCCCGGAGGTCGCGAACGCCTGATAGGCAAACTTCTGATTGCTGGTGAGCGCGAACATCGCCAGCACCCCGAGGGCGATGGCGGCAATCACGGCGGCGAGGAAGGCTTTCATGGTCGTGTCTTCCCTGGAGGCATGAGCCTCGGTCAGCGCGGGTGGCCCTGTCGTTCGACGGTAAAGACCGGCCCGCGCCGCCGGTCTCCCCTTTCATCACTCCGCGGGTGCAGGATGGCCCTTGAGCTGCGGTCCGCTGCCGGTGCGCGCCTCCTCCCGCTCGACCCAGAGGTCATGGTGCGCGCGCGCCCAGGCGAGATCGACCTTGCCGCTGCCCATGGCGTCGTAGGCGCCCTCCATGCCGAGCGTGCCGATATAGATGTGGGCCAGGATGCCCGCGATGAACACGATTCCGATCACGGAGTGGATCACCTGCATCACCTGCATCCCGTTGATGTCGGTGAGCGCGAAGGGGAACAGCATCATCAGGCCGGTGGCGGCCATGGCCGCGCCGAAGCCGGCGACCATCCAGAACACACCCTTCTGGCCGGCATTGAAACGGGCGGCATGGGGATGACCCTTGCCGATGAAGCCGCCGCCGGCCTTGATCCAGGCCCAATCGACCCGGTTCGGGATGTTGTCTCGGATCCAAAGGACGAACATGAAGGCCACGCCGAGCATGAACGGCCACGCGAGGTAAACGTGGCTGTACTTGGCCCATTGCGCGATGGCGCCGAACGCCTCCGGTCCGATCAGCGGCATCAGCAGCCGCTTGCCGAAGATGTAGTTCAGGCCCGACAGCGACAGGATGATGAAGCACAAAGCCGTCATCCAGTGGGTGAAGCGCTCGAACGCGTTGAAGCGCAGGATCTTCTTCCCCGATTCCTGGCTGTGCTCCATCATGATCCGGCCGCGGAACAAGAAAAACGCGCCGAGCGCGGCGAGCATGCCGAGGATGGTGAGCGCGCCGATCCAGGGCAGCCAGCGCTCGCGGAAGTTCTGATACTCACGGCCCTGCGGCTGGATCAGGTTGGCCGACTTGCCGTCGGGGATCGAGACCCGGCCGCGGATCTTGGATTCCTGCTTGAACAGGAATTCCTCATTGACCGAATCCGCGGTCGGCCGGGCGCCCATCGGGTTCTGGCCGTCGGCTTGGATCGGGTTCTGCGCCCACACCGGACCGAGGGCGCCGGGCACCGCGAAGAGCATCGCCGCCAGAAGGAGGGTGCTGAGGAAGGTCGTCGCCCGCCGCATCGGCGTTCCTTTCGAAGGGTCGTCACAGCTCGCGAGCGCGGACCCGTATATCCGCGCTCGACACAGGCTCAGATCGCGACGGTCTCGCGGTAGGCCGTCTTCCAGCCCCAGGCGCCGGAGCCGTAGCCGCGCTTGATCACCCGCTGCTTGTAGATCTCGGCGATCATCTCGCCGTCACCCGCGAGCAGCGCCTTGGTGGAGCACATCTCGGCGCAGAGCGGCAGCTTGCCTTCCGCGAGGCGGTTCGAGCCGTACTTCTCGTACTCGGCGGTCGAGAAATCGGGCTCGGGGCCGCCCGAGCAGTAGGTGCACTTGTCCATCTTGCCGCGCGAACCGAAGTTGCCGACGCGCGGATATTGCGGCGCGCCGAACGGGCAGGCGTAGAAGCAGTAGCCGCAGCCGATGCAGATGTCCTTGGAGTGCAGCACCACGGCATCGGCCGTGGTGTAGAAGCAGTTCACCGGGCACACCGCCGCGCAGGGTGCGTCGGTGCAGTGCATGCAGGCCATCGAGACCGAGCGCTCGCCGGGCTTGCCGTCGTTGAGGGTGACGACGCGGCGGCGATTGATGCCCCACGGCACCTCGTGCTCGTTCTTGCAGGCGGTGACGCAGGCGTTGCACTCGATGCAGCGATCCGCGTCGCAGAGGAACTTCATCCGGGCCATGGTTCGGTTCCTCTCAGGCCGCTGCGATCTGGCACAGGGTGCACTTCGTTTCCTGCATGCCCGTCACAGGATCGAAGCCGTAGGTGGTCACGGTGTTCACGCTCTCGCCGAGCACCACAGGGTCGGTGCCCTTCGGGTAGTAGTCGCGCATGTCCTTGCCCTGGTACCAACCGGAGAAGTGGAAGGGCATGAACGCCACGCCCTTGCCGACGCGGTCGGTCACCAGCGCCTTGACCTTGGCCTTGGAGCTGTTCTCAGGCCCGCTCACCCAGACCCACTGACCGTCCTTGATGCCGCGCGCAGCCGCATCCCCGGTGTTGATCTCGACGAACATGTCCTGTTGCAGCTCGGCGAGCCACGGGTTCGAACGGGTCTCCTCGCCGCCGCCCTCGTATTCCACGAGGCGACCGGAGGTGAGGATGATCGGGAAGTCCTTGGCGACGCCGCGGTCTACGACCGACTTCTGCACCGAGAAGCCGATATTCGGCATGCGCAACTGCCGCTCGTCGGGCCGGGTCGGGTACTTCGCCACGAGATCGGGGCGGGGCGAGTAGACCGGCTCGCGGTGCACCGGCACCGGGTCGGGCAGGTTCCAGGCATTGGCCCGGGCCTTGCCGTTGCCGAAGGGCGAGACGCCGTGGTCGAGGCAGACGCGCTGGATGCCGCCCGAGAGGTCGGTCGCCCAGCTCACGGTATCGGGCTTCTCGCCGCCGATCTTGAGGATCGTCGCGAGTTCGTCCGGCGTCAGGTCCTTGTCCCAGCCGAGCTTCTTGAACACCCCGAAGGTGAACTCGGGATAGCCGTCGGTCAGGTCGGAGCCCTTCGAGAAGGAATTCTCGGCAAGCAAGGTCTGGCCGTTGCGCTCGGTTCCGAACCGCGCGCGGAAGCCGCCGCCGCCTTCCTTCACGTGGAGGCTCGTGTTGTAGAGGATCGCCGAGCCCGGATGGCGCAGCTCCGGCTTGCCCCAGCACGGCCAGGGCAGGCCGTAATAATCGCCGCCGACCTCCGGATCGTCCTTGGGCGCACGCAGCGTCACGAGGTCGAACTTGTGCTGGTTGCGCATATGCGCCTTCAGCCGCTCCGGCGACTGGCCGCAATAGCCGGTGGACCAGCCGCCGCGGTTGATCTCCCGCAGGATGTCTTCCGCATCGGGAATGCCGTCGACGACCTTGATGTTCTTGCAGAGCTTGTCGGAAAAGCCGAGCTTCTGCGCGAGACGGTAGAGGACTTCGTAGTCGTTCTTCGACTCGAAGGCCGGCTTCACGATCTGCTCGCCCCACTGGATCGAGCGGTTCGAGGCGGTGCGCGAGCCGTCCATCTCCAGCGAGGTGCAGATCGGCAGGAGGTAGGTGTTGTCCTGCCGGGCATCGAGCGCGGCGAAGGTGGTCGGGTGCGGGTCGGCGACGACCAGCAGTTCCAGCTTGTTCATGCCGTCGATGGCTTCGGGCATGCGGGTCACGGTGTTGCCGCCGTGGCCGAACACCATGAACGCCTTGATCGGACTGCGCTGATCGACCTGCTCGGCTGGTAGGTTCACGGCATCGAACCAGCGGGTCGAGGTGATGCCGGGCGCCTCCATGTTCTCCTTGCGGGTGCGTGCCTTGCGGCCGCCCTTCGCCGGAACCTCATCGAAGCGCGATTGCAGCCAGTCGTACTCCACGTCCCAGACGCGGGCCCAGTGGCGCCAGCCGCCTTCGACAAGGCCGTAATAGAGCGGCAGCGACGTCACATCGAGACCCAGATCCGTCGCGCCCTGCACGTTGGTGTGGCCGCGGAAGATGTTGGCGCCGGTGCCGGGCTTACCGACATTGCCGGTGGCCAGACACAGGATGCACAGCGCGCGCACGTTGGCGGTGCCGACCGTGTGCTGGGTCGCGCCCATGCACCAGATCAAGGTGGCGGGCTTCTCCTTGGCGAACGTCTCCGCCACGCGCTTGAGCTGCTCGCCCGGCACGCCCGAGACGCGCTCGACCTCGTCGGGCGTCCACTTGGCGACTTCCTTGCGAACGTCGTCCATCGCGTAGACGCGTTGTGCAATGAACTCCTTGTCCTCCCAGCCATTCTGGAAGATGTGCCAGAGGATGCCCCACACCACCGGAATATCGGTGCCGGAGCGGATGCGCACGTATTCCGTGGCGTGCGCCGCGGTGCGGGTGAAGCGCGGATCGATGACGATCATGTTCGCGCGGTTGATCTCCTTGCCCGACAGCACGTGCTGAAGGGAGACCGGGTGCGCCTCGGCGGGGTTGCCGCCGAGGATGATCATCGTCTTGGCGTTGCGGATGTCGTTGTAGGAATTGGTCTGGGCGCCGTAGCCCCAGGTGTTGGCCACGCCCGCCACCGTGGTCGAGTGGCAGATGCGCGCCTGATGGTCGATCGAGTTCGTGCCCCACAGGGCAGCGAACTTGCGCATCAGGTAGGAGGCTTCGTTGGTGAACTTGGCCGAGCCCAGCCAGTACACCGAATCGGCGCCGTTCTTCTCGCGGATGGCGGCGAGCTTGTCGCCGATCTCCTCGTAGGCCTGATCCCACGAGATCCGCTTCCATTGCCCGCCTTCGAGCTTCATTGGGTACTTCAGGCGGCGGTCGGAGGAGACGAGTTCGCGGATCGCCGCGCCCTTGGCGCAGTGCGTGCCGCGGTTGATCGGGCTCGCATAGGACGGCTCCTGGCCGACCCAGACGCCGTTGACGACCTCGGCCGTCACCGTGCAGCCCACCGAGCAGTGGGTGCAGACGTTCTTTTTGATGACCGTGTCCGGCCCGACCGCCGAGGAGCCGGCGGCCTGTGCCTTGCGCACCGAGCCAAGCTGGATCGTACCGGCGGCGGCGAGCGCGCCGGCGGTCAGCCCGGACTTGCGGAGGAAGGCGCGGCGGTCGAGCACGCCTGCCGCCAGACCGGCGGCGACGGCCTGGTGCTTGGTGCGAGCAGCGTCGCCGCTCTTGCGCTTGATCAGCATGGCAGCCTCACTTCGGACCGGTGGAAGCCGGATCGGTGTTCTTCTTGAGCGTCTCGTAGCCGTTGGTCCGGTAGAACGCCTTCACGTGGTCGCTCTCCCGGTAACGGGCCTTGGTCTCGTCGTTACCCGGATCGTAGGCCTGCGCTTCGGTCGCCCCCATCGGCGAGGCGACGGCCGCCGCGGCGGCCACCGTGCTGCCGCCGAGCGCCCGAAAGAACTGGCGACGACCGAGCGTCTTCGGATCCTGTCGCATCACCCTCGTCTCCTCCGGCGCCTGCCTGCTTGGGGGCAACGCGCCTCGATTCCATTTGTCACGACGGAGAAGCTCTTCAGCCTTCCATGGCGAAGGCTTCCGCCTCGATCTCGATGAAGGCGCGGCCGAGCCCACCGACCGCGCGGTAGAACCGGCCCGCCTTCGCGTTCTCCAGGTCGGCAAAGAAACGGTCCGCCCAGGGCATGATGTGCCGGGCGAAGAAGCGCGCCTGCATGCCGGGCTCTGCCTCGAACCGCCCCGCTGCAAGCCCGGCCATGACCTCGAGGAGGATCGCGAGATGATCCTCCGGCTCACTCATCGATTCGTCCCGCTCGATGCCGAGCGCGGAGAAATCCTCGCGCACGCGGGCGAGCGGACGCTCGTTGAGAAAGCCGGTGAGATAGTAGGAAGCGTATGGCAGGAGTTCGCCGCGGCCGACGCCGATGAACAGCGCGAAGTACTCGCGCTCGACCGTGTCCGTATCGGTCTCCGCCGCCGCACGGCGCAGGGCCGAGACCTGCCGGCCGAGAACCCCGTCGCCCTCCTTCAGCCCGGCGAGTGCCGCGAGCAGCGCCGAACCGGGCGCCCGGCCGAGCAAGGCAGCCAGGAGGTCGTATTGCTGCGCGCGCAGGAGGTCGATGTCGTCCGCAACGCCGACGACCCCAGACACCTCATCTCCCGGAAGTGCCATCACCGACGCGACCGAACTCATCGTTTTCCTCGGGCCCGCCTGCAGGACCGCTTGTTTGGACCGATAATAAAAAGCGTTTTGCTTTGCCGCAATCGAAATGCGCGTGAATTACGAGGGCATCGCACCACCATGGCGCCGCAGGCGGGGCCGGGGGAGGGTAGGCCGTACGACTTCCGGGGCGTCGATGTCGGCGGCCGCTACCGGGGCGTGCATATCCGGAGGCGATAGCGGCACAGGTTCGGTTGCGGTGTCGGGTTCAGCGGGCGCCGCACCGGCGATCTCCACGGGCTCGTCGGACGAAGCCATCGGCACCTCCTCCGGCTCTGTGCCCGGTTCCTCCTCGGTTGCCACGGGGACGCCGTCGATGATCCGCTTCAGCATCGCCTTCACGTCGTCGGTCGGCAGGAGCGGACCCATGCCCGGCACGCCGCCGGGCGTGTTCCAGTCGTAGGCGTATTCTCGCGCCTCGCTGACGAAGTCGCGGATCGCCGGATCGAGCGACCACATCCGCCGCAGGGCCGCGTTGCGCAGGGCCGTCGGCACGCCGGCCTGGAGGAAGGCGGTGAGATCGGTCTCGGGCGTCAAGGCGTCGAGAGAGGGAAGTCTTGCCAGAAGATCGTCCGGCCCCGCCTCCGGTTCGTCGCCGGTTAGGGCGACGGGCTGAAGCGCAGGTGATTCTTCCCCGACCTGTGCCTCTGCGTCGAGAGCGGCTTCCGCCTCCGTCCCGTCCGTGATCGCGGGCGCAACAATCCGCTCGGTGGCGCGCACGGCCTCCTTGCGGCGGGCCCAGCGGGAGAGGAAGCTGCCGCTCATTCCGGTTTCCCCTGTGTGCCGGGCGCGCGGCGCGCCAGGGCCTCGGGGTCCGCGCGGTCGCGCTTCCGCTTCTCGAACTTGCGCTCGATGTGGAAGGCCTCGAAGAAGGCGAGCAGCTTGGCCTGCACCTCGGGCGGCATCGGCACCGCTTCGACGATCTCGCCGATGCCCTCGGCCATCGATTCGCCCTCGTAGGGATCGGCGGTCACGCTCGCCACCGTGTAGGTGTCCTCGGACGTGGCGTGCAGCGTGACCCAGAGCGAGGGGCGGCCGGAGACGAGGTTGTCGCGGTAATGCGCCGTCTCGGCGATGTGCAGCGTGACCTCGTGGGCGCCGGCGTAGAAGGTAGCCTCCTCCTCGGTCTCGGAGAGCTGGGTCCAGGGCGCGGTTTCGGGCGCCGCCGGCAGCGCCTCGACCGGCATCCAGGCATGGCTCGCCCACAGCCCCTTCAGGCGGCGGCGCGCCACGATGATGCCGACCTCGAAGCGGTCGTCCGGGATCTGTTCCGGTGTCATGTCCGACCTCACGCGGCGGCCCGGTCGGAGGCCAGCGGCAATCCGACGACGAGGTTCTGTGGCTTGAGCTGCACGGTCTTGTCCGGCGTCATGGCGAGCAGGAGATAGACTGGCCGCTCTCCGACCCGGGGATCGACGCGGGCCGGATCGGCGAAGGTGAGGCTGAACACCGCGATCACCCGCTCGCGGGCGGCCTCGTCCAGCGTCTCGCCGCGCCAGAGCGCGTTGCCGATCCGCGTGCCCTCCGCATCGAGCCCGACGAACCAGCGCCAATCGGGATCCTCCAGCCGGTCGAGAGGCGTCACCGTCACCTCCGCGTTGAGGAGGTGGCGCACGAAGGCCTCGATCGCCCGCGCCAGCCCCGCCCGGCTTCGGCCGCTTGTGCCGAGATTGAGCGCCAGGGTGAAGGCGTCCGACCGGCTCCAGTAGGTCCAGGCGTTCTCCTCGTTGAGCACGTCGAGTTCGCTCGCCGCTTCCTTGCCGAGCATCGTCACCAGCGGCGAGAGCGGCGCACCGCCCTCCCGCGCCTCGATCACCTCGGCGTCCGCCAGCAGCACCGCGCCCTCGTGCAGGCTGGCGCGCTGCGAGCGGAAGAACAATTCTGCGGCGCGCAGCACGAACGGGTCCTCGCAAGCATCGAGCGCGTTGCGCAGGATGAGATGCACGAGCTGGGTGAGAAACAGCCCCGGCACGCCCTGCAACCCGCCGCGCACGAGGGCGAGATAGGCCGCCTCCACCGAGCGGGCCGTAAGCAGCCGCTCGCGGAAGGCGAGCATCACCTCCCAGTTCTCCCGCGCATCCGCGTCCGCGATTTCTCGGAGTTCGCTACTCGAGACCGGCCGGCGCGGATCGGAAAGAAGGCCCGCGTGCAGCGCGCGTTCGGCCGCGCAGGCCTCCTCCGGCGGCACCAGTTCGGGGCGCGCGAGATAGGCGAGGATCAACTCGTCCGTGACAGCGAGCCCGCCCCCTTCGGTGCGCTGCGTCAGGTGATGGCCGCTCGATACCCAGAACTCGGTCATGCTCTCTCGGCCCCCGCGGAGGCGTTGCTCAGAAGTCCGACGAGGTCGGCCTGTTCGTCGGGCCCGTCCTCGTCGGTCTCGACGAAGTGAAAGGCGCGCCCGTGCAGCGGGTCGGCGCCGGGTGCGCGCTGGTGCAGGGTGCGGAACTCCTCCGCGATCTCGCCATCGCGCTCGCTCCGGTGCATCGCCACGACGCTGCCGACCGGCAGGTTGCACAGCGAGGCCGCGACCTCGATCTCCTCGCGCGCCGCGGCGCGGGCTGCCTCGCGATCCGGTGCGCCGAAGCGCTCGTGGATGTGGCGGGCGAGATCCTCGACCGCCGCCGCGCGCTCGGCGTCGCTCGCCTCGCTGACGACGACGAGCGTCGAGAAGCCGAACGAGCGCACGCCGACGAAGCCGGAGCGGAACGCCGCCCGCTCCTTGCCCGCGAGTGCGGAGAGGTCGGCATCGAAGAACAGGAACGAGCCCGTCACCGCCCACTCTCCGGCCTCGGCGGCCCGCGCGAAGACGAAGGTGTCGGAGGGGTCGAGCCGCAGGGTCCGCGGCAGCTTGCCCGCACTCAAAGCCGCACCGCGCCGGTGTCCGGGTCGCGCCAGGAGGGGGAGATCAGCGCCGGCAGCAGCTTCAGGGTTTCGCTGCGGCCGTCGGCGTGGACGAGCCGGGCATCGCCGCTCGGTTCGATCGTCGCCCGCACGCCCGTCGGCAACATGAGGCGAGTGAGATAGCGCCCCGTCGAGCGCGCGGCGCCGTCTTCGTCCCAGATCTCGAACGCTTTCGTGAGATGGCGGGCGAAGCTCTCGACCAAGGGCTCGCGCAGGTCCTTGGGGAAGCCCTCTTCTTCCAGCGAGGTCGAGTCGGGCGTGAGGCCGGGGTCGCCCGCATCCCGCTTCGAGGCGATCAGCATCGCCGAGAAGACGAGCCAGTCCGGCGTCTCGGTCTCCTCGCAGCCTTGAGGCCAGTGCAGCGCCCCCCCGCCGAGACGGGCGCCGTTGAAGCTCAGCGTGTCGGGCCAGTGGAACGTCACCGGAATCTCCGGCGGCCCGAACGCGCCGACCGCGTCGGCGAGCGCCTGCATCCCGACGAAGAGGGCACGGCGCGCCGTAGCCAGCGGCTCGATCGGCGCCAGCACCACCGCGAAGGCGATGACGTCGTCGCGCTCTTCCATGAGGAGGGTGGCGGCGTCGGCCTCACCGCTCTCTGCCATCCGGCAGGCCAGCCCCGCCGCGGAGCCCGCTGCAACGAGACCGGTGAAGGCCGGCGGCAGGACGAGCGGCGCGAGGCGCAGGCCCGGCGATCCGATATCGAGGGGGAGGGTCATAGGCGATCTCGGGCGAGGCACCTGCGCTCGCATGTCCGTTCGTCGTTTTAGAATGATACGAGTATAGGGAAGGCAGGCTTCCGCGCGAAGGCCCTCGCGCTCCCCATCGTCTCAGGTTCAATCGTGTCCGATCGTCTCGTGTTCGCCTGTTCCTGCGAGAAGACGATGCCGCTCGATGTCGCGGTCCTGGAAAAGGGTTGCGGCTCCCGCGTGCGCGCCGCCGACCAGCTTTGCGGGCGAGAACTCGACCGTTACCGCGAGGCCCTGGCCACGGGCCTTCCCGTCACGGTCTCCTGCACGCTTCAGGCGCCGCTCTTCGAGGAAATCGCCGCCGAGATGGAGGCGGAGGAGCGCGTCACCTTCGCCAAGATCCGCGAAACCGCCGGCTGGTCGTCCGAGGCCGACCGGGCCGGTCCGAAGATGGCGGCCTTGCTCGCCGCGGCGGCGGAGGCAGTCCCCGCCGCCGGCACGGTGCCGCTGGAGAGCCGCGGCGTTGCCCTGATCTACGGGCGCGACGAGGCGGCGATCGAGGCAGGGCGGCGTCTGGCCGAGCATCTCGACGTCACCGTCCTCCTGAGCCGACCCGGCGAGGTCGCGCCGCTCCACCGCAACGAGTTCCCGGTGATCCGCGGCACGGTGCGTGGGGCGACGGGCCATCTCGGCGCGTTCGACCTTCGCATCGATGACTACGCCCTGCCGGCGCCGTCCTCGCGCACGCACCTCGTGTTCGGGGCAGGGCGCGACGGGGCGGTCTCGACCTGCGACCTGATCCTCGACCTCAGCGGCGGCACGCCGCTCTTCCCCGCGCACGAGTTGCGCAGCGGCTACCTGCGGGCCGACCCGCGTGACCCGGCTGCGGTCGAGCGCGCGGTGATGGCGGCTTCCCACCTCGTCGGCGAGTTCGACAAGACCCGCTTCATCGATTTCCGCGGCGATCTGTGTGCCCACTCCCGCTCGCGCATCACCGGCTGCACCCGCTGCCTCGACGTCTGCCCGACCGGGGCGATCGCGCCGGCCGGCGACACGGTGGCGATCGACCCCTATGTCTGCGCCGGCTGCGGAAGCTGCGCCGCCGTCTGCCCCACCGGCGCGGCGAACTACGCCCTGCCGCCGGCCGATGCGCTGATGCGCCGCCTGCGCAGCCTGATGCGCGCCTACCGGGCCGCCGGCGGCGCGGACGCGGTGGTGCTGTTCTATGACGGCGACCACGGCGAGCCGCTGATCGACGCCCTCGGCCGCTACGGTGAGGGCCTGCCGGCCCATGTCCTGCCGGTGCGGGTCAACGAAGTGACGCAGTTCGGCCCCGAGGTTCTGGCCGCGCTGTTCGCCTACGGTGCGGCCGTGGCGCGGGTGCTCGTGCGCGAGCGCCCCAAGCACGACCTCGACAGCCTGCACCGCACCGTGGCGCTTGCCCGGACGCTTGCCGACGCCCTCGGCTACGGCAGCGGCACGGAGGCGCCGACCGTCGCCCTGATCGAGACCGACGACCCCGACGCGCTCGGCGCGGCGCTCCGCTCGGCCGCCCCCGGCCGTGCGACCGCGGCACCGGCCGGTTTCGTGCCCGTCGGCGGCAAGCGCGAGATGCTGCGCCTCGCCTTCCGCGAGATGCATGCGGCCGCGCCGACCCCGGTCGCCACGGTGCCGCTGGCCGCCGGGGCGCCGTTCGGCGGGCTGAACTTCCGCACCGAGGATTGCACGCTCTGCCTCTCCTGCGTCGGCGCCTGCCCGACCCATGCCCTGTCGGACAGCTCGGAGCGACCGTTGCTGGCGTTTGAGGAGAGCCTGTGCGTGCAGTGCGGCCTGTGTGCGGCCACCTGCCCGGAGGACGTCATCAGCCTGAAGCCGCAGATCGACTTCGAGGCGTGGAGCGAGCCGCGCCGGATCGTGAAGGAGGAGGAGCCGTTCTGCTGCATCACCTGCGCCAAGCCGTTCGGCACCCGCGCCACGATCGAGCGGGTGATCGGCAAGCTCCGCGAGCGGCACTGGATGTTCTCCGGCGAGGCCGGCGAGCAACGCATCCGCTCGCTGATGATGTGCGACGATTGCCGCGTCGAGGCGGCGCTGACGCAGGGTTTCGACCCGCACGCCGCGCCGCCGGCCAAGCCGCGCACCACCGAGGATTACCTGCGCGAGCGGGAGGCGGCCGGACGGCTGCCAGGATGATCCAAAAAAACGACCCGCCATCGCATCGAGGGCAGGTCGGGTTAGGGGTGATTTGTCGCAGGAGAACAGTTCGTCAAATCCCGGAGCGGAGACCGGTTCCGCGGACCGGGCACTGAGGGCGAAGAAAACAGCGGGAAATGTAACCAGCGACCGGCAGGGTTCACCGGTTCTGTCGCCGTGCTATAGGGCGGCCCCCATCCGCCAATCCCGAGCCCCGATGCCACCGATCGTCTCGATCGCGAACCTTTCGAAGGTCTACGCGTCGGGGTTGCACGCCCTGCGCGACGTGAACCTCGACATCGCCAAGGGCGAGATCTTCGCGCTGCTGGGGCCGAACGGTGCCGGCAAATCGACCCTCATCAACATCGTCTGCGGGATCGTCACGCCGAGCACGGGCCAGATCCGCGTCGGCGGCCACGACATCCTCGGCGACTACCGCGCCGCGCGCCGGATGATCGGACTGGTGCCGCAGGAACTCACTACCGACGCCTTCGAGAAGGTGTGGGACACGGTGAGCTTCAGCCGCGGCCTGTTCGGGCTGCCCAAGAACCCGGCCCATATCGAGCGAGTGCTCAGGGATCTCTCCCTGTACGACAAGCGCGAGAGCCGCATCATGCAGCTCTCCGGAGGCATGAAGCGCCGGGTCCTGATCGCCAAGGCGCTCGCCCACGAGCCGCAGGTGCTGTTCCTCGACGAGCCGACGGCCGGCGTCGATGTGGAGCTGCGCCAGGACATGTGGCGCCTCGTGCGCCGCCTGCGCGAGCAGGGCGTCACGGTCATCCTCACCACGCACTACATCGAGGAGGCCGAGGAGATGGCCGACCGGGTGGGCGTGATCCGCAAGGGCGAGATCATCCTCGTCGAGGACAAGGTCGAGCTGATGCGCAAGCTCGGCAAGAAGCAGCTCATCCTGCACCTGCGCGAGCCGGTCAGCGTCCTGCCGGAGAACCTCGCGCGTCACGACCTCCACCTCGGCGCGGACGGGCGCAGCCTCGTCTACACCTACGACACGCGGCGCGAGCGCACCGGCATCACCGGCCTGCTCGGTGAGCTGGCCGATGCCGGCATCGCGTTTACCGACCTCGATACCAGCCAGAGCTCGCTCGAAGACATCTTCGTCGATCTCGTCCGCGAGCGCGCATGATGGGCGTATCCATGCTGAACGTCCCGGCGGTCCTCGCCATCTACCGCTTCGAGATGGCCCGGTTCTGGCGCACAGCGCTGCAGAGCATCGTCGCGCCGGTGATCTCCACCTCGCTCTATTTCGTGGTGTTCGGTGCCGCCATCGGTTCGCGGATGCAGACGGTCGACGGCGTTCCCTACGGAGCCTTCATCGTGCCGGGGCTGATCATGCTCTCTCTGCTGACGCAGAGCGTCTCGAACGCGGCCTTCGGCATCTACTTCCCGCGCTTTGCCGGCACGATCTACGAGTTGCTCTCGGCGCCGATCTCGCCGTTCGAGGTGGTGCTGGGCTATGTCGGCGCGGCGGCGACGAAGTCGATCATCATCGGCCTCATCATCCTCGCCACCGCCTCGCTGTTCGTGCCGCTGCACATCGAGCACCCGTTCTGGATGGTGTTCTTCCTGCTGCTCACGGCCTTGACCTTCAGCCTGTTCGGCTTCGTGATCGGCCTATGGGCGGATGGGTTCGAGAAGCTGCAACTGGTGCCGCTGCTCATCGTCACGCCGCTGACATTCCTCGGCGGCAGCTTCTACTCCATCGACATGCTGCCCCCGTTCTGGCGTGCGGTGACCCTGTTCAACCCGGTCGTCTACCTCGTTAGCGGCTTCCGCTGGGCCTTCTTCGGCAAGGGCGACGTGGCGGTCGGCGTCAGCATCGCCGCGACGCTGGCGTTCCTCGCCCTGTGCCTCGGGCTCGTGACCTACATCTTCCGCACGGGGTACCGGCTGAAGAGCTGACGGGATGGCAGAGGGGGAAGATGGCGCAGGATTCCTACATCGTCACGCGCGACAGCCTTCCGGCCGCCTTTGCGCCGGGGCACGAACCGCCCCCGCTCCTCCTCGACTTCGCCGATTGGCTCGACGGGCGGCCCTGGGGTAGCCTCGGCTGCTTCCGCTTGCAGGGAACCCTCAGCGACGAGGCACCGATCGTCGACGGCAGCGCCCTTCGCAGGGAATTCTCGCTGTTTCTGTATCTGCCCGACGGCTCGCTCGTCGGCTTCTGGCATCCGAAGGGCGCGCCGACAGCGGCGAGCCCCATCGTCGGCCTCGGCTCCGAGGGCGATGCGGCGGTGCTCGCGGGTTCACTCGAAGGCTTTCTGGCCAAGCTCGCCCGCGATGCGTTTTCGGGGACGGCCTGGAGCGATCTCGCCGCCGACGAGGATGAGGAGGAAGACGAAGACGAGGCTGGGGCCGCGCTGGAGGATGGGCGCGAAGCCCTCGCCGCATGGCTCGGTGCGCGCATCGGTTCGGAGCGCCTGAACGAACTGGCGAATGAGACCTGCAACCCAACCGTGTTCGCAGCGCGGATGGAAGCCTGGATGCACGAGCGCGAGGCCTACTGGGCCGAGCATCCGATCCTGATCGAGATCGGACGCGCGTTGGCTGCCCATCGTCCGCCCGGCAAGACCCCGTGGGATCGGACCCGGCTCAGAGCCGCCGTCGTCGGTGCGCTCTGCGAGGTGCAGGTCTATCGCCGCGGGCCGCAGCCCGTCCCGGAGGCCGCCGCCGTCGCACCGCTTCTGCGCGCCCTGCGCGATGAGCAGCACCGGTCCGATCCCGAACTCGGCCTCTGGTTCGAGGTGCATCTGACGCTCGATGCGCAGGGCCGCATCCTGCCCCGCTTCGACTATCAGAGCCGGCCGAGCCTCGGCGGCGCTCCGGTGTCGGTCTCGGAGGCGCAGACCGATCTCGCACGGGCGCCGCGTCCTCAGCCGTGGATTCCGGATTGGCTCGCCGATCCGACCCCGGAACCGCGCTGAAACCCGCACCGCTCAGAGCGATCGCACGGCGTCGAGCGACAGGATTTGCGCCGCCGCCCCACATCCGAGAACGCGGAGCGAAACCGGCTTGCCGACGCTCAGCATAGTCTCAAACGACTGTTTGACTGCGCCGTTGGTGGCGGCGTCGAGGTTTCGATCACCGTCCTCGATGTTGATGAAGGTGCGCTGACCGGATCGCTCCTCAAGGATGATAGCCTCGAGATAGAGGCCGTCGCGGCCGAACGCCCGCTTCACCACCCGACCCGCCATCTTGGCCGGAAGGCAGCCATCGTCGGTCGAGAGGTTGCTCAAGCCGACGACCTTGCCCGCTTCATAGGTGAGCTTCGGACGCGCCAGGGCTGTGCCACCGAAGACCAGCAGCAGGATCGCCAGGACGATGAGCGCGCTGGCGAGCGCGTCCGCCAAGACCGAGCGAAGGACACCGTCCGCGGCTGTCTGCGAAGTCCGACCCGACATGGCCCATTCCTCAAGAATGGCCAGAGCTTAGGGGCGAATCGGGCTCCGGGCGCAGTCCGTCAAACGATCTACCACCAATAGGTCGTTCGGGCTGGCCAAGGCGCCAAGCGAGACAGGCTCTGCCCCGCGAACCGCGCCGCTACGGACGCTGCTCCAGGAATTCCAGGACGCCCTTGCGGTGCAGCCGGTCGCCCACCGCTGTCGAGTGATCGCGGTTCGGCAGGTCGAGGCCGCGGGCGTTCGGCATCAGCTTGACCAGTTCCGGGCCCGAGCCTGCCACCGTGTCGAGCGTGCCGACCGAGACCAGGGTCGGCGTGTCGATGGCCGAGAGTTCGGCCCGCGACAGGGTCTGGCGCGAGGCGCGGATGCAGGCGGCCAGCGCCCGCAGGTCGCTCTTGGTCTGCTCGGCGAAGGTGCGGAAGGAGGCGGCCGTTGGGTTCGGCGCGGGCGCGCCGGGGAGCGCCTCCAGCGCCTCGGCGATACCCTGCGGCAGGCCGCGCCCGTCCACGAGGTTGAAGCCGAGGCCGCCGATCAACAGCGAGCGGACTTCCGCCGGGTAATCGAGCGCCATGTGCGCGGCGATGCGGGCACCCATGGAATAGCCCATCACATCCGCCCGCTCGATGCCGAGATGGCGCAGCAGCCGCACCGCGTCGCCGGCCATCTGGTCGGAGGTGTAGGCGGAGGGCTCGTAGAGCTTCTCGCTCTGCCCGTGGCCGCGGTTGTCGAGGGCGACGACGCGGTAGCCGGCCTCGGTCAGGGTGCGGACCCAGAGCGTATTGACCCAGTTCACCGCGTGGTTCGAGGCGAAGCCGTGGATCAGGAGGATGGGAGCGCCGCCGCCGGAGGCGCCTTCCTTGGCCGGCGCGTCGATAAAGGCGATCTGCACGCCGTCGGAGTCGAAGCTCTGCATGCCGATGTCTTCGGGTGCCGGGGCGCCGTTGTCAAAGGCAGCGATTGCGCTTCGTGCGACAACCGACGGCGTTTGGCGCGTCGCGCGCATCGGCGCCCGACTTGCCGCGGCTGCGCCGGGCTGGCATCACCCCGGCACGATGACGGACACCTCGCCCTACGGCACCTACGCACCCACCGGCCTCGTTGCGCGGATCGCGGAGCGCACGCAGAAGCTCCCCGAGCATTCCTGGCGTGCCCGGCGGATGGCGATGTTCCTGCGCCGCCTCGCCATCTCGATGATGCGCGGCCGGCCGCTCGACGTTGAGCGCTACGGCGCGCGGATGCGGCTGCACCCCTACAACAACAACTGCGAGAAGAAGGTGCTCTTCACCCCGCAGTTCTTCGATCCACAGGAGCGGGCCTTCCTCAAGGAGCGCCTGCGTGAGGATGCGGTGTTCCTCGATATCGGCGCCAACATCGGCGCCTATGCCCTGTTCGTGGCGGGCTTCACCGGCCGGCGGGCGCGCATCCTCGCGGTGGAGCCGCAGCCCGACGTGTTCGACCGGCTGACCTTCAACATCGGCCAGAACCCGTTCGGCACGGTGAAGGCCATCGCCTGCGCGGTCGCCGACAAGTCCGGCGAACTGACCCTGTTCATCGATCCGCGCAACCGCGGCGAGTCGAGCGTGAAGATCGTCGGCACCCACAAGAACGCGACGGTCCGCGTGCCGGCGGTGACGCTGGTAGAGCTGTGCCGCTCGGAAGGGATCGAGCGCATCGACGCGATCAAGCTCGATGTCGAGGGCGCCGAGGATCTGATCTTGGAGCCGTTCCTGCGCGATGCGCCGGCCTCCCTTCTCCCGTCGCTGCTCGTCATCGAGAACGGCGCCGACCAGTGGCAGATCGACCTGCCGAACCTGCTGAACAAGTACGGCTACCGCCAGATCGCCCGCACGCGGCTCAACCTGATGTTCGAGCGGACTGAGCCGACGCGCCCGGCGTGAGGATCGGGACCGGCGTGTCGATGGCGACGCCCTCCGGCCCGACCGCGCAGGTATAGGCATAGGCCTCGACGCCCGCCGCCAAGGCGGCACGAAGTGCACGATCGAAAGCCGGGTCGATGTCGCGGGCGACGTCGAAGGCGTCGGCCCGCATCTGGATCACCACGATCAGCATCGCCCGTCCGCCCGCGGCGACGACGCCGGCCAGTTCCTCCATGTGGCGGGCCGAGCGGGCGGCCTTGCAATCGGGAAACTCCGCGAGACCTGCCTGCCGCATCAGGTGGCAGTTCTTGACCTCGACATGGCAGGGCGGCAGGCCGCCGCCGCTCGCCAGGAAATCGACCCGGCTCGCCTTGCCGTAGGCGACTTCCGGCCGGAGCGTCTCGTAGCCGAGCAGAGGCGCGATCTTATTCTCACGAAAGGCCTCGGCGACGAGGGCATTCGGCCTGGCCGTATTGATGCCGACCCACTGCGGCCCGCCGGGGAGCTCCGCCTCCACCAGCTCCCACGAGAACCCGAGTTTGCGCGCCGGGTTGGTCGAGGTCGAGAGGAGGACGCGAAACCCTTCCGTGTTCAGCCCCAGCATCGCGCCGGGATTAGCGCAATGCGTGGTAACCTCCGTGCCGTCGGCCAGCGTCACGTCGGCGAGGAAGCGCTTGTAGCGCCGCACGAGGCGCCCTTCGATCAAGGGAGTGGGGAAACGCATCGTGGGCCGGGGCGGAACGAGGGGCTTTCGCTTTCGCGCATCCGCGCCCTAGCTTCCACCCCGATCATCGCCTCCGAGGCCGCATGTCCAAAAGTTCCGACGTCACTGCCGCCATCCTCGTCATCGGCGACGAGATCCTCTCGGGCCGCACCAAGGACAAGAACATCGGCACCATCGCCGAGGTGCTGACCGAGATCGGTGTGGATCTGCGCGAGGTGCGGATCGTCCCGGACGTGAAGGAGGAGATCGCTGCCGCGGTGAACGCGCTGCGGGCGCGCTACACCTATCTCTTCACCTCCGGCGGCATCGGCCCGACCCACGACGACATCACCGCCGATAGCGTGGCGGCGGCCTTCGGCGTCGGCATCGATGTCGATCCGCGAGCCCGCGCCATGCTGCTGGAGCGCCACCGGCCGGAAGACCTCAACGCGGCGCGGCTGCGCATGGCCCGCATCCCCGACGGGGCCGACCTGATCGCCAACCCCGTGTCGAAGGCGCCGGGTTTCCGGCTCGGCAATGTCTTCGTCATGGCCGGCGTGCCGCAGATCATGGCGGCGATGCTCGACGAGATCCGCCCGACGCTGACGGGCAACGCGCCGGTGCTGTCCGAGACGATCGAGGCGGGCGCGATCCCCGAGGGCAATTTCGCCGGCGGCCTCACCGAGATCGCTGCCGCGCATGGCGACGTCTCGATCGGCTCCTACCCGTCGATGACGCCGGAGGGGTTCCGCAACCGTATTGTTGTGCGCGGGCGGGACGCGGATGCGGTGGCGGCGACGCGGGCGGCCGTGGAGGCGTTGCTGGCGGGCCTGCAATCATAGGCACGTCGCTGCCGGGCTCGCTCTCGCGCTCATGAAATAAATTTCTGCGTGGTGGGAGCACGCAAGCGCTGCCGTACGTTAGGCTGCGACGAGACGACCGCCGAGGGCCGCATGTCCCAGGAATCCAGCACGTACGGAGAGCCGAAGCCCCAGGATGAACCCAAGACTCACGGCGCCCACACCCGCGAGAAGGACGACGCCCAGGTCGAGAAGGCTCACCGCCCGGATGCGGTGATCCTGCATGAGATCATCCGGCGCGAGGGCGAGGAGGAGATGCGCCGCACGTGGCTGGCGCTCCTGCTGTCGGGCTTTTCCGCCGGGCTCACCATGGGCTTCTCGCTGATCGTGCCCGGCGTGCTCAAGGGGCATCTGCCGCACGCCCCCTGGGCCGAACTCATCACGAGCATGGGCTACTCGGTCGGATTCCTCATCGTCGTGCTCGGGCGCCAGCAGCTCTTCACCGAGAACACGGTGACGCCGATTTTGCCGCTCCTCACCGAGAGGACGTTCGCGGCCTTGATGCGGGTCGTGCGGCTCTGGAGCATCGTCCTTGTCGCCAACATCCTGGCGACGATCGCCATCGCCTCGGTGTTGGCCCATACCGATGCGTTCAAGCCGGAGGTGCGGGAGGCCTTCGTCGAGATCAGCCGCCACACCATCGAGGACCCGTTCTGGACTACGGTGATCAAGGCGGTGTTCGCGGGCTGGCTGATCGCCCTCATGGTGTGGATCCTGCCAGCCACGGGCTCGGCGGCACCGTTCATCATCATCCTGATGACGTGGCTGGTGTCGATGTGCGGGCTCGCCCACATCGTTGCCGGCTCGGTCGATGCCTATTACCTTGTCGCCACCGGCGAAATCGATTTTTCGAAGTATGTCACCGGGTTCTTCGTCCCGACGCTGCTCGGCAACGTCGTGGGCGGTGTGACATTGGTCTCGGTGCTCAACTTCGGTCAGGTGGCGCCGGATATGGAGGAGCACGAGCGCGTCGGCGCCTGAAGGTTCGAGGGCAGCGCCGGTTTTACGCCTATGTCGCAAGGCAGGGGCATTCGGCAACGTTTTGCCGATGCGCTGGCGCGTCGACGCCCCCGGACGCGGTGGATCGATCAGGCCGCGGGCGGCTCCGGCTCACTGGCGAAATGCTTCGAGAGTTTCAGTCCCTGCGCCTGGTAGTTCGAGCCGGCACCTGCGGCGCCGTAAAGGGTCGCGGGCCGTTCCAGCATGCGCTCGTAGACGAGGCGGCCGACGATCTGGCCGTCTTCCAAGAGGAACGGCACGTCGCGCGAGCGCACTTCGAGCACTGCGCGGGCTCCGGCCCCGCCCGCTTCGCTGAGCCCGAAGCCCGGATCGAAGAAACCCGCATAGTGGACGCGGAACTCGCCGACGAGCGGATCGAACGGCACCATCTCGGCCGCGTGGTCGGCCGGCACCCGCACCGCCTCCTTCGAGGCCAGGATGTAGAACTGGCCCGGATCGAGGATCAGCGTGCGGCTGCCGTCGGCCGGCAGCGGCTCCCAGAAGTCGCGGGTGCGGTGGCCGCGCGGCCGGTCCACATCGATCAAGCCGGTATGGCGCTTGGCCCGGTAGCCGATCAGCCCGTCGAAGCCGGCGAGATCGACCGAGACCGGCACGCCGCCCTGAAGCGAGGGTGATGCGATATCGATCAGCGGGTCGCTGGCGTGGAGCGCGGCGAGTTCCACCTCCCGCAGCCGCGGGTCGCCCTGGCGGAAGCGGATCTGCGACAGGCGCGAGCCCGTCCGGACCCGCACCGGGAAGGTTCGCGGCGAGATTTCGGCGTAGAGCTGGCCGGCATAGCCCGCCTCGATCTGGTCGAAGGCGCTGGCCCGGTCGGTGATGACACGGGTGAACACATCGATACGCCCGGTCGAGCTTTTCGGGTTGGCGCTGGCGCTGAGATCGGGGGGGAGCGCCAGGGTTTCCTGCAACTCGGCGATGTAGACGCAGCCCGTCTCCAGGACGGCGCCCTGCGTCAGGTCGATCTCGTGCAGCGCGAAGGCCTCAACACAGGTCGCGACCGAGCGTCCGCTGCCGGGCAGGAAGCTCGTGCGCACCCGGTAGGCGCGGCTGCCGAGCCGCAGGTCGAGGCTCGCGGGCTGGATCTGGTCGGCGGCGTAGGCTGTCGCGGGGCGGATCGCCCCGGCCTGCGTCAGCGCCGTGATGGCCTGCGCCGGCAGGATACCGGATGCTGCCGGCACGTCTGCGCTCATCGTCCCGTCCCCTCGCCTTTGCGTTTGGCCTCGTCCGCCGCGCGCTCCGCCGCCTCGATCGCGAAGACCATCCGCGCCAGCGCAAGCCGCGCGACGGCGCCCATCGCCACGAGTCCGGCGAGCGCGCTCGCCATCAGCGGAAAAAGCGCGGGCCGCAAGCCGGCCGAGACAGCCGCCACGATCGCGGCAATCCACGCCGCATTCCCGAGCGCGAGCACCGGCGAGGGAAGGCCGCGGATCTCAGTCTCCACGCCCGTCCGCTGTCGAACGGCCCGAGCCGCGATCCGTGCGGCGGTATCGAGGCCGAGCGCCATCACGAGCGCGAGCGCCGGCCACCGGTTCTGAGCCGGGTCCCACCACGCGAAGGCGATGGCGAGAGCGAGCATCAGGAGGGAGCCGAAAGCCGGCCCCGCCGCCAAGGGCGGTCGATCGGGCCGTGCAGCCGTCACGGCTCCCTCGAATTCTCCCCGGTGCGAAGCGTTCGGCACGTGGTCTCCGGCCTCGGCTCACCGTAGGATACCGTGATTGACGAGGTTTCTGGCGCCACGTACCACGGCGCGTCGCAGATGTCGCGATGCGGCCTGCGCGCCGTCCACGGAGATGCTTTCACGCGATGTACAAGGCCGAGACGCGCGGCATCATGGTGACGGTGGAGCCCCGATTCGTCGAGGAGGAATCCTCGCCGGGCGAGAGCCGCTACTTCTTTGCCTACACGGTCGAGATCGTGAACAACGGCAGCGAACAGGTGCAGCTGCGCTCGCGCCACTGGCGGATCATCGACGGACGTGGCGCTTGCCAGGAGGTGCGCGGCGCGGGCGTCGTCGGCAAGCAGCCGGTTCTCGAGCCCGGCGAGTCGTTCAGCTACACCAGCGGCTGCCCCCTCACCACGCCGGACGGCCTGATGGCCGGCAGCTACACGATGTCCACGGTCGGCGGGGAGAGCTTCGAGGCGGAGATCCCGGCCTTCTCGCTGGATTCGCCCCATCTGCGCCGCGTCGTCCATTGACGACGCCGGCCGGCGGTACCCGCCTGACACCGCTGGAGCTTCTGGAGCGGCTCGTCGCGTTCGACACGGAGAGTTCTAAGTCAAACCTCGCGCTGATCGACTTCGTGGCCGGCTATCTCGATGGCTGGGGCGTGCCCCATATCCGGGTGCCGAACGCGGAGGGCGACAAGGCCGCGCTGTTCGCCACCCTTGGGCCGATGACCGACGGCGGCGTCGTGCTCTCCGGCCATACCGACGTGGTGCCGGTGACGGGGCAGGCCTGGACCTCCGATCCGTTCCGCCTCCGCGTCGCCGACGGACGGGCCTACGGCCGCGGCGCCGTGGACATGAAGGGGTTCGACGCCCTCGCGCTCGCAATGGTGCCGGCGGCGCTGGAAGCCGGGCTGACACGGCCGATCCACATCCTGCTCTCCTACGACGAGGAGACCACCTGCCTGGGTGTCGCCGACACCATCGCCCGCTTCGGCGCGGACCTGCCGCGGCCGGGCGCCGTGATCGTCGGCGAGCCGACGGAGATGCAGGTCGCGGACGCACACAAGAGCGTGGTGACCTACAACACCACGGTGCACGGCCACGCGGCCCATTCGGCCAAGCCCGGGCTCGGCGCCAATGCGGTGATGGCGGCCGCCGACCTCATCGCCGAATTGAACCGCATCGCCGACGCGATGGTCGTTCGCGGCGACGCCTCCGGCCGGTTCGACCCGCCGAATACCACTGTCCATGTCGGCGTGATCGAGGGCGGCACCGCCCGCAACATCCTGCCGAAGCTCTGCACCTTCCTCTGGGAGTTCCGCGGATTGCCCGATCTCGACATGGCCGAGATCCCCGCCCTGTTCACAAGGGCCTGCGAACGGGTGACCCGCGAACGTCTCAACCGCTACGGCGAATTCGGGCGCATCGCGACGGTCGAGGAGGTCTCCGTGCCGGGGCTCGCGCCCGATCCGGGCTCGGAGGCCGAGCGGCTGGCTCTGCGGCTCGCCGGCCGAAATGCGACGATCACCGTGCCCTACGCCACCGAGGCCGGGCGCTTCCAGCGGACCGGCATCACCACCGTGGTGTGCGGGCCGGGTTCAATCGATCAGGCGCATCAGCCCGACGAGTTCATCACCCTCGACGAACTCGCCCGTGGCGAGGCCTTCATGCGCCGGCTGGTCGCGGCCTGCGCCGGCTGAGACACACGCCATGATCGTCCGCCCCCGCCCCGGCCTGCTGACGATCCTGTTCGCCATGCGCGGCTCGATCCTGCCGAAGGTCGCGCCTCAGGTTATCGTGATCGCCGCGCTCTCCTTTCTCGTGGTGGCGATCGAGCAGCGGCACCCGGCTTGGTTTCCGATCACGGCCGGCATCGGCCCCTTCACCTTGGTCGGGCTCGCGCTCTCGATCTTCCTGAGCTTTCGCAACGGCGCCTGCTACGATCGCTGGTGGGAGGCGCGGCGGGCGTGGGGCAGCCTGATCGTCGAGTTGCGCGGCCTCGCGCGGCTCCTGCCGGCGCTGCTGCCGGAACCTGAATACGAGGCCCTGCGCCGCCGTTGCCTGCGCAGAGGGGCCGGCTTCGCCCATGCCCTGCACGCCCGCCTGCGCGGGCTCGACGAAGCCAACGCGCTCGCCCCCTGGCTGACCTCGGAAGAACTTTCGACCCTCGGGCAAAGGCCGAGCGGGGCCGACGCGGCGCTGACGGGACTGACGCGGGATCTCGCCGGGGCTGCGAAAGCCGGGGCGCTGAGCGACGTGCTGTTCGTGAGCCTGGAGCACAAGATCGCCAGCCTCTCCGCGATCCAGGCGACCTGCGAGCGCATTCACGGCACGCCGCTGCCCTTCGCCTACACGCTGCTGCTGTATCGGACCGCCTGGCTCTACTGCCTACTGCTGCCGTTCGGGCTCGCCGGCTCGCTCGGCTGGTCCACCCCGATCGTCGCCGCGCTCGTGGCCTATGCGTTCTTCGGCCTCGACGCGCTCGGCGACGAGCTGGAGGAGCCGTTCGGCACAGACGCCAACGACCTGCCCCTCGACACCCTGCTGCACACCGCCGATGCGGCGATCCTCGATGCCTTGGGCGAGATCGGACGCGAGGCACCGAAGGCCGACCGGTTCATGCTGCGATAGCCGCACGTCCCCAGGGTAGGTCGCCCGTGGGACGGTCGCTGGACTGAGGGTTTTATCGGGGGCCGGCCCATGGGAACGACCGGGGCCGAATGACCGGCCAAGGTCGCGGCACGGGCGAACTCGACCAGTCAGGGTTTCTCCTCCTGTTCCGGAGGCTCAGCGCCTATGACGCGTCGGAGTCGTAGCCCGGCCGGTGAGCCGGCGGCTGACGAAGGCGATGACCCTCGGCAGAACGAGGGCGGTGAGAAGCTTGCGGATCATGGTTGTCTCCCGAGTTGCGGCGTTCAGCGCGACGGACGTGCGAGCCAGCCCAGCGTGAAGGCGGCGGCGGCGATGCCGAGCAGGGTCGAGGTGCGGTTGGCATCGGCGTAGCGGACGGCCCGGCGACCGTAATCCCGGCCGCGGCGGCGGGCCTCGCCGGCATGACGGCGCCCGTCCTGAATCAGGTCGTCGGCCCGCTCGCGTGCGGAGTGGGCGAGGTGTTCGCCGTCGCGGGCGAGATCTTCGATGCGGTCGCGGGCGCTGCCGTAGGCGTACTGCGCTCCTCCGGCCACCTGATTCGCGGCACCGCGCACTTGGCGGACCGGATCACCGGTGACGCCGCCGAGCGCGGTCTGGGCGCGGCCCTTGATGTGACGGGACGCGCCGCGGAACTGATCGCGGTTCATGGCTCTCTCCGAATGACGGGTGGGAAGGGCGAAAGGGGGAAAGGGGCGGGGCCGGCTCGGCCGGCCCCGCCTAGGGATCGACCCCCGGGATCAGTGCTTGCCGGTGACCTTGTCGGCGAGGTTCTTGGCACCGTCCTTGACGTCGCCGACCGTCTTCTGAGCCTCGCCCTTCAACTCCTGGGCCTTGCCCTCGGCGACGAGCTTGTCGTTACCGGTGACGTTGCCGATGCCCTGCTTGACGTTGCCGGTCGCCTCGTTGGCCAGGCCCTTGATCTTGTCGGTCGTGCTGCTCATCGGATGCTCTCCTTTTGGCGGTAGGGGTTCACCGGCAGCGCCGGTCGTTGGGGGCTCCCGCCGGTGGCGGGAGCCGAGGGGAGGGTGATCAGACGCGGCGAGCGTCGTAGGCGCCGACGAAGGTCGCGGGCTTCGGAGCGCCGATGCGTCCGCCGAAGAAGGCAGCGAGTGCGCCGAGGATCAGCGCCAGGGCCGCGTAAAAGGCGCCCTGAGTGGCGGCGGACTTGGCGGCGACGGCGGCGGCTTCGGCCTTCTGCTTGGCCGTGGCGACGGCCTGCTCGTACTGCTTCTCGTAACCGTCGATCTGCGCCTTGGCTTGGTCGGGCGCGATGCCCTGCGCCTTGGCGAGTGCGTCGGCGGCACGGGCTTTGGCCTGCTCCTTCTGGGCCGGGTCGCCCGACAGGACGGCGCGGACCGCCGCGACGGCCGCATCACGGGCGGCTTGCGGGTCCTGGCCGGCGGCCTGCTCGCGAACCTTCTGCTCGATGCCGTCGAGCGGGTTGGAGATCTTCGACAGCGAGGGGGCCGCGGCCTGGGCCGCGGTCTGCACCGTGCCGCCGACGAGGTTGCCGGCGCCGCCGAGCGCGCCCGAAACCGTGCCGAGCGCACCGCCGACGAGGCCGCTCGCAGCCGAGGTGATGAGGTACAGAACCACCAGCGTGGTCACCGCCCAGGCGACGAGGCCGTGCAGGGCGGCCACGCCGGGCAGCGGCTTGCCGGAGAGGCGGCCGGCGATGAGACCGCCAGCGAGCGAAGCGACGATGCCGGAGACCACGAACCACAGTCCCGCACCGAGCGAGAAGGTGGAGGCGGCGGGATTGTCGGCGGCGTTGGTGCCGACGGAGGCCAAGCCGACGCCTACCCCGACGAGGTTCAGGACGACCTGGGTCACGAGGGCGGTGACGGCGCCGGCGAAGATGGCGCCCCAGGACACCTCGTTGAGCAGCACGGCCCGCGTGTCGCCGGCGGCGACGGGGGAAAGGCCTGTAGTTGTGGTCACGCAATTACTCCGGTGGTCAGAGAAGTCGGAAGAAGGGAGGTGTCAGAGCCGGCTGACGAGAAGGCCCAGGCCGAAGCCGACGGCGGCGGCAATGAGAAGCGAGGTGCCCGGCGCTTCGGAGACGTACCCGCCGACATCGCGGGATCCGTCGCGCAGGTAGCGGCGGCCCTGGCTGTAGGCGTCCTCGGCGTATTCGGAGACCTCGTCGGCGGCGTGCCGGACAGCGTCCTTGGCCTGACCGTAGAGGTTCTCGGCGGAGCCTTGCGCTTCGCGGAAGCGGCCCTCGGCGGAGTCGTTCTTCGAGCCGGTCAGGTCGCCGACCGCGCCCTGAAGCTTGCCGCCGATTTCCTTCGCGGCTCCCGTGATCCTATCCGTATCGACCATGTCATTCTCCTTGTGTTGTTGATGAGCCGGCACGCGGATGTGCCGGATGACCTTCGCGTCATTCGCCGTGCGGTGCCGCCTTGGACGGCTGCACTTGGCGCTTCTGCGCCTTGCCCTCGGCTTCGATGCGGGCATCACCCGTCAACTTGCCGATGGCTTCCTTGACCAAAGCCTTGGCTTCAGTGGTGGATCTCGATTTCACGCGGTCGGTCACGGGCACCTCGCGAGTGATTGGGAAAAACCCCATCGACTAGAGATGTCTGCTCGCGCCCGACGATCAATAGTATCGACGTACCGGTAGATCGGTTTTTATGTACCGGAGGCATGAAGCGGGAAGCCGTTCTCGCGTCCCCAGATCACGGCCTCCGCCCGTTTGTGGACGCCGAGCTTGCGGTAGAGGGCGGCACCGTGGTTCCGGACGGTGTTGCGGGAAAGGTTGAGGCGCTTGGCGATGGCGTCATCATCGAGGCCGGTGCAGATCAGGTTCAGGATCTGACGCTCGCGCAGGGTGAGGATCGGGCTCGCACCATCGCGGTCGTGGCCGCTGGGCTGGCGCAGGTTGGCAAGCTTTTCGATGAGCCCGCGGCTGAACCAGGAGGTGTCGGCCATCACCGCCTCGATCGCCTCGAACAGTTCGCGCTCGCCGCGCTTACGCTCGGTGATGTCCTGCAGGACGAGCAAAGCGAAGGTCTCCTCGCCGATCTCGACGCGCTCGGCGGAGACGAGGCAATCGAGTTCCGATCCGTCCTGATGACGCAGGCACACCTCCTGCCCGGGGACGAAACCGGTGCGCCCGACCGCTTCCTCGAACCGCTCGCGGGCTGTCTGCGCAAGCCACAGCCCGGTCTCGGACAGTGAGCGCCCGACCACGCTTTCGCTGCCGTAGCCGAACACACGGGTGAACGCGTCGTTGATGCCGGTTACCGTGAAGCCATCCAGGCGCGCCAGCAGCGTCGGCACCGGAGTCAACCGGAACGCCGTGGCGAAGCGCTCCTCGCTTTGCCGGAGCGCGGTCTCGGCCTTCCGGCGAAGTTCGAGGTCGGCGAAGGTGAACAGCATGCAGGGCTCTTCGCCCATCTCGATGGGCTGGCCCGCGACGATGACGAAACGCGAACCGCCATCGGGCAGCTCGAGGCAGGCTTCCATCTGCGGGATGGTGCCGCCCTCGTTCAGGCGCGAAACGGCCAAGTCGCGGTTGCGGGCACCGGCCAGCACATCGACTTCGTAGACGCTGCGCCCGATCACGGCGTCACGGACATGGCCGGTCATTTCCAGGAAGCCCGCGTTCACCTTGACGTGGCGCAGATCGGACAACCGGGTGATGATTGCGGGCGCCGGGTTTGCGTTGAAGGTCTTCTCGAAGCGGTCCTCGGCCTCGAACTGATCCGACACGTCCTTGAGGATCAGGGCGAGGCAACTCGGCTTGCCGTCGCGGTCGGTGGCGACCAGGCTTCGGAGCGAATGAACGAAGTACATGTCCGGGCGGCCGGGCTGCCGGACCTCGACAACGACATCGTGGAAGCGTTCGCCTGCGACTACCCGTTCGATCGGATAAGGCTCGGGTGCCCGATTGTTGCGGTAGCGCAGGGCAAATCGCTCACGGTAGGCGTCGACGGTCGCGCCGAGGGCGTCGAGGGTGTCGACGTCGTGCATGGAAAGCGCGGCCTCGTTGGCGTAGGCGATGGTCTGGTCAGGCTCGACCAGGATCACGCCTTCGCTCAGGCCGGCGATGATCTGCCGGAGTTCATGCCTGTCGACATCCGCCGTCACGCCCGCGTCGCTCCCTCTCGCACCCAACTGCCAAGTCAGCAGTGGTGCTCAAACAGATTGCGCGCAAAGCGGTTCCGAACTGAATCTAGTAATTTGAGATCATGCCACTGATCCGTGTGGACAGTGCTCCTGGTTCAGGCCGACGTCTGGCGCCAGACCCTGGTGCCGCGAGCACCTCCGCCGAACCGCCCGTCCAAGCGCAGTCCGGATGCACCGACCGTATGATCCTGCCCCATCGAGTCGGTCCACGCCGAGCACCGGTTCTTTGGGCATCTCGAACCGTGAGGGAGGGCGGATGCCATACCTCGCAAACGCGGCCTGAACGAAAAGACCGCCTTCGCCTTGCAGCAGCTTAAGCGTGCCGACCAGCCTCGCCGAATGCGAAAGTCTGAACGAGGGCTGTCGCCGCCTCATGAGCGAAGTCACGGCACGGGATCTGCCGATCCGATTGCAGCACCGCAGCAATCCGGAGCATCCCAGCTCGAAGTCGGATGGCGGAGCACATCTGCGAGGCGCTCGGCGACGTTCCGTCGGTCCCGCGCAGCCATCGCCCAGACTTTTCCGCAGCGGCGTTCCGCGGGACAAATCGGTGACGAACCGATTTTAGGCGCAAACCCGTCCGCTACTCATCAACATGTTTTGCGGGCTGGTAGGGATGGCGGAGACGGAGGGATTCGAACCCTCGATACCCTTATTAGGGGTATGCTCATTTAGCAAACGAGTGCCTTCAGCCTCTCGGCCACGTCTCCACTGCGCTTGGCTGTAGAAGCTCCGGCGGGACGGGTCAACCCGGTCGGCGCGGGGTTGTGACACGGCGCTCGTAATGCTTGGCCACGCGCAGATGGCGCGAGATCGCGTAGTTCATGGCCGTGAGGAAGCCGTAGGCGCCGCGCACGAAGTGGCGCCGGCCGAAATAGGCCTTCAGGAAGTTGCCCGGCAGTTCCACGTAGAGGCGCCAAGCCGGGATCGTGACGCCGCGGGCGTCGAGGTCGTCGGCCTGCTGGTCGGAATAGCGGTTGAGCTTGGCGAGCTGGTCACCCAGCGAGCGCACCGAGAAATGGTGGATGCGCCCTTTGATCCGCCCCGTGGTGACGCCGGGCCCGAGTACCACCCGATCGTGGACCGGGGAGGTGGAGTAGGTGCTCAAGTCCCGCCGGTAGAGCCGCACGGGGGTCAGCACGTAGGCCCAGGGGTGGGGCCGTGTCTCGCCCGGAAAAATCTCGGCGATGGCGATGGACCATGCGGCATGAGCGGGCTCGCCGTGGGCGAAGACGGCGCGGATCTGGTCGGCGAGATCGGGCGGCACCACCTCGTCGGCGTCGAGATTGAGCACCCAAGCGTGACGGCACTGGCTTTCCGCGAAGCGCTTCTGCCGGCCGTAGCCCGGCCAGTCGTTGTGGATCACCCGAGCGCCCAGCGAGGCCGCGAGCGCCTGTGTCCCGTCGGTCGAGCCGGAATCGACCACGACGATGTCGTCGGCGAGATCACGCACCGCCGCGAGGGTTGCGCCGATGCGGTCGGCCTCGTTCTTGACGATGATGAAGACGGAGAACGGAAGCGGGGCCATGGGTCTCGATACGTGCGGCGCCAACGCTGTACCGGCCGGATTTCGCGCGAACAAGCGCGGCTATCCGGCGGCCTCCGCCAGACGCTTGCGCTGAACCTTGCCGTTGGCGGTGCGGGGCAGCGCCTCGACGAAGCGGATGGCGCGCGGTGCCTTATAGGCGGCCAGCCGCTCGCCGCACCACGCAATGAGCCCGTCGGCGTCGGGCTCGGCGCCGGGGCGCAGAACCACGAAGGCGGCGATGACCCGCAGATCCGCGCGGACGGCCAGTTCCGTCACACCGACCTCGGCGATATCGGGATGGACCGCCAGCACGCCCTCCACCTCGACGGGCGAGACACGGTAGCCCATGGCGTTCATCAGGTCGTCGTTGCGGCCGTGGAACCAGAGGTAGCCGTCGGCATCGAAGCTCGCGAGGTCGCCGCCGGCAAACCATTCGCCGCGTAGTACCGCCGCCTCTTCCTCCGGCCGCTGCCAGTAACCGAGCATCAGGCCGGGATCGGAGCGGTGGATCGCCAGCAGGCCGGTCTCGCCCGGCGGCAGCGGTTCGGGCGGTCCGTCGGCGGGCAGGATCGCGACGTGGCGACCCGGTTGAGGTCGGCCGGGCGAACCGGGGCGAACGGGGATGGTCGGGCCGCTCGACACGTAGGTCGAGATCTCGCTCATGCCGAGCGCCTCGTAAAGAGGCTTGCCCGTGGCCTCCGTCCAGGCGTCGAGGAGGTCGGCCGAGAGCGCCTCGCCGGCGGTGACGCCGTGGCGCAGGCGAGCGAGATCGTGCTCGGCGAGGTCGGCGTATTTGAGGATCTGACGGTAGACGCTCGGCACCGCTGCGAAGATCGTCGCGCCCTGCTCGGCGATCAGGCGGGGCCAGATCCCGCGGTCGCGGGGGCCATTATAGAGCACCGTCGTCGCGCCACAGGCCCAGGGGTCGGTGATGCCGACGCCCAGCGTGTAGGTCCAATTCATGGTGCCGGCGTGCAGCATCACGTCGGATTCGGTGAGGCCGAGCCAATGCGCATGCATCGGTCGGCGGCCCCAGACGGCGCGGTGGGCGTGGAGCACGCCTTTCGGGCGGCTCGTGGTGCCGGAGGTGTAGACGAGGGTCGCCGCATCGTCGGCGGCGGTGTCGGCGTAGTCGGCGAGCGGCTCGCCCGCCTTCATCGCCGCGATTGTCTTGGAGTCGAGCGGGATGCAATTCGTCGGCGGCGTGCCAGAGAATCCTTCGCCGGTCACCACGGTGGCGACGCCGGCATTCTCCATCAGGAAGGCGGCTTCGTCGGCCGTCAGTTGCGGCGAGGAGGGAAGGGCGACGAGCCCGGCGGCGAGCGCACCGAAGTAGACCAGCACGTAGTCGGCCTCGTTGCCCATGCGGATCATCACCCGGTCGCCGGCCTTGAGCCCGAGGCCGAGCAGCCCCGCCGCGATGCCGCGCACCGCCCGGTCGGCTTGCGCATAGGTGAGGCGGCTGACGGTGCCGCCGTCACCGACCATGACGAGGGCCGTCTTGTCGCCGCGCAGGCGAGCGTTTTCCGCGAGGCAGTAGCGGGCGGCGTTGAAGTGGAGTGGGGGCTGGCGGTCGTCGATGCTCGGCACTGCGGGCGTTTCCGGTGATCTTCGTGTTGGCCCTGGTGTCCGATCCTCGATCCCGGCGGTCAAGCGCGGCCTTGTCGTCGCGAGCCGCGCTATCCGCGCGGCGACCGGATCGTGCCGGAGAGGCCAGCGCTCGCCCCGTCCCTGAGTTCGAGCCAGAGGAAGCGCGCGGGATCGACCGGCCCCGGCAGGGTGAGCCGGCCCGCGGGCACGGGCTGGAAGCCGAAGCGGCGGTAATAGGGCGCATCGCCGACGAGGACGACGAGACCGTGGCCGGCCATGCGGGCGGCGTCGAGGCTTGTCTGCATCAGGCTCGTGCCGATGCCGCGGTCGGAAAAGCTCGGATCGACGGTGAGCGGCCCGAGCACGAGGAGCGATCCGCCTTGCGTTTCGGCGGGGCCGATCCGCACCGAGCCGACGAGATAGGTGCCGACGAGCGCCGTCAGGCAGAGATCGGGCAGGGGGGCTGCGCCCTCGCGCAGGCGGTAGGCGGTGCGGGCGAAACGGCCGGGGCCGAAGGCGCGGGCGTGAAGCCGCTCGATCGCCGCGGCGTCGTCCGGGTGCTCGGGTCGGATGACGAGGGGGAGGGCGGTCACGGGTGGCGTCCGGCGAGCGAGGTCTGCCCGGCCGATAGCAGCCGGCCGGGTAGCCGGCAAACCGAGGCCCTGGTCAGGCGCCCCGCGCCGAGAAATCGATGCGCGGATCGATCCAGGTATAGGTGAGGTCGGAGAGCAGGTTCACCGCGAGCCCAAGCAGGGAGAAGATGTAGAGCGTGGCGAACACCACCGGATAGTCGCGGCCGACGATGGAGGAGAAGGACAGGAGCCCGAGCCCGTCGAGCGAGAAGATCGTCTCGATCAGCAGCGAGCCGGTGAAGAAGGCGGTGATGAAGGCGCCGGGAAAGCCGGCGATGACGATGAGCATCGCGTTGCGGAAGACGTGGCCGTAGAGGACGCGCCGCTCGCTCACGCCCTTCATGCGGGCGGTGACGACGTATTGCTTGCGGATCTCGTCGAGGAACGAGTTCTTGGTCAGCAGCGTCGAGGTGGCGAAGGCGCCGAGCACCAGGGCGGAGAGCGGCAGCACGAGGTGCCACGCATAGTCCAGGGCCTTGCCCCAGAGGCTCAAGGACTCGAAATTCTCGGAGGTAAGGCCGCGCAGCGGGAAGATCTGCAAGAAGGAGCCGCCCGCGAACAGGATCACCAGCAGGATGCCGAACAGGAAGCTCGGGATCGCGTAGCCGACGATGACGACCGCCGAGGTCCAGACGTCGAAGCGGGAGCCGTCGGAGACCGCCTTGCGGATGCCGAGCGGGATCGAGATCGCGTAGGAGATCAGCGTCATCCACAGGCCGAGCGAGATCGAGACCGGGAGCTTCTCCTTGATCAGGTCAAGCACCGAGACATCGCGGAAGTAGCTGCGGCCGAAATCGAACCTGAGATAGTCCCACAGCATCTTGCCGAAGCGTTCGTAGGCGGGCTTGTCGAAGCCGAACTGCGCTTCGAGTTTCTTGATGAAGGCCGGGTCGAGCCCCTGCGCGCCGCGATACTTCGAGGATTCGCCGCTGCCGCCACGGACCGCCCCGCCGCCGAGGTCGCCCTGGCCGCCGGTGATGCGCGAGAGCGAGCCTTCCTGCTGGCCCTGGAGCTGGGCGAGCACCCGCTCCACCGGGCCGCCGGGGGCGAACTGGATGATCGCGAAGGTGATGAGCATGATCCCGAAGATCGTCGGGATCATCAGCGCGATGCGGCGCAGAATGTAGGCGAGCATGCTTGATCCTCAGTCCCGGCCGATCCGGCGCGCCTTGGCCTCGTCGTACCACCACAGGCCCGGCACGCCGAGCCCGTAGGTCGGCAGCTTCGCCGGGCGGCCGAACACGTCCCACAGGGCGAGGCGGTACTCGGGCGAGTACCACATCGGGATCCAGTAGCGGCCGGCCCGCATCACCCGGTCGAGGGCGCGGCAGGCCACCGCGAGGTTTGCGCGCGAATCCGCGTTGGCGATGCGGTCGAGCAGCGCGTCGATCGCCGGATCGCTGATGCCGGCGAGGTTGTTGGAGCCGGGGATCGCCGCCGCACGCGAGCCGTAGGCCTCGCGCAGCTCCGGCCCCGGCGTCGCATCGCCCGAGGCGGCGCGGGAGGTGATGTCGAAGTCGAAGTCGCGCACCCGCGCCTGATACTGCGCGGCGTCGACCGCCCGCTGGCGCGCCTTGATGCCGATCAGCCCGAGATTGCGGATGAAGGGCTGGACGATCGGCTCCCAGACCGAGTCCGAATCGAGGAACTCGAACTCGATCGGCTTGCCGCTCGGCAGTCGGAGGGCGCCGCCCTTGCGGGTGCAGCCCGCCTCCTTGAGCAAAGCCACGGCGCGGGCGAGCAGCGCCCGGTCCTGCCCCGAGCCGTCCGGCACCGGTGGCGTCCAGGCCTCGCCGAAAACCTCGGCCGGCACCTGCCCGCTGAAGGGTTCGAGCAGCGCCAGCTCCTCCGCCGAGGGCTTGCCCGTCGCCATCAGGTCGGTCTTCTGGAAGAACGAGACGGTGCGCTCGTAGGAGCCGAACATCGCCGTGCGGTTGGTCCAGGGGAAGTCGAAGCAGAGGCTGATCGCCTCGCGCACGCGGGGATCCTTGAACACCTCGCGGCGGGTGTTGAAGAACCAGCCCTGGATGTTGGCGGGCGAGGTGTCGGGCAGGGTTTCGCGCTTGACGCGGCCCTCGCGCGCGGCGGGAAAATCGTAGCCCGTCGCCCAGATCCGCGAGGTGAATTCCTGGCGGTAGGTGTAGGCGCCGCCCTTGAACGCCTCGAACGCCACCTGCCGATCGCGGAAATACTCGTAGCGGAGCTGATCGAAGTTGTTCTGCCCGACCATCACCGGCAGATCCGCCGCCCAGTAATCGGTGACGCGCTCCAACTCGATGAAGCGGCCGATGTCGAGCCGCCCGACTTGATACGGGCCGGAGCCGAGCAGCGGCTTGAGGGTCTGGGCCTCGAAGTCGCGCCCCTCGAAGAACTTGGCCGAGAAGATCGGCAGTCCGGCGACGATCAGCGGCAGGTCGCGGCTGCGGCCGGGGGCGAAGCGGACCACCAGAGTCTCGTCACCCTCGGCGATCGCCTCCGCGACATCGCGGATCACCTGCGCGATCGTCGGGTGGCCCTTTTCCTTGAGGATGGTGAGGGAGAAGGCCGCGTCCCGCGCAGTCAGAGGCGAACCATCGTGAAAGTGCGCCTGCGGGCGAAGAGCGAAGCGGTAGGTCAGGCCGTCGGGGCTGATCTCGACCGACCGGGCGAGGAGGCCGTAGAGCGCGTCTGGCTCGTCGAGGGCGCGCACCATCAGGCTGTCGAAGGTGAGATTGATCCCGGCCGCGCCGTTGCCGCGGAAGACGTAGGGGTTGAGCGTGTCGAAGGTGTCGAACGCCTGATTGCCGAAGGTCTGGACGAGATGGGTCGCGAAGCGCCCGCCGCGCGGCGCCATCGGGTTCACGTAGTCGAAGTTCGGGAAGTCGGGCGCGTATTTCAGCTCGCCGAAGCTCGAAAGGCCGTGAGTCTTGCGCACTTCCTCGGCGCGGGCCGAACGGGGCAGGGCGCCCGCGAGTGCCAGCGCCCCCGAGCCGAGGACGACGCTCCGGCGGGTCGCGCCCGCACTCATCGCGGCGCCCCCGTCTTGGCAGCGAGCGCCTCGTCGTACCACCACGTCGTCGGGAAGCCGGAAGCGCCGTATTTCGGCAGCACCGCCGGGCGGCCGAAGCGGTTCCAGCGCAGCGTCCGCGTGACCGGCGAGGACCATTGCGGCACCATGAAATGGTGGGCGAGCAGCGCCCGGTCGAGGGCGTGCGTGGCGGCGACCAGCGTCTCGCGGTCCCCAGCGAAGATCAGCTTCTCGATCAACGCATCGATGCCGGCATTCTTGATCCCGGCGATGTTGCGCGAACCGGGCTTGTCGGCCGCCGCCGAGCCCCAGTACTCGCGCTGCTCGTTGCCGGGCGAGAGCGATTCCGGCCAGTTCGAGGTCGTGATGTCGAAATCGAAGCTTCGCAGGCGGTTCTGGTACTGCGCCTGATCGATCACCCGGATCGAGCTTTCGATGCCGATCAGCTTGAGCTGCGCGGCGTAGGGCAGGATCACCCGCTCGAACACGTTCTGGAATTCGAGGAACTCGACGGTCAGCGGCTCGCCGGTCGCCTTGGAGACCATCCGGCTGCCCTTCAGCTCGTAGCCGGCCTCACGCAGCAGGCCGACCGCCTTGCGCAAGTTGGCCCGCGCGGCCTCGGGCGTGTCGTTGACGGGGTTGGTGTAGGTCTCGGTGAAGACGCTGGCCGGCAGCTTGTCCTTCACGCTCTCCAGGATCACCTTTTCGATCCCGTCGGGCAGGCCCGACGAGGCGAGGTCCGAGCCGTAGAAGTAGGAATCGATCCGGCTGTAGAGGCCGTAGAAGAGCTGCCGGTTCATCTCCTCGAAGTTCAGGGCGAGGTTGAAGGCGCGGCGCACGCGCTCGTCCTTGAACTTGTCCCTGCGCAGGTTGAACACGAAGGCCTGCATGATGCCGGTGCCGCGGCCGGGGAACTCTTCCTTGATGAGGCGTCCTTCCTTCACCGCCGGGAAGTCGTCGTAGGCGGTGGCCCAGTTGCGGGCGATGTTCTCGCTGCGGAAATCGTAGAGGTCGCCCTTCAGCGCCTCCAGCAGCACCGACCCGTCGCGGAAATACTCGAAGCGGACCGTGCCGAAATTGTTGCGGCCGCGGTTCACCGGCAGATCCTTGCCCCAGTAATCGGCCACGCGCTCGTAGACGGCCGAGCGGCCGGCATCGACCTTGGCCAGCCGATAAGGGCCCGAGCCGAGCGGGATTTCCAGAGTCGTTTCGGTGGCGCTGCGGGGCTTGCCGGCCTTGTCGGTGCCGGTCCACCAGTGCTTCGGCAGCACCTGCATCTGGCCGAGCACCTGCGGCAGCTCGCGGTTGCCGGCCTCGCTGAAGCGGAAGACCACCTCCCGTTCGGCCCCCGGCTCGGCCTTGGCCACGGTGTGGTAGTAGGCGGCGTAGAACGGGCTGTTGGCCTTCAGGGTGTCGAAGGACCAGATGACGTCCTCGACGGTGACCGGCTTGCCGTCATGCCAGCGCGCATTCGGCCGCAGGCGATAGGTCACCGACTGGCCGTCCTCGGCGATCCGCACGCCCTCGGCGAGGAGCCCGTAGGAAGAGAACGGCTCGTCGCCGGAATCCTCCATCAGCGTGTCGTAGATCTGGGTGATCCCGCCTTCGAGATCGCCCTTCAGGCCGTTGACGATGAAGTTGAGGTTGTCGAAGCCGCCCTGGGCCCCGAGCCGCACCATGCCGCCGACCGGTGCCTTGGGGTCGGCATAGTCGAAATGCGCGAAGTCCGGCCCGTATTTCGGCTCGCCGAGCAGGGTCAGCGCGTGGCGCCAGGAACCCGAACCCTTGCCGGATGCCTCCTGCGCCGAGACCTTCGAGGCGGATTCGGCGGGCTCCTGGGCCGAGGCGGAGCCTCGCAGCCCCATGAGGACGAGCGCTCCGGCAAGGAAGCTGCGGCGGGCAATTACGGTGGTTTCCGTCACGTTGGCGCGGTCTCCCGATCCCGTGAGAGGTCAGTCGGGCGTCGTTCTAGGACGAGGCCGGGGCCGGCGCCAACCCGCCGCGAGCGCGCAGGCCGCGCAGCCGGGGGTGCGACATGGAAAAGGCCGGGCTTTGCGGGGCCCGGCCTTTTCACAACAATCCGCTTTCCGTTTCGCCTTACGGCTTGGGCGCCTCGGGATCGGCCTTGGCCGCCGGCTCGGTGGCCGGCGTGGACTCGGAGCCGGGCTCCGCCTTGGTCGGGATATCGCCCGAGGGCTTCGCCTCGGGGGCCTGCGTCGGGGCGACCTCGTTGCGCTGCGGCTGGGTCTGCGGTGCGGGGACCGGGCGGGCCGTGTCCTTGCCGTCGCCGGACTGCGTGTCGCCCTTCGGCGCGTTGGTCTTGGGCGCCTTGTCCTTGTCGCCGGTCGCACTCTCGACCGGCCGCTCCTCGGACTTGCCGGGTGCCTTGCCCTCGGCCTTCTTGTCCTCGGCCTTGCCCTCCGCCGGCTTGGCGGCTTCCGCCTTCTTGTCACCCTCCGGCGCCGCTTCGGCCTTCTTCTCGGCGGCCGGCAGCGGCTTCGGGCTGTCGGCGAGGCTACGCAGATAGGCGATGACGTTGGCGCGGTCCGTCGGCGAGCCGATGCCGGCGAACGCCATCTTCGTGCCCTTCACGTAGCCCTTCGGGTTCTCGAGGAAGTGGTCGAGATCCTCGTAGGTCCACGTGCCGCCCTTCTCCTTGAGCGCGGCGGAGTATTCGAAGCCGGCGGCATGCGCCTTCTCGCGCTCCACGATCTCCCAAAGATCCGGGCCGACCTTGTTGGGGCCGCCCTTCTCGAAGCTGTGGCAGGCTTGGCAGGCCTTGGTGCCGCCCTTGCCCTTGTCGGCATCGGCGCTGGCGAGCCGCACGGCGATGGGCTCGGCCTTCGGCGCTTCCGCCGCCGCGCCGCCGCTCTTCGGCTCCGGCTCGGGCAGGGGGTAGCCGGCGCTTCCGGCGGGCTTCGGGTGATAGATCAGCTCCGCAACGAAGCCCGACCCGACCGCGAACAGGAGGGCACCCAGGACCGCGCCCGCGACCTTGTTCAGCTCGAAGGAATCCATGCTCGACAGCTCCGGCGCGCGGGATCAGGACCCGGCGGATGAGGGCCCGACGGGCAGACGCCGGACTTTGGAGGATTTCAAGGGTGATTAGCCGCTCGGGCCCGATCTTGACAATGGGCCATGCGCGCTGCGCGCTGTCGCACACCGCTATTCGTCACACGCTTCGCGCGAGCGGGCATTTTCGTTGCAGCTCTGCCGCACCGCGACGGGGGGCGCCCTGCCATGACAAGCCGGACGGCCGCTGCTAGAGCGCTCCCGCGCGCTTAAAATTCCTTCCGCCCCAGTTCGTCCGACCTCTGAGGCCATGTCCGATCCCCTGATCCTGATTCCGGCCCGCCTCGCCGCGACCCGGTTGCCGTCGAAGCCGCTCGCCGACATCGCGGGCGTGCCGATGATCGTGCATGTCTGGCGCCGCGCGGTGGAGGCGGGGATCGGCCCCGTGGTGGTCGCCACTGATACCGACGCGATCGCCGAGGCGATCGAGGCCCAGGGCGGGCTGGCGGTGATGACCCGGCCCGACCACCCTTCCGGCTCGGATCGTCTCGCGGAAGCGCTGGAGATCGTCGATCCCGACGGCAACCACGATGTCGTCGTCAACGTCCAGGGCGACCTGCCGACCATCGACCCGGCGATCATTGCCGCTTCGGTGATGCCGCTTGCCGACCCGCAGGTCGACATAGCCACCCTCTGCGCGGTGATCCACCGGCCCGAGGAGATGGACGATCCCAACGTGGTCAAGATCATCGGCCACACGGTGGGACCCAACCGCCTGCGCGCTCTGGCCTTTACCCGCGCCCGCGCCCCTTGGGGCGACGGGCCGCTGTTCCACCATATCGGCCTCTACGCTTATCGCCGGAAGGCGCTCGCCCGCTTCGTCGCCCTGCCGCAGGGCGAGCTGGAGAAGCGCGAGAAGCTGGAGCAGCTGCGCGCGCTGGAGGCCGGGATGCGCATCGATGCGATGATCGTCGAGGATCTGCCGCTCGGCGTCGACACCCCCGCCGACCTCGAGCGCGCCCGCACGCTGCTCGCCATCCGCCGCCTGAACTGAACGCGCTAGAGCACCGATGACCGACCGCACCATTGCCTACCAGGGCGAGCCCGGCGCCAACTCGCACATCATCTGCTCGCAGGCCTATCCCGGCTGGACCGCTCTGCCCTGCGCCACCTTCGAGGACGCCTTCGCCGCGGTGAACGAGGGCAAGGCGAGCCTCGCGATGATCCCGATCGAGAACTCGATCGCAGGTCGGGTCGCCGACATCCACCACCTGATCCCGACCTCCCGGCTGCACATCATCGCCGAGCACTTCCTGCCGATCCACTTCCAGCTCATGGGCCTGCCGGGCGTCGGCGCGGAGCGGCTTACGAGCGTGCACAGCCATATCCACGCGCTCGGCCAGTGCCGCCGGATCATCCGGCGGCTCGGCCTCAAGGCGGTGGTGGCTGGCGACACGGCGGGCGCGGCCCGCGAGGTGGCGGAGGCGCGCGATCCCAGCCGCGCGGCCCTCGCCCCGGCCATGGCGGCCGAGGTCTACGGCCTCGACATCCTGGAGCGCGACGTCGAGGACGAGGCGCACAACACCACGCGCTTCGTCGTGTTCTCGCCCGAGCCCGCCGAGTGCGAGCCCGGCAACGGCCCGACGGTGACGAGCTTCATCTTCCGGGTCCGCAACATCCCGGCGGCGCTCTACAAGGCGCTCGGCGGGTTCGCGACCAACGGCGTCAACATGTCGAAGCTCGAGAGCTACATGGTCGAGGGCCAGTTCACCGCGACCCAGTTCTATGCGGAGGTCGATGGCCATCCCGAGGATGACGGCCTGCGCCGGGCCCTCGAAGAGCTGCGCTACTTCTCGAAGGAGCTGCGCATCATCGGCACCTACCCGGCTCACCCGTTCCGCGAGACGACGCGGCAGGCGGCGGAATAGCCAGGGCGCATACGAAAAAGGCCGGCACAGGTGTGCCGGCCTTTTTTCTTCGACTGAAGGAAAAGCGTTACGCCGCGTCGGCGGGCTTGTCCTTGTTGGCCTCGGGCTTCGGGCCGCCCTTCGAGACGCCGACCAGGGCCGGGCGCAGGGTGCGGTCGCCGATGACGTAGCCGGTCTGCACCACCTGGACGACGGTGCCGTTGGGAACCTCGGTGTTGGGCACCTCGAACATCGCCTGATGGCGGTTCGGGTCGAAGCGCTGGCCCTTGGGATCGACCACCTTCACGCCGTGGCGCTCCAGCGTCTTGGCGAGGTCCCGCTCGGTGAGGTCGATGCCCTCGATCAGACCCTTGAAGGGCCCCTCGGCACCCGCACGCGCCTCCTCCGGCACGCTTTCGAGCGCGCGGCGGATGTTGTCGGCAGTGTTGAGCATGTCGCGGGCAAAGTTCGTCACCGCGTAGGTGCGGGCATCCGCGACCTCGCGCTCGGTGCGGCGGCGCAGGTTCTCCATTTCGGCCAGCGTGCGCAGCAGGCGATCCTTGAACTCGTCGCGCTCGGCGATCGCAGTGGCGAGCCCCTCCGCATCCGCGCCCGCCTGCGCGGCACCGGATTGCGGCGAAGCCTCCGCCTCCGCGCCGTCGTGCCGCTCCTGCTTCTCCATGTCGTCAGCCATCATCGTGCGATCGATCAGGTCTCGAAGTGTTCCGGGAAGGGGCTGATATCATTCGGGCAAACCCCGAAATCAAGCGCACCGCGTGGCGGACGGGTCAGAGTTCCCGCGGCGGCGGTGAATCGACGAGGGCGTCGAGCCCTTCCGCGCGGAGCGCGGCGACGTCGCTGGCGAACACCTCCATCACCGCGGCGCGGATCATCGCGAGGCGGTCGGGCTGCACCACGCGGGTGCCGGTGAGGTCGGTCACGTAGAACACGTCCACCGCCCGCTCGCCGAACGTCGCCACATGGGCCGAGGTGATGTTGAGGCTCAGGCGGTTGAGCCCGGTCGTCAGCTCGTAGAGCAGGCCCGGCCGGTCGAGGCCGGTGATCTCCACCACCGTCTCGCGGCTCGACAGGGCGTTGTCGATCGACACGTCCGGCGGCACGAGGAAGGTCTTGGGCGGCTGTTTCGGGTGCTTGTCGGCGACGAGTTCGGCGATCTTAATCTCGCCCTTCAGCGCTCGCTCGATCGCCGTGGCGATGCGGCCGGCGCGGCGCAGCTCGTCCTCGTCCCGTTCGAAGGCGCGGGAGATGAAGATCGAATCGAGGGCGAAGCCGTCGGTGGTCGTGAAGATCTGCGCATCGACGATATTGCCGCCCATGGTGGCGCAGGCGCCGGTGATGATGGCGAGCAGCCGCGGATGGTCGGGCGAATAGACCGTCAGCTCGGTCACGCCGCGCACCGGGTCGGTCTCGTAGGTCGTGGCGCTGGTGCGGCCCTCCTCCATGACTGTGCGCAGGAAGCGGGCGTTCTTGAAGTGGCGCGTGGAGTCCACCTTGAGCCAGTAGGCCTGGTTGTGGCGCGCGGCGTAGGCGTCGAACACCTCCGAGTTCCAGTCCGAGAGCTGCTCGCGCAGGGCCATCTGGATCAGCCGCACCCGGTCGGTGCGGGCGATCTCCGAATGGCCGCCGGACAGGACGACCTCGGTCTCGTCGTAGAGGGTGCGCAGCAGCGTGCCCTTCCAGGCCGTCCACACGCCGGGGCCGACCGCCTTGATGTCGGCGACGGTGAGGATGGCCAGCAGCTTGAGCCGCTCCAGGCTCTGCACCTCGCTCGCGAACTTCTCGATCGTCCTGCGGTCGGAGAGGTCGCGGCTCTGCGCCGTCATCGACATGAGCAGGTGGTGCTCGACCAGCCACGAGACCGTTGCGGTCTCCGCCTGGCTCAGGCCGAAGCGCGGCCCGAGCTTGCGGGCGATGGCGGCGCCGGCAATCGAGTGGTCCTCCGGCCGCCCCTTGGCGATGTCGTGGAGCAGGATCGCGACGTAGAGGGCGCGGCGGTTATGGATCGTATCGATGAGGCGTGTGGCCAGCGGATGCTCGTCGCGCACCCGGCCGGAATCGATCGCGGCGAGCACGCCGAGCGAGCGCAGCAGATGCTCGTCTACCGTGTAGTGGTGATACATGTTGAACTGCATCATCGCGACGATGCGGCCGAATTCCGGGATGAACCGGCCGAGCACGCCCGCCTCGTTCATCGAACGCAGAATCGTCTCCGGAGCGTTCTTCGAGGTGAGGATGTCGAGGAAGAGCCGATTGGCTTCCGCGTCGATGCGCACCGCGTGGGTGATGAGCTTGAGCGAGCGGTTGGCCAGGCGCGCCGCGTCCGGATGGATCGGCAGGTTGTGGCGGTCGGCGAGCCAGAACAGACGGATCAGGTTGACCGGATCGCGCTCGAACGTGTCCTCGCCGCGGATGTTGACCCGGCCGTTGTCGATCCAGAAGTCCTCCGCCTCGATCGAGGTCGCTCGGAAGCGGTCGCGGAAGCGGCCGATCCAGCGGTCGAGCACCGGCGTGCGCTTGGCGTGACGCGCCTCCAACTCGGCGCAGACGATGGCGGTGAGGTCGCCGACATCCTTGGCGATGAGGAAATACGCCTTCATGAAGCGCTCGACGCCCGAGAGGCCGCCGCGGGAGCCGAAGCCGAGCCGCTCGGCGATCTTGGGCTGCAGCCCGAACGAGAGGCGCTCCTCCGGCCGCCCGGTCACGAAGTGGATGTGGCAGCGCACCCGCCACAGGAACTCCTCGCAGCGCTCGAACAGGCGGTATTCGTCCGGCGTGAACAGCCCGGCATGGACAAGCTCGGCCTGGTTGCGCACGCGGTAGGTGTATTTCGCGATCCAGAAGAGCGTGTTGAGGTCGCGCAGGCCGCCCTTGCCGTCCTTGACGTTGGGCTCGACGAGGTAGCGCGAGGCGCCCGCCTTGGCGACGCGGGCATCGCGCTCGCGCAGCTTGGCGTCCACGAACTCGGAGGCCGAACCGATCACCAGTTCGGTGTCGAAGCGGGTGACCATCTCCTCGAACAGCGAACGCGAGCCGAACAGGAAGCGGGATTCGAGCAAGGCGGTGCGGATCGTCATGTCGGCGCGGCCCTCGCGCAGGCATTCCTCCACCGAGCGCGTGGCGTGGCCGACCTTCAGCTTGAGGTCCCAAAGCACGTAGAGCATCGCCTCCACGACGCTCTCGGACCACGCGGTCTGCTTGTAGGGCAGCAGGAAGAGCAGATCGATGTCCGAGCCCGGCGCCATCGTTCCTCGGCCGTAGCCGCCGGTGGCGACGATCGCGAGGTGCTCGCCGGTGGACGGGTTGTCGTTGGGATAGAGGCGCCAGACCACGGCGTCGTAGATCGCCCGCACCACCGCGTCGGTAAGGCGGCTCAGACGCTGCGCGCAGGCGAGGCCGTCGCGTTCCTTCAACAGGAGCCGCTCGGCCTCCGCGTGCCCGGTCTCGATCACCTTGCGCAACTCGGGCACAAGGAGCCCTCGCAGCTTGGTCGGTTCGCGGGCGTCGCGGTCGAGGGAGGCGACGATCTTTTCCAGGACGGGAACGGGGTCGAACATGGCCGTCCCGTTAGCATGTAAAGCCGGCGGCGGCATCGGTCGGTTGCGTGCAACTCAGCCGTTCTGTTTCGCGGATTTTCGTTTGACGAAACGAACGAGACTGTTCTAGCCCTTACGGAGATCCGGGTGACAAGCCGGGCCGACACGGGAGACAGCCGCATGATCCGACGCCGCACCGTCCTCTCCGCATTCGCCGGATTGTTCGGCCTTTTCGCGACGGGTTCGAACCTGCGGGCGGCCGAGGTCTCCGAGATCCGGCTCGATTGGGCGACCTATAATCCGGTCAGCCTCGTCCTGAAGGAGAAGGGGTTCCTGGAGGAGGCGTTGAAGGCCCGCGGCATCAAGGTGCGCTGGGTCCAGTCGCTCGGCTCCAACAAGGCGCTGGAATTCCTGAACGGCGGCGCCATCGATTTCGGCTCCTCGGCCGGGGCGGCAGCACTCCTGGCGCGCATCAACGGCAACCCGGTCAGGATCGTCTACGCCTATTCCCGGCCGGAATGGACCGCGCTCGTCACCCGCAAGGAGACCGGGATCGCAGGACCCGCCGACCTCAAGGGCAAGCGCATCGCCGTCACCCGCGGCACCGATCCGCACATCTTCCTGATCCGCGCGCTCCAGGGCGCCGGGCTCACCGAGAAGGATGCCAAGCTCGTCCTGCTCCAGCATGCCGACGGCCGCACGGCGCTCGACCGCGGCGACGTCGATGCCTGGGCCGGGCTCGATCCGATGATGGCCGCCGCCGAGATCGAGAGCGGCGACGTGCTGTTCCACCGCGACGCCGCCGCCAACACCTGGGGCGTGCTCGACGTGCGCGAGGATTTCGCCAAGGCGCATCCCGATCTCGTGCGCGTCGTCATCGCCGCCTACGAGCAGGCCCGTGCCTACGCGCTCGCCAACCCGGACGCCCTGAAGAGCGCACTCGTCTCGGCGACCAAGCTGCCCGAGGCGGTCATCGCCAAGCAGATCGAGCGCACGGATCTTAGCCAGCCGGCCGTCGGTTCGGCCCAGGCCGAGAGCATTCGTGCCGCCGGCCTCGCCCTGCAGCAGGCGGGCGTCATCCCCGCCTCGACCGACGTGGCGGCGGCGGTGGACGGCCTGATCGATCCGCAGTTCAACCCGGCTCCGGCGCGCTGAGCCTGCCGATGCCGGATGCTGCGCACCTCGCCGCCTTTGCCCTGGTCTGCCTCGGGATGGTGCTGACGCCCGGCCCGAACATGGCCTACCTCGTCTCGCGCACCGTCGTGCAGGGGCGGGCGGCCGGGCTGGTCTCGCTGACGGGCGTCGCGGCGGGCTTCCTCGTCTACCTGCTCTGCGCGGCCTTCGGCATTACCGCCCTCCTCGTGGCGGTGCCTTTCGCCTACGACGCCCTGCGCTTGGCGGGTGCTGCCTATCTCCTTTTCCTCGCATGGCAGGCCGTGCGACCCGGCGGCCGCTCGCCCTTCGACACCCGCCCGCTGCCTGCTGACGGGACGGTGCGGCTCTTCGCCATGGGCTTTCTGACGAACCTACTGAACCCGAAGATCGCGGTGATGTACCTTTCGCTGCTGCCGCAGTTCATCGATCCGGCGGCGGGTGGGGTGCTGACGCAGTCCCTCGCGCTCGGCCTCGTCCAGATCGCCGTCAGTCTCACGGTGAATGCGGTGATCGTCCTGTCGGCCGGGTCCGTCGCGGCCTTCCTGAAGGGGCGGCCGGTCTGGCTCCTCGCGCAACGCTGGTTCATGGGAACGGTGTTGGCGGTCCTCGCCCTGCGCGCGGCGACCGATGCACGGCGCTGAACGGCCGATCCCGTAGGGACTTGTCGAGAACACGATGCAAATCCGGCGCGGCCCCCTCGCATGAGCGTCACCACCGTTATCTCCGACGACACCGAAGCGAAGGCGGCGCCCGCGCGTCGCTCCGCCATCCTCGGCGGCAGTGCGCGGCTGGCGCTCGGCCTGCTGCTGCCGCTCGTCCTGGCGCTCGGCTGGGAGGCGGCGGTCGCGGCAGGGTTCGCCTCCGGGCGGCTGCTCCCGCCGCCGAGCCGGATCGCGGCCGCGCTCTGGACGCTCGCGGCCTCGGGCGAACTCTGGACCCATGTCGAGGCGACCCTGATCCGCGTCGGCCTCGGCTTCGCCTTCGGGGCGGGCGCCGGCATCCTCGCGGGCGCGCTCACCGCGACGCTGCCGACCCTGCGCTGGCTGGTCGATCCAAGCCTCCAGGCCCTGCGCGCCGTGCCTTCGCTCGCCTGGGTGCCGCTGTTCATCCTGTGGTTCGGCATTCTCGAGACGCCGAAGGTGGCCCTGATCGCGGTGGGCGTGTTCTTTCCCGTCTATATCGGTGTGGCCGGCGCCATCGCCTCGGTCGATCGCAAGCTGGTGGAGGTCGGCCGCATCTTCCGCCTCTCGCGGGTCGCGCTCGCCCGGCGCATCCTCCTGCCCGCCGTGCTGCCGGCCACCCTGACGGCGCTTCGTACCGGGCTCGGCCTCGGCTTCCTGTTCGTGGTGGCGGCCGAACTGATGGGCGCCTCCGAGGGGCTCGGCTACCTGCTGCTCGACGGCCAGCAATTCAGCAAGCCCGACCAGATCCTGGCCGCGATCATCAGCTTCGCCGTCGTCGGCAAGGCGGCCGATGCCGGGCTCGTCGCCCTGACCAGCCCGCTGGTGCGCTGGCAGGACACGGCGCGCGAGACGCTGTGAGGCCGCCATGCTGAGCATCCAGAGCCTGTCCAAGACCTATGCCGACGGCACCCGCGCGCTCGACGGCATCGACCTCGACGTCCCGAACGCCGAGATCGTCGCGCTGATCGGCGGCTCGGGCTGCGGAAAAACCACGCTCCTGCGCCTCATCGCCGGGCTCGACCGGCCGAGTGCGGGCCGCATCGCGCTGGACGGCGAGCCGATCACCGGCCCCCATCCCGGCGTCGGCCTCGTCTTCCAGGAACCGCGCCTGCTGCCCTGGCTGACGGTCGCCGAGAATGTCGGCTTCGGCATCGAGCATCGGCCGAGGCGCGAGCGGCGGGACCGCGTCGCCCACGCCCTGGAGCGGGTCGGCCTCGCCGAGCAGGCCGGGCGCTGGCCGCGTGAATTATCGGGCGGGCAACAGCAGCGCGTCTCGATCGCCCGCGCCTTCGTGGCCAACCCGCGGGTGCTGCTCCTCGACGAGCCGTTCTCGGCGCTCGATGCCTTCACCCGCAAGGATCTCCACCGCCATCTCCTCGCCCTGTGGGAGGAGGTGCGGCCGACGGTGCTGATCGTCACCCATGACGTCGCCGAGGCGGTGGCGCTGGCCGACCGCGCCATCGTCATGCGCCCGCGCCCCGGCCGCCTCGACGACACGGTGGCCCTGCCGATGCGCCGGCCGCGCGACCCGGCCGCGCCGCCGAGCGAGGCGGCGACCCGCAACATCCTCGCCGCCCTCGATCATTCCCTGCGCCCACGCGACGCCTCCCGTAAACCGGAACTCGCCGGGGGCAGCTCGTTCTAGGATGTCCCTTGTCGAGGTGTCGTTTGCGCGCGAAAGCCGCTAAATCCTCGCCACCAAGAAAATCGGAGGAAATCCATGGACGCCGACGCCCTGCGCGCTCTCCAGGCCCCGCTCAAGAACAAGTACCGTGAGACGCCGGATTCCGCCGTCATCACCCTCAAGGCGAAGGGTTCGCTGGACGACACCAGCATCGCCTGCAAGGTCGAGACCGGCCGCGCGCTGGCGGTGGCCGGCCTGCACCCCGCCACCGGCGGTTCGGGCGCCGAACTCTGCTCCGGCGACATGCTGCTCGAAGCGCTCGTCGCCTGCGGGGGCGTGACGGTGAAGGCGGTGGCGACCGCGCTGGCAATCCCGCTGAAGGCAGGCACGGTCAGCGCCGAGGGCGATCTCGACTTTCGCGGCACGCTCGGTGTCGACAAGGAGGCGCCGGTGGGCTTTCGCTCGATCCGCCTGAAGTTCGACCTCGACACTGACGCCCCCCAGGAGAAGCTCGACCAGCTCCTCAAGCTGACCGAGCGCTACTGCGTCGTGTTCCAGACCCTCAACCACAAGCCGGAATTGTCGGTGAACGCCTCGCGCTCCTGAGTGGCGCGGCGTATCTGACGGGCGTCATGCGCCTGCTCATCATCGAAGACGACCGCGAGGCCGCCGCCTATCTGGTCAAAGCGTTCCGGGAAGCCGGGCACGCGGTGGACCATGCGGGCGACGGCCTCGACGGCTACGCGCTCGCTCGCGAAGGCGATTACGACGTGCTGATCGTCGATCGCATGCTGCCCAAGCTCGACGGGCTCTCGCTCGTGCGCTCCTTGCGCGAGCAGGCCATCGCCACGCCGGTCCTCATCCTCTCGGCCTTGGGCCAGGTAGACGACCGGGTGAAGGGCCTGCGGGCCGGGGGTGACGACTATCTGCCGAAACCCTATGCCTTCTCCGAGCTGCTGGCCCGCACCGAGGTGTTGGCCCGCCGCCGCACGGCCGCGACCGGTCAGAGTGAGGCCACCGCCTACCGGGTCGGCGACCTCGAACTCGACCGGCTCTCGCACCGGGTGACGCGGGCGGGCCGCGAGATCGTGCTGCAGCCGCGCGAGTTCCGGCTGCTCGAATACCTCATGCGCCATGCCGGGCAGGTCGTGACCCGGACGATGCTGCTGGAGCATGTCTGGGACTACCATTTCGATCCGCAGACCAACGTCATCGACGTCCACGTCTCGCGCCTGCGCGCGAAGATCGATCGCGGGTTCGAGCACCCGATGATCCAGACGGTGCGCGGGGCCGGCTACGTGATCCGGCCGGACGAGCCGCAACTCTCGTGAGCCCTTCTGCATCGCCGCCGGACGGTCTCATCGCGCGGATCGGAAAGATCTTCCGCACGACGGCATTCAAGCTGTCGCTCGCCTATCTCGTTCTGTTCGCGGTGCTGGCCTCGCTCGGGCTCGGCTACGTCGCCTGGAACGCGCGGCGGGTCCTCGACGACCAGATCGTCTCGACCATCGATGCCGAGATCAACGGGCTGTCCGAGCAATACACGGCGGGGGGGCTGCGCCGGCTCATCGCCGTGGTGGAGCGGCGCGCGGGGGAGCCGGGCGCCTCGCTCTACCTCGTGACCACGCCCGCGGGCGAGCACATCGTCGGCAATGTAAGCCGCCTGCCGGCCGATATCCTCGCACGGCCCGGCCAGTACGAGAGCTATTACGGGCGCGGCTCCGAGGCGGACTCGAGCGGGCACAGCGCGATCATGCGGGTGTTCAACCTCGCCGGCGGCTTCCGACTCGTGGTCGGCCGCGACACCGAGGAGCGCGACCGCCTGCGCGCGGCGATCGGCAACACCTTCGGCTCCTCGCTTGCTCTCGTCGTGCTGCTCGGCGTGCTCGGCGGCTGGTTCGTGGCGAGCCGCGTGCTGAAGCGCGTGGACGACATGACCGAGACGACCCGCACCATCATGGCGGGCGATCTCGACGGCCGCCTGCGGGTCGGCGGCGCCGGGGACGAGCTGGATCGCCTCGCCCAGAATCTCAACCTGATGCTGGAGCGCATCGGCGAGCTGATGCGCGGAATGAAGGAAGTCTCCGACAACATCGCCCACGACCTCAAGACGCCGCTGACCCGCCTGCGCAACCGCGCCGACGAGGCCCTGCGCACCGCCGAGACGCCGGAGGCGCTGCGCGCGGCGATGGAAGGCGTGATCGAGGACAGCGACGGGCTGATCCGTGTGTTCAACGCGCTCCTCACCATCGCCCGCCTGGAGGCCGGCAACGCGCCCGAAAGCGTGAGCCGCTTCGATGCCGGGGCGGTGGCGCGGGAGGTGGCCGAACTCTACGAGCCGCTGGCCGAGGACAGGGGGCTGAGCCTCACCGTCGATATCGAGCCGGACCTGATCCTCGACGGCAACCGCGAACTCGTGGGGCAGGCGATCGCCAACCTCCTCGACAACGCCATCAAGTACGGCGCCCGGTCCGTTCCATCCGATCCGCAGGCGATCACGGTCGCCGCTGCGCGCGCCGACGGCATGATCCGGCTCACCGTCGCGGATCGCGGGCCCGGCATTCCGGAGGCCGAGCGCGATCGGGTGCTCGACCGCTTCGTGCGCCTCGACGCCGCCCGCACACGCCCCGGCTTCGGCCTGGGCCTCAGCCTCGTCGCCGCCGTCGCCCGGCTGCACGGCGGAAGCCTCGCCCTCGCTGACAATGCCCCGGGCCTTGCCGTCACCCTGAGCCTTCCGGCCCGCGCGGCTTAAAGCGAACTCAGTTCAGGAAATTGCGCACGCCGTCCGGGTCGGCGAGCGTCGCCTGCGGACTGCCGGGAAGCGCCAGGACCACCAGCAGAACCGCCAGCGTAATGGTGGCGAGCCCGAGCACCGCACCGAGCCGCTGCGGTTCGAACCGGCGGCTCGCGATCAGGGCGCAGCCGAGCGTGAAGACGGCGGCTTCGGCGAAGGGAACGAGGTTGGTGCTGCTCATCGATTCGCTTTCGTCCTCGGTCGCCGTGTCGCCCGCCTGAGGTACCCCGAGAGAATGCCGCTTCGGCCGAGCTGGGATCAACCGAAGAAAGCGCGTGTAGGCTCCCCGGGCCCCTCATGACAGGACGGACGGGCCGCCGAAAAATTCCCTTGAGTGATGGGCCTTCGCCGGGACGCACTTCGACCAGCTGTTCTCATCCACCCGGCCATCATTGGGGCGAAGAGTTGTAAATTGGGCAGAGAGTTGCGCCCGGTCGGGCGTGTGCGGCCATCGGCGTAACCCCAACTTAACATTAGTCAGCAATGTTGAGTTGTTGATCGTTCGAAGTCGTACCGTGGCGCCGTGTCGATGGCAGTGGAAGGCATCCGGACTCAGCCGTCCACACCGGGCTCTGCTCGAAGCTGGCTGCCGCCCGTGGCCCTCTTGCTGGCGAGCCTGATCGGCTCCGCATGGCTCGGAGCGCCGATGGCGGAGCCCGGCCGACCGGTTGCCGCCCTGTTTCCACCCTGGTGGGAGCCGAGCCGCAGCCTCGGCGCGGCGGTGGCCGCAGGTGGCGCCGTGATGGGCCTTGGTCGCCTACCGGGGCTCGTCGTCACCCGATCCTCGGCGCCGGGCTTCGCCGAGCGCCTGCGGACAGCCGGCGCCCTCGTCCTGTTCGACCCACGAGGCTTCGGCCTCTGTACCCCTCCCGATACGCCGCGATTCCCAGAGCCGGCACCCCGAGATTCAGCGCCATGACAGAATCCCGCCCGCGTGATCTCGACAGTCTGCGCCGCGCCGCGAGCCGCGGCCTCATAGGATTGCTCTGGCTGCACGTGCCGTTCAACGTCGCGGTGGCCGCCGCCCTCGGAAACCCGACCGCGGCCCAGGGGCTGATGACGTTCGGCCTCGCGGCGGCGGCGACCACCACGTGGCGGCTGAACGGCGACGGACTCGCCACGCGTCTCACCGTGTCGGTGGCGATGGTCGGCATGGTGGCGCTTCTGCTCGATGCGGCTTCTGGCCATTCCTGGCAGCTCGATCTGCACATGTACTTCTTCGCCGCCCTGGCGGTGCTGTCGGCCTATTGCGACTGGCGCGTGCTGCTGACCGCCGCCGGTGCGACGGCCCTGCACCATCTCGGCCTGAACCTGCTCCTGCCGGCGGCGGTCTATCCGGATGGGGCCGATCTCGGCCGGGTGGTGCTCCACGCCGTGATCGTCGTGCTGGAGACCGCCGTCCTCGTCTGGCTCAGCGTGCAACTCGCGTCCCTGTTCTCGGTCTCGGCCCGCTCGCTCGCCGCCGCCGACGCCGCACGTGCCGCCGAGGCGGAAGCCCATCACCGCCAGGGCGCGGCCGAAACCGAGGCCCGCGCCGAGCGCCACCGCACGGCCGGCGAACTGGCCGAGCGTTTCGAGAGCAGCGTGAACCGCCTCGTCCGGGAAGCGGCCGAATCCGCCAACCGGGTGCGGCACGCTTCGCAGGATCTCTCGGCCGCTGCGGGCGACGCGGCACGCCGCACGACCGATTTGTCCACCGCCTCGCAGGAGACCGCTGCCGACGTGCAGGGCGTCGCGGCGGCGGCGGGCACGCTCTCGGCCACGGTGCGTGAGATCGGGAGCCACATGACCCGCGCCGCCGAGGTGGCGGGCCGGGCGACGCGGGAGGCGGGGCAGACCGACGAGACCGTGCGCGCGCTGGCCGAGGCGGCCCAGCGCATCAACCAGATCGTGCTTCTCATCGGCACCATCGCCGAGCAGACCAACCTGCTGGCGCTCAACGCCACCATCGAAGCGTCGCGCGCCGGCGCCGCCGGGCGGGGGTTCGGCGTGGTCGCGGGCGAGGTGAAGGCGCTCGCCGCCCGCACCGCCCGCGCGACGCAGGAGATCGAGGCGCAGATCCTCGCGATCCAGGATCAGATGGGTCAGGCGGTGGCGGCGATCGGCCGGATCGGCGGGACGATCGAGGAACTTGGCACCATCACCCGCTCGGTCGCCGAAGCGGTCGAAGGGCAGGGGGCGGCGACCGGCGCCATCGCCGACAACGCCGAGCGGGCGGCCCGGCGGACGGGCGCGGTCTCCGACAACCTCGACGGCCTCGCCCGCTCCGCCGACCTCACCGGCGCCGCCGCCGCAGCCGGCCTCGATGCCTCCGAGCGTCTGGCCGGGGAATGCGACGCGCTCGCCGCGACCGTCCGCGACTTCGTCGGAACGCTCCGGGCGGCCTGAGCCCGAGGGCGTCGCGGCACCCCTACGTTGTCGTGCCGTCCCGAAAGTCCCTTGGCAGATCCCGATTTGCGCGTTTGATGGGCAGAGCCGCGGTACGGCGGCGATGCGAACGCTTCGAATCGCAGAAGGGACGGCATGGGCAGGCGAAACGACGGGCAGATTGCCCGCGACGACGGCACGGCACCCCTGATCGCGCGGCTGGGGCAAGCCCCGCCGCTCTCGAATCCCGAGGCAGCACAGGCGCGCCTCGACGAGATCGCCGACGCGCTCCCCGCCACCCTGCGCGAGGGCCCCGCCCGCGACCTCCTCGCGGCGCTCGCCGACCACTCGACCTTCCTGTGGTCGCTCGCCTCGCGCGATCTCGCGCGCCTCGTCCGCCTGTTCGAAGAGGCGCCGGAGGTGGCCGACGCCCGCATCATCGCCGCGCAGCGCGCCGCCGGCCGGGCGGGGGAGGGCGCTGCTCCCGACCTCGATGCTGTCGGCAAGACCCTGCGGCGGAACCGGGCTGAGCACGCGCTCCTCGTGGCGCTCGCCGATATCGGCGGTCTCTGGCCGCTGGAGCGCGTGACCGCCGCGCTCTCCGATTTCGCGGACGCCTCGGTCTCGGCGGCCGTCGATGCGATGCTGCTGCAAGCGGCAGCCTCCGGCCGTTTCCTGCCGAAGGATCGAACCGAGCCGCAGGCCGGCTCGGGTCTCGTCGTGCTGGGCCTGGGCAAGCTCGGCGGACGCGAGCTGAACTATTCGAGCGATATCGACCTGATCGTCTTCTTCGATCCCGAGGCGGCCCCCCTGAAGGAGGGGCTGGAGCCGACGCCGTTCTTCACAAAGCTGGCCCAGGGCGTCTCGAAGCTGCTGCAGGAGCGCACCCGCGACGGTTACGTCCACCGGGTCGATTACCGCCTGCGGCCCGATCCCGGCTCGACGCCGACCGCGATGAGCCTCGCCTCGGCCTATGTCTATTACGAGACCACGGGCCAGAACTGGGAGCGGGCGGCCTTCATCAAGGCGCGGCCCATCGCCGGCGACATCCCGGCGGGCGAGCGGTTTCTCGCCGACCTCACCCCCTTCGTCTGGCGCAAGTATTTCGATTTCGCCGCGATCGCCGACGTGCACGCCATGAAGCGGCAGATCCACGCCGTGCGCGGGCACGAGGCGCTGGCGGTGGCCGGCCACGACATCAAGCTCGGACGCGGCGGCATTCGCGAGATCGAGTTCTTCGTCCAGACCCAGCAGCTCGTCTTCGGCGGCCGCCGCCCGATGCTGCGCGGACGCTCCACCGTGCCGATGCTGGCGCGTCTGCACGAGGACGGCTGGATCTCGGTGGAAGCGCGCGACGAACTCAGGGCGGCCTACGCGTTCCTGCGCACGGTCGAGCATCGCCTGCAGATGGTGCGCGACGAGCAGACCCAGCGCCTGCCGACGGACCGGACCGAGCTCGAGGATTTCGCGCGGTTCGCGGGCTTTGCCGACCTCGCCGGGTTCGAAGCGGCCCTGCTCGCCCATGCCGGCCGGGTGCAGGCGCATTACGCCTTGCTGTTCGAGGCCGGGCTCGACCTCTCCTCGGAGGTCGGTGACCTCGTCTTCAGCGGCGCCGCCGACGATCCGGCGACGCTGGCCACCCTGCGCAGCCTCGGCTTCCGCGATCCGGAACGCGTCACCGACACGGTGCGCGGCTGGCATTTCGGGCGGCGGGCAGCGGTGCGCAGCCCGCGCGCCCGCGAGGTGCTGACCGAGCTGGTCCCGGCCCTGCTCAAGGCTCTCTCCGGCACGCCCGATCCGGATGCGGCCTTGGCCAATCTCGACCGCGCCTTCGGCCGGATGCCGGCCGCGGTGGAACTGCTGACCATCCTGCGCGAGCACGAGCGCCTGCGGCTGCTCTTTGCCGATCTGCTCGGAAGCGCCCCGCGCTTGGCGAGCACCGTCGCCTTCTCACCGCACGTGCTCGATGCGGTGATCGACCCCGATTTCGTCGATCCGTCGGTGGATGCCGCAGCCATTGCCGCGCATTACCGCGCCCTTCTGGGCCGGCCCGACAGCCACGAGGTGTTCCTCGACCGCAGCCGCGACGCTGCGCGGCAGCTCCGCTTCCTCACCGGTGCGCGGCTCCTCTCCGGCATCTTGACCCCGCAGGCGGCCGGCCGCGCCTTCTCGGCGATCGCCGACGCAGCCGTCGCGACCGCGCTGGACGCCGTGTCCAAGACCTTCTTCGCCGATCACGGCCCGATCCCGAACGGCCGCATCGTCGTGCTCGGCTATGGCCGCCTCGGCTCGCACCAGCTCACGGCGGAATCGGACCTCGACCTCGTGGTGCTCTACGATTTCGATCCGGAGAACCGCGCCAGCACCGGTCCCAAGCCCCTCGACGCGGCGGTGGCCTACAACCGGCTGACCCAGCGCCTCGTCGCGGCGCTCACCGCCCCGACCCGCCGCGGCCTGCTCTACGAGGTGGATCTGCGCCTGCGTCCCGGCGGCGGCCAGGGTGCAGTGGCGGCGCAGTTCCGCAGCTTCCGCGCCTACCAGCGCGAGGAAGCGGAGTTGTGGGAGCACATGGCGCTGACCCGCGCCCGCGTCATCGCCGGTGACGCCAGCCTTGCCGAAGAGGCGAAAGCAACGATCCGCGATGCGCTGATGCAGCCGCGTGACGCCGACACGGTGAACCGTTCGGTGCGCAGCATGCGGGCCACGGTCGAGAACGAGAAGGGCGATCACGGCCCCCTCGACCTCAAGCTCAGCCCCGGCGGTTTGCTCGACCTCGATTTCCTGGCGCAGGCTCTCGTCCTCGGCCATGCCCACGCCCATCCCGAACTGATCGGCTTTGACGCGCCCGAGGTGTTCGGCCGCGCGGCCGAAGGCGGGATCATCGCGGACGTCGAGGCAGAGCAACTCGGCGACGCCTACCGGCTCCTCGACGACGTGCACCAGTGGCAGCGCCTGATGGTCGAGGGGGACCCGACCCAAGCCTCCGATGTGGCGCTCGCCCGCCTCGCCCGCGCCGCCAATCTGCCCGATGCCAAGGCGCTCAGCGCGCGGCTCGATGAGGAACGGCGGACGGTGCGGACGATCTTCGACCGCCGGCTCGGCGAGCCGGAGAGAGATAGTGACGTTCGCGCCTTGCGGGATGAGTCCGCGACCCGTTAATCTTGTCTGCATGAGCGTCGTCGCGATCGACTTCGAGACCGCCAACGAGCGGCGCGACAGTGCCTGCGCGGTCGGGCTCGCCTGGATCGAGGGGGGCCGCGTCGTGCGGCGCGTATCCCGGCTGATCCGCCCGCCGCAGATGCGGTTCTCGCCCGGAAATATCCGCGTTCACGGCATCCTGCCGGCCGATGTCCGCGACGCGCCGACCTTTCCCGAGGCGATCGCCGAGTTCCTCCCCGACTTATCCGGCGGGTTGATGCTCGCGCATAATGCCGGCTTCGACATGGGCGTGCTCGCCGCCTCGCTCGCCGCCTGGGGCGAGCCGGTGCCGGACATGGCCGGCCATTGCACTCTCCAGATCGCCCGGCGCGTCTTCCCGGATCCGGCAGGCCACGGTCTTGCCAAGGTTGCGGGCCGCCTCGGTATCCGCTTCGAACACCACGATGCGGGCGAAGATGCCTATGCCTGCGCCGAGATCGCCCTCGCGGCCTTGCGTGAGACGGGTGCGACCGACATCGCCGACCTCGCTCGCGGCCTCGGTCTCACCCCGATTCGTGCGCTCACGACGCCGCGCCGGGACATGACCCGCTCGACCTCGGCGAAGGCCCTGCGCGCCTCGGGCATCGTCGATCTCCGGCCCTCGAACGCGCTGCGCTTTGCCATGCGGGGCAGCACCGGCAACCGCTACCTGCTCGAGTTCGAGGAACGGACCGACGGGCCTTATCTGCGCTGTTCCTGCCCGGCGGGCACCCACCGCCGCCGCTGTCGCCATGTCGATGCGCTGGTCGAGGGCGACATCACCGAACTGACGTCGAACAATTTCGACGATGTCGAGCGGCTGCGCCAGTTGCTGGAGGGCAAGAGCGTCGGACCGCTGCGGATCAAGGGCGCCGCCGCAGCCTGACACGGCACGATGTGATCAGCATTTGCGCTGAGACAAAGCAAAATTGCCAGTCAAGGCGCGTCGGGCGCGCGAGCAGTACCACTCTTTCGTGCCCCTCGACGTATGACACCGCTCATTGCTAGCGCGATCCACGCGTGAAATCTTCGTTCGCTGCGTTTCGGCGGGTGCCGACGCAGACGACCTCAGTCTCACGGTGCGCCGATCAGACCTTCGACACGACCGTTTGGTGTGGGCCGCGTGACCTTCGCAGCAAGAGGTGTCGCCATGGATCACGATACGATGCGTCGGACGACCGCCGAATTCTTCGGCACCTTCTGGCTGACGTTCGGTGGCTGCGGTGCCGCCGTCCTCTCCGCCGCCTTTCCAGAACTCGGAATCGGCTTCCTGGGCGTTGCCTTCGCCTTCGGCTTCACCGTGCTGACGATGGCGTACGCCGTCGGCCACATATCCGGTGGCCACTTCAACCCGGCCGTCACACTCGGATTGTGGTCGGCGAGACGGTGCGCGAGCCGGCACGTCCTGCCCTACATTGTCGCTCAGGTCATCGGTGCAACCGTGGCCGCCTTCGCCCTCTACACCATCGCCTCCGGCAAGGCGGGCTGGGTGCCGAACGGATTTGCCGCGAACGGCTACGGCGAACTCAGCCCCGGCAAGTACGACCTTGCCGCCTGCTTGATCATCGAAGCCCTGACGACGTTCATCTTCCTGTTCATCATCATCGGCACGACGTCGAAGGGCGCCGCGGCGGGCTTTGCCGGTATCCCCATCGGGCTTGCCCTCGTGCTCATTCACCTGATCTCGATTCCGGTGACCAACACATCAGTCAACCCGGCGCGCAGCACGGGACCGGCCCTGTTCGCAGGCACGGACTATATCGCGCAGCTCTGGCTATTCTGGCTTGCGCCGATCGCCGGAGCCATCGCGGCCGGCGTCGTGGCAAGATGGCTATACGAGCCCGCCGACATCGTCGAGACGACGATCGTCGAGAGGGGCGTTGAAATTTGACCGTGGTCGGCGCGTGACGACGAGGCAGCCTCCGTGCCCCGTCATCACGCACCATCAGATCTCTCGACGGCTACAGCTTCTCTTCCTCGAACGCCCTCACCCATTCCGCGCAGATGCCGGAGCGGACGATGTCGTCGAGGGTGAACTCCACGATCGGGATCGTCATCATCCGGCTCTTTACGAGGTGGATGACGGTGCGAAGTCCCGATGTCTCGCGCAGGTCGGTCTGGGAAACGTCGCCGTTGATGATGACCTGGCAATCGTCGCCGATGCGGGTCAGGAACATCTTGATCTCGGCGGTGGTGGTGTTCTGCGCCTCGTCGAGGATCACGAGGCAGTTCTTGAAGGTGCGCCCACGCATCACCTCGAACGGCACGACCTCGATGTCGCCGGTCTTCACCGCGATATCGAAGGCGGCCGCACCCATGCGCTCCTTCATGGTCTCGGTGAGGGGCGCGACCCAGGGCGCGATCTTCTCTTCGAGCGTGCCGGGGAAGAAGCCGAGCGAGCGGCCGGACGGCACGTTCGGACGGGTGATGACGACCTTCGAAATCCGGCGTTGACGGAGAAGATCGGCGGCGCGGGTGCCGGCGATGAAGGTCTTTCCGGTGCCGGCCGGGCCTAAGACGATGACTTGCGAAGATGACGCGAGCGCGTCGAGGTACTGACCTTGTCGATCGGTCAGTGGTTGAATGGGTGCGAGGTTACGTTCCTCGTCGAAGCGGGTCCGATGCATCCGGATCGGTCGGTCCTCAACCAGTTCAAGCCGTGCGCGTCGTCTCTTCATGGATCGATACTCCACCTTGACTCGTGCGTGACTCTCGCAAACTCGCTTTTTCAACCAGTCTCGACTTGTCCGTCTCTCCTTCGATTCGGCGAAGACATCGCCGATCTTCGTTCAACTGTACGCAAGAGCAAAGCCAAACCCCATGAGTCGGTTCCACTGCAGGACGTGATGTCTGCGGAGAGCGACTTTACGGCAACGCTTCGCTCTCACTGCGAAGGTTGCAGGCGGGGGCGACGCGGGCGTGACGGCTTTGCGAAGAAGCGATGACCCCAGCACCTGTCGGTGCCGCCTGCGGACCGGGACGATCCTTGCCTGGGCCATCGCGGGCATCGCCCTCCTCGGGCGAGGGGCGGCCGGCGGAGAACCGCCGACGGGACGCTTCAACCGGGTTGGAGGAAGCTGTCGAGGACCATTTTCCGGCCGGCCTTGTCGAAGTCAACGGTGAGCTTGTTGCCGTCGATGCCGGCGACCGTGCCGGGCCCGAACTTGGTGTGGAGGACGCGGCTTCCGTGCTCGAACGCCGAGGGTGCGGCCGTGGACTTGGCGACCAGCTCGCCCTCGATCTCCCGTGGTCCCCCCGAGCGGCCGCCCCGGCCTTGCCCGAGTCCCCCGCCGAAATTGCCCGACGTGTTGGCCTGCGCCCGCTGCCAGCCCGGCGTGCCGTAGGAGGAGCCGAACGGGGTAGGGTTGCGGTCGAAGCGCGAGGCGCCGGCCGAGAAATGCGCGGGCGCCTCGACCACGTCCACGGCCTGCGGCGGCAGCTCGTCGATAAAGCGTGAGGGGATGGTCGAGGACCACATCCCGTGGATGCGCCGGTTGACGGCAAACGACAGCTTCGCGCGCTTGCGGGCGCGGGTGAGCCCCACATGGGCGAGCCGCCGCTCCTCCTCCAGGCCCGCCCGACCGCTCTCGTCGATGGCGCGCTGATTCGGGAAAAGGCCGTCCTCCCAGCCCGGCAGGAACACGGTGTCGAACTCCAAACCCTTGGCCGCGTGCAGCGTCATCAGCGAGACGCGGTCGGCCCCTTCGGCCTCGGAGGCTTCCATCACCAGGGAGACGTGTTCGAGGAAGGCCGCCATGTCGGGGAATTCCTCCATCGAGCGGACGAATTCCTTGAGGTTTTCGAGCCGCCCGGCGGCGTCGGCCGAACGGTCCTTCTGCCACATCTCGGTGTAGCCGGATTCCTCCAGGATGGTCTGGGCGACCTCCGGATGCGGCTTGCTCTCCACCAGCCGCACCCAGCGCGAGAAGCTCTCGACGAGGCCGCGCAGCATCGAGCGGGCGCGCGGCTTCAGCTCGTCGGTCTCGATCAGCTTGCGCGCGGCCGCCAGGAGGGGAACCCGGTCGGCGCGGGCGAAAGCGTGGAGCGTCTGGAGCGTCGCGTCGCCCAGGCCGCGCTTGGGCGTGTTGAAGATGCGTTCGAAGGCGAGGTCGTCGGCGCCGTTCATGGTCACGCGCAGGTAAGCCAGCGCGTCGCGGATCTCGGCCCGCTCGTAGAAGCGCGGGCCGCCGACGACGCGATAGGGCAGGCCGACCTGCACGAACCGGTCTTCGATCTCGCGCATCTGTGCCGAGATCCGCACCAGCACCGCGATCTCCGAGAGCGCGTGCCCCCTGCGCTGGAGTGACTCGATCGATTCGGCGACCTGACGCGCCTCCTCCTCGGAATCCCATGAGCCCGTGACCGTCACGGGCTCGCCCGCCTCGTCCTCGGTGCGCAGGGTCTTGCCGAGGCGGCCCTCGTTCTTGGCGATGAGCCCGGAGGCGGCGGCGAGGATGTGCCCGGTCGAGCGGTAGTTGCGCTCCAGCCGCACCACGGTGGCGCCGGGAAAATCGTGCTCGAAGCGCAGGATGTTGTCGACCTCGGCACCGCGCCAGCCGTAGATCGACTGGTCGTCGTCGCCAACGCAGGCGACGTTCTTGCGGGCCTGGGCCAGCAGCCTGAGCCAGAGATACTGGGCGACGTTGGTGTCCTGGTACTCGTCCACGAGGATGTAGCGGAAGCGGTCCTGGTAATTGGCCAGGATGTCCGGATTCTCGCGCCACAGCTTGAGGCAGAGCAGCAGGAGATCGCCGAAATCGACGGCGTTCAGGGTGACGAGGCGCGCCTGATACGCTGTGTAGAGCTGCCCGCCCTTACCGAAGGCGAAGGACTGCGCCTCGCCCGGCGGCACCTGTTCGGGGCTCAAGCCCCGGTTCTTCCAGCCGTCGATGGTGTGAGCCAGCGCGCGCGCCGGCCAGCGCTTCTCGTCGATGTTCTGGTCACTGATGACCTGCTTCATCAGGCGGAGCTGGTCGTCGGTGCCGAGAATCGTGAAGTCGGATTTGAGGCCGACCAGTTCGGCGTGGCGGCGCAGGATCTTGGTGCCGATGGAGTGGAAGGTGCCGAGCCAGGGCATGCCCTCGCCCGCCGGCCCGATCAGCCCGCCGATGCGGTGCTTCATCTCGCGGGCGGCCTTGTTGGTGAAGGTCACCGAGAGGATGTCGTAGGGCCGCGCCTTGCCGGTGGCGATGAGGTGGGCGATGCGCGTCGTCAGAACCCGCGTCTTGCCGGTGCCGGCCCCTGCGAGCACGAGCACGGGGCCCTCCGTCGCCTCCACGGCGCGGCGCTGCTCCGGGTTGAGGCCGGAGAGGTAGGAGGCGGCCTCGGGTCGCAGGGCGGCCATGGCGCGGGCGGCGATGGAGGTCGGGGCCGACGGCGCTTCGTCGTCGGACGGGCGCGGCCGGAACGCGCCGTGCGCGTCGTTGGGCTCTTGCATCATACGCGCATCCCTGGACCAAAAGGCGAACGCCGTCGAGACCCGATCCGGAACCGGCTCCACCCCCCACGCGTCACTCCGGAAGCCCGAAACCCATGCCGATGAAGGATGTGAGGCCATGCGCGCCCCGTCTCTCGCCCTCCTGACCCTGCTCACCGCACTCACGCCCGCTTGGGCGCAGAGCCCCGGCAACCGTGGCGCCACGAGCCGGCAGAACCAGTCGTTCGAGTACCGGAACGAGAACCGCAACTTCGAACAGCGACAGACTCTGGAGAACAGCGCCATCCGCAACCAGATCCAGCGGGCGCCGCTCAACGTTCCGCCGCCGGCCGGTCCATCCTTCGGCATCCGCCGCTGACGATCGGCGAAAGCTAGAGCGTGAGATGCGGGCCGGCCACGGCCTGTGCTATGGCCGCAGGGACGCAGGTTTTTCACCGTTCAAGTGGCACCGGCCGTTCGAACGCGTGTGAAACGCGAACGAAGTCCTGCGGTCCGCAGGCCAGGCGGAAGCGATAACGGTGCGTGATTCCCTGACCGCGCTCGCGGGCGCCGTCGTGCTGATTCTCGTGGCGGCCCTTGCGGTGCCGCCGTTCATCGACTGGTCGGCGCATCGCGCGCTGATCGACCGCATGGTTAGCGATTCCCTCGGGGCCGGTGCCCGCAGCGAGGGCGCCATCGACCTGCGTCTGCTGCCCTCGCCGCATCTTCGCCTCGCCCGCCTGCGGCTCGGCGCCGAGGATGGGCCGGCCCTCGACGCGCAAGCCGTCGACGCGGAGATCGCCCTGGCCCCCCTTCTCAAGGGTGAGGTGCGCTTCGTCCAGACCTCGGTCGAGCGGGCCGGGCTCAACCTGCCGGTCTCCGACGAGGCGGTGCTCCTGCCGCGCGAACCGCAAACGCTGCGCCGCGACATCGTCATCGACGACCTGCGCATTCGGCGCCTTACGGTCGCCACGGTACGGACGGGTGAGGCGCCGCAGGAGCAGTTCGCCGCCGAGAACCTGCGCCTCAGGGCGCCCGCGCTCGCCGGGCCCTGGCTGGCGGAGGGAACGGCGAAGGGCAGCCCGTTCCACCTCGCCACCAGCGTTGCCGGCAGCGATGGCGGCCTCTCGCTGAAGCTGACGGGGGGCGGCGACACCATGCCCCGCCTGGAACTCGATGCGCGCATCACCCTCAAGCCCGAGGACGGGTCGGGTGCGGACGGGGCACGCCGCGGCCTCGTGCCGGAGGCGGAGGGCAGCGCCCGGCTCACCGTCGGCCCGCCGGTGCAGCCGGCGGGCGCCGCCCTGCCGCTCACCCTGGCCGCCAAGTTCGCGTCGCGCGGCCCCATGGTGCAGGCCAAGACCGTCGATCTCGAACTCGACCCCGGCGGCAAGGCCGCCCGCCTGTCGGGCAGCGGCCGCCTCGATCTGCGCGAGGCCCGGCTCGGCCTGACCCTGAGGACCCGCCGCCTCGACCTCGACGGGCTGCTGCTCTCCAACGGCGCCCGCGGGCTGCTGGCGCAGGAGCTGACATCGGGCACGCTGACGCCACCGCTTCTGCTCGACCTCGATATCGCCGCCGAGAGTGTCGCCCTCGGCCTCGATGATTGGGCCGATGTGGGGTTTCGCGGCACCTTCGATCGCACCGGCGGCCTCGTGCTGCGCCGCTTCGAGGGCAGGGCGCCGGGGGCCGCGACCGTCGCGGCGACCGGCGAGGCAGAGCTGTCGGGCTCGCCGCGCTTCACCGGGCATATCGACATCGCCGCGCGTAACTCGGAGGCAGTCGGGCGCTATCTCGGCCGGATCGGCGCCGAGGAGAGCGTGACGGCGATTCTCGACGGGCGCGCTTTCGAGATCGGCACGGACCTCTCGGCGGCCGGCAGCGACCTGTCGCTACGCAACCTGCGCCTCGCCCTGGGTGAGGCCCGCGTCACCGGCAACGCCCGTTACCTGCGGGCCGATGCGAACGGACGCGGGCGGCTCGATGCGCAGCTTTCCGCCAACGGCATCGACATCGCCGAATTGCCCCCGCTCGGTGAGCTCATGTCGGGCCTGCATCGGCACGACCTCGGACTAACGCTGAAGGCGCGCGACGTGCGCTATGGACCGGCCGGCGCGCATTCCGGCAACGGCACCATCGCGGTCAGCCTGCAATCGGACGGGGCCAGCCTCGTTGTCGATACGCTCGACATCGCCGACCTCGCGGGTGCGAGCGCCCAGCTCGCCGGGCGGATCGCGCCGGACGGCTCGGGCCGGATCGAGGGCCGGGTGACGGCCGGCAAGGCGGCGCCGCTGCTGGCCCTGCTGGAGCGCGGCTTCCTGCCCGAGGCCCGCCTCGTACCGCAGAGTGTCCGCCAGAGCGGATTGTCGCTCGATCTGACCCTGGAACGGGAATCGGGCGAGGCGGATGCCTTGCGTGCATCCGCGAAAGGCAAGGCCGGCGAGGGCGATCTCGACCTTGCATTGCTGACCCGCTCCGGCCGGATCGACCGCCTCGACGCGGCGCTGACGACGCAAAGGACCGGCCGCTGGTTCGGCCGCGACGACATCGCCGCCTTGCGCCAGCCGGGGCGCCTGCGGCTGACCGGCGCCCGGCCCGCCGCCGAGGCCGGACAAGAGGGCACGCCGCCGCTCGCGCTCGGCATCGAAGGCGATTTTGCCGGCCTCACGGTCGCGACGCCGCGCCCGATCCTGCTCGATGTCCTCGACCGCCCTCCGACCGGAGGCACGCTGCGCTTGGCAGCGCCCGACCTCGCCCCCTTCCTGATTCTCGCCGGCAGTGCCGGCCCGGCGGCCGGGCCGCTGCCCGTGGCTCTCACCGTAGCCCTGTCGCGCCGGAATGCGGCGCTGCACGCCGACGTCACGGGACAGGTGGCGGGGACCGACCTCACCGCCGCCCTCGACCGCGCCCCGGACGGCGCGCTGACCGGCACCGCCACGCTCGCCCGCCTGTCCCTGCCGGCGCTGGTTGCGGCGACGGTGCTGCCCACCGACAACAGCGGACGCTTCGCCGCGGTGCCGGCGCAGCCAAAGGTCAGCCTCGGCCTCAAGATCGGTGGGCTCGATCTCGGCCGGGGCCTCGTCGCCGACAATGCGAGCCTGACGCTGGTGCGCGAGGGCGACGCGCTGAGCCTGCGCGACCTCTCGGCCGGTCTCGCCGGAGGGAGGCTGGCCGGCAGCATCACCCTGGCCCGGCCGGCGGGCGCCGCTGCGGTGTCGGGCGAGGGCAGCGTCGAGGGCGCCGATCTGACCGGCCTGATCGGGGCGGGGCCGATCACCGGCCGGCTCTCGGCGGCCCTGCGGTTCGGCGCCACGGGCGTGAGCCTGAGCGCCCTAGCGAACGATCTTTCGGGCAACGGCGAGATCCGGCTCGCCGATCTCGCGCTCCCCGGCGCCGACGCGGGCGCCGTGGACCGGGCGCTCGGCAAGGCGCTGGCCGAGGACGATCCCTTGCGCGAGGGACGGCTCCAGGCGCTCGTGTCGGAAGAGCTGTCCGCCGGTGCGCTTCGGGCCAAGGGGCCGATTTCGGCCTCCTTCACCCTCTCGGCCGGCACCCTGCGCACGGGCCCATTCGGCATCGATCTCGGCCCGGCGCGCTGGAACGGCACGCTTCAGGTCGATCTGCGCGGTCGTGCTCTCGACGCCCGCGGCGCCCTGACGGCGGCGGCCGGGCCGAAGGGCTGGTCCGGAGCGGCGCCCTCGATCCAGCTCGGGTTCGGCGGGCCGCTCACCGCGCCCGAGCGGCGGCTCGACGCGGCGCCTCTGACGACGGGCCTTGCCGCCCTCGTGCTCCAGCGCGAACTCGAGAAGATCGAGCTGTTCGATGCCGACCAGAGCGAGCGCCAGCGCCGCCGCGCCCGCATCGAGATGGACCGCGCCCGGCTCGCCGCCGAGGAAGCGGCCCGGCAAGCCCGGATCAAGGCGCAGCAGGCCGCCGCCGAGGAGGCGGCGCGCCAAGCCCGCCAGCGCGAGGCGGAGGAAGCCGCCCGCCGCGCCCGGATCGAAGCCGAGCCGGCGCCTGCTCCGGAGGCGCAGCCGCTCGATATCAGCCCGCCCGGCGCGAGGCCGTAAGAGCGAGCGCGGGGCGATCACGGACCGCCGTTTTCTTAAATGACGGAATTGGTCTGTCGGACGACAGAGAGAGTGCTACTCTCTCATATGACCGATGGTCCGATGTCTCCGTCGCGTTTTCAGGCCTTCTATGCCCCGGACGATGCCGCCTTGGCGGAGGCGTTGCTGCGGGAGGCGCTCCTGCCGGCGGCCACTGAGGCGGCGGTCGATCGGCTCGCCTCCGACTTGATCGGCGCGATCCGCGCGGATGCCGGCCATGGCGCCGTTGAGGCCTTGCTGCGGGAATATGCGCTGACGACCCGCGAGGGTCTCGCCCTCATGAGCCTCGCCGAGGCACTCCTGCGGGTGCCCGATGCGGCCACCGCCGACCGGCTGATCGCCGACAAGCTGCGCGAGGGTGATTTCGCCCATCACGCGGCGCGGTCGGAGAGCGGCCTTGCCCAGGCCGCGTCCTGGGCCCTCGGCCTCGGCGCCCGCCTCGTCGGCCCGCAGGACACGCCCGAGGCGACGCTGGGAAGCATGGTCCGCCGCCTCGGCCGCCCGGCCGTGCGCGCGGCGGCCCACCGGGCGATGCGGGTGATGGGTGGGCAATTCGTGCTGGCCGAGGAGATCGGCGCGGCGCTCAAGCGGGCCGGCTCGGGCGCGGCCCGCCGTTCCCGCTTCTCCTTCGACATGCTCGGTGAGGGCGCCCGCACGGCCGACGACGCCGAGAGCTACCGCCAAGCCTATGCTCGCGCCATCGCCCGGATTGGGCGGGAGGCCGGCAACACGCCGCTTCCGGCCCGTCCGGGCATCTCGGTGAAGCTCTCGGCGCTGCATCCGCGCTACGCCCCGACGCAAGCGGCGCGGGTGATGGCCGAACTGGTGCCGATGGTGCGCGACCTCGCCCGCGACGCCCGCGCCCACGACCTCAACTTCACCCTCGACGCCGAGGAGGCAGAGCGGCTCGAACTCTCCCTCGACGTGTTCGCCGCCGTGCTGGCCGATCCGGCGCTCGCCGGCTGGGACGGGTTCGGGCTGGCGATCCAGGCCTATTCGAAGCGCTGCCTTCCGGTGATCGAGCACGTCGCGGAACTCGCCGAGCGGCACGACCGGCGGCTGATGGTACGCCTCGTCAAGGGCGCCTACTGGGACACGGAGGTTAAGCTCGCCCAGACGCAAGGGGTGGCCGACTATCCCGTCTTTAGCCGCAAGGCGATGACGGACCTGAACTATCTGGCCGCCGCCCGGCGGCTGCTGGCGCTGCGCCCGCGCCTCTACCCGCAATTCGCCACGCACAACGCGCTGACCGTGGCGAGCGTGCTCGGCCTAGCCGGGCTGCTCGATCGTCCGGCGGACGAGGAGGCCGGCTTCGAGTTCCAGCGCCTGCACGGCATGGGCGAGGCGCTCTATCAGCGGCTCGCCGAGCGGGCGCCGGGCATCGGCCAGCGGGTCTACGCGCCCGTCGGCGGCCACCGCGAGCTGCTCGCCTATCTCGTCCGCCGGCTGCTGGAGAACGGCGCGAACTCCTCCTTCGTCGCCCGCGCCGCCGATCCCGCGATGCCGGTGGCCGACCTTCTCGCCCGGCCTCAGGCCCTGGTGGAGACGCCTTCGCAGGCTCGGCACCCCAAGATCCCGCTGCCGCGCGACCTATTCGGGCGTGAACGCCGCAACTCGCCGGGGCTCGCCTTCGGCGACGGCGCGGCGCTGCAGCGATGGACCGAGGCCGTCGCGAGGGCCGCCGGCCCCGCCGAGGCCGCGCCGATCATCGACGGGACCGCCCGCACCGGCCATCCCCGAAAGGTGGTCGACCCCATCGACGGCGCGGCGCTCGGCAGCGTCATCGAGGCGGACCCCGCCACCGCCGCGCTCGCCATGGCGGCGGCTGCGCGGGGGTTCCCGGCCTGGGCCTCGACGCCCGCCCGCGCGCGGGCCGCCTGCCTCGAGCGGGCCGCCGACGCCTTCGTGCGGGAGCAGGACCGGCTCCTGCACCTGCTGCAAGCCGAGGCCGGCAAGACCCTCGACGATGCCGTGGCCGAGTGGCGCGAGGCGATCGACTTCCTGCGCTACTACGCGGCGCAGGGCCGGGATTTGTTCCGCGAACCGCAGAGCCTGCCCGGCCCGGCGGGCGAGGCCAACAGCCTGCGCCTCGTCAGCCGGGGGGTGTTCGTCGCGGTCTCGCCCTGGAATTTCCCGCTCGCGATCTTCACCGGGCAGGTCGCCGCGGCGCTGATGGCCGGCAACGCCGTCGTTGCCAAGCCGGCGCCGCAGACGCCGTTGGTGGCGGACCTCGCCGTGCGCCTGCTCCACGCAGCCGGCATTCCGGGAAGCGCCCTCCACCTCGTCCCCGGCGGACCGGAGACCGGCGCCGCGCTGATCGAGCATCCGGCCCTGTCCGGCGTCGTCTTCACCGGCTCCACGGTGACGGCGCAGCGGATCAACCGGGCGCTCGCCGCCCGCGACGGCGCGATCCTGCCGCTGATCGCCGAGACCGGCGGCATCAACGCGATGATTGTCGACGCCACGGCGCTCCCCGAGCAGGTGGCCGACGACGTGGTGGTCTCGGCCTTCCGCTCCGCCGGCCAGCGCTGCTCGGCCCTGCGCCTGCTCCTCGTGCAGGAGGACGTCGCCGACAGGATGATCGCGGCGGTGGCCGGCGCGGCGCGGGAGCTGACGGTCGGTGACCCCCGCGATTTGGCCACCGATCTCGGTCCGGTGATCGACGCCGGGGCGAAGGAACGGCTCGACGCGCATATCCTGACCATGAAGGCCTCGGCGCGGGAGCACTTTGCCGGCGTAGCGCCGGGCGGCCTCTATGTGGCACCCCACATCTTCGAGATCGGCAGCGTCGCTGATCTGCGGCAGGAGGTGTTCGGGCCGATCCTCCACGTCGCCCGCTACCCGGCGGACGGCCTCGGCTCGGTCATCGCGGCGATCCGGGCCGGCGGCTACGGGCTCACCCTCGGCATCCATTCGCGGATCGAGGAGACTGCCGAGCGCATCGCCGAGGCCCTGCCGCACGGCAACGTCTACGTGAACCGCAACATGATCGGCGCCGTCGTCGGCAGCCAGCCCTTCGGCGGCTCCGGCCTGTCAGGCACCGGCCCGAAGGCCGGCGGTCCCCATTATCTTGCTCGCTTCGCCTCGGAGCGGACGCTGACCGTCAACACCGCTGCTGCGGGCGGCAGCGTCGGCCTCATTACCCTGGAAGGCTGAGGGAACTCAGTCCTCCGCGACCTTGGCCACCGGCCGGTCGTTGCCCTGAGCGGTCTCGTCGTGCCACTGGCCGCTCCCATCCTGGTAGCGGATGCCCTCGGTCGAGCCCGGAACCTGCTGCTCGGCGGCTGCGGCCTGCGCCGCCTGCAACGCCTCCGCCCGGCTCGGGAAGGTCTCCGAGAACACGTCGCCAACCTTGTAGGCGAAGCCGCCGTCATGCTCGACGATGTGGTAGGTCACCTCGGTCATCGCAAAATCCCGCTCGCTTCCAACGTGTTTCGTTTCACGTGCTGGAGCCCGAACCGGCCGGGATGCCGTAGGTTCCGTTTCACCCCTCTCAATGCCGGGTCGGCGGACGGCGCGGGAGGCGGGCCACCGCGGCTTCGCAGCCGGCGATCAGGGAGCCGCGCACGTCGTCTCGATCGAAGCCGACGCCTTCCGGAAAGGCGACGACGTGGGCCTCGGTCCAGCCTTCGGGCCGGATATGCGCAATCCAGCCCTCCGGCGTCCGCTCGAAGCGAACCTCGTAGACGGTGCCGTCCTGCTCGAAACTGTGCGGTTCCATGACGCGATCTTTGGCTCGATCTTTCCAGCCGCAATGATGACGCGGCCGGCTGGCATGTGGGGAGGCGCCCCGTGCCGGCGCGAGTCCCCGACGACCGGAAAATCTTGCCGCCGATGCGCCCCAGTACCGTCTTCGCCGCCGCGAGCTTCTGCCTCGCGGCCCTGCCATGCCGGGCCCAGGGCGTGCCGCCGAACCCGTTCGCCTCGAATTACCCCTCGAGCGGTCCGTCCGCAGCGCCGCTCATGGCCGAGCGGGAGCGGCGCCTTCAGGCCCCGCGCGCCCGGCGTCCCGGGCCACCGGGGCGAGTCGAGCGCGGATTGCTGCCGCCGACCGACGTTCCGGGCCGGTAGAACCACACGGACCTTCGCTCAGGCCTGCCCCAGTTCCGCGACGATGGCGCTGACGATGCGCGGATCGCTCGGATCGACCTGGGTCGCGAAGGCGGCGCGCAGGGTGCCGTCACGGCCGACGAGGTACTTGTGGAAGTTCCATTGCGGGCTCTGCCCCGGCTTCTGCTCGGCCGCCCAGCGGTAGAACGGATGGGCGGATGGCCCCCGGACATGGGTCTTGTCCGTGACCGGGAAGGTGACACCGTGATTCTTTCGCGCGGCTTCAGCGATGGCGGCGCCGTCGAGCGGCTCCTGATTGCCGAAATCGGGCGAGGGCACCGCGATCACCGTCAGGCCCCGCGCGCCGAAGCGTGTCCAAAGGCCTTGAAGGCCAACGAATTGCGGGGCGTAGCCGCAGGCGGTCGCGGTGTTGACCACGAGGATGGGTTTGCCGGCATAGGCCGAGAGTGGAAGGCCGCCTCCCTCCGGTTTGTCGAAGGCGAAGGCGCCCGCCGGCCCGGCTTCCGCGGCATGGGCGCGGCCCGCCGCGAGAACGGCGAGCATCGCGAGGCAGTCCCGGCGGCGAATCGTCATGGCGTTGGTCCTCCGGCGCGGAGGCTGCCATACCCGGCCTACCGTCGGGTACGGGCCCCATCGTCGCGGGCGCGGCGATGGGGAGGCGGGATCAGCCGGCGCGGGCCGCCATCGCCTCGCGGACCGAGGAAGCGACGGCCTCCTCCGGGCCCAGGGAGGAGATCAGCAGCGCGTCCGCCGGCACGAGGTCGGCACAGTCGTTGACCGCAGAGTCGCAGGCGACGACGATGCCGAGATTCGGTCTCAATGCGCGCGCCTCGGCGGCGAGCTCGCTGAGGCCGAGCGCGCCGTGCAGTTCGGCATCGGTCACGAGAACATCGACGGGCAGGCCGAGCACCAGCACCGTGAGGGCATCGACGGCCGAATCCACGGAGATGGCGCTGTAGCCGGCCCGGCGGATCTGCCCGTTGATCTCATCGCGCCATTGCTTGCGGCGTCCGGCGACCAGAACCTGGACCCCGTAGCAACTGCGCGGGGCCGCGTTGCCACCCACCTGTCCGTCCGAGCGGACGGGATCGAGGTCGATGGTCGCTTCCTCACGATCTTGGGTGCGCTGCATCATTCTAGGTTAAGCAGGTTGCGTAAGGCATACAAGCGGCAACGCTCGACCGGGGCGAAGGTGCATTTTTCGAGACACAGTTTCCGCAACAGATTTCGAGGGCGGATTCGACAGGTCTTTGTCTTCTGCATCGTTGAGTTGCATCGCCGAACGATGAGCTATCCCGACCCAACCGGTCCGCGCCCCGCATGAGATGCGCCGGGGAGACGCCGTCTCACGGCTGCGGGCCTCACCGCGCGTGTTGACGTGAGGCCCGGCGGGCGCAAGACAGCGACCCGCGACCATGACGTTCATGCCCGTGTCGCCTGCGCATGCGAGGCCGCCCCTCCCGATGCGGCCGAATGGGCAAGAGCGGGTACGAGACGGAGCCGACGAACGATGTCATCCACCGAGATCTCCCCCCTGGCACCCGCCGCCTCGCCGTCGCTGCCGGAGATCGCGGGCGTGCGCGCAGCCACGGCGCAGGCCGGCATCCGCTACAAGAACCGCACGGACGTGCTCTACGTCGCCCTGGCCGAGGGCACGCAAGTGGCGGGGGTGTTCACCCGCTCGCGTTGTCCCTCCGCGCCGGTGGATTGGTGCCGTGATGCCCTGAAGGCGGGCAAGGGCGCGCGGGCGCTCGTCGTGAATTCGGGGAACGCCAACGCCTTCACCGGGCTGAAGGGTCGCGAAGCCGTGGCGCTGACCGCGGACATCGCGGCGCAGGCCGCCGCCTGCGCCCCGGAGGCGGTGATGATCGCCTCCACCGGCGTGATCGGCGAGCCGCTCGACGCGCGCAAGTTCGAGGGCGTGCTGGCCGAATGCGCCGGACGCGCCGAGGGTGGCGCCGACGCCTGGGCGCAGGCCGCGCAGGCGATCATGACGACCGACACCTTCCCCAAGCTCGCCTCCCGCCGGGTCGAGATCGACGGCGTGCCGGTAACGATCAACGGCATCGCCAAGGGCGCAGGCATGATCGCCCCCGACATGGCGACGATGCTGGCCTTCGCCTTCACCGACGCGGCGCTGCCGCAGGACGTGCTCCAGGATCTGCTGAGCGCGGGCACGAAGACATCATTCAACTGCGTGACGGTGGACGGCGATACATCCACCTCCGACACGCTGCTGCTCTTCGCCACCGGTGCCGCCGGCAACGCGGCGGTGACGCAGGCCGACGATCCGCGGCTCGCCGGATTCCGGGCGGCCTTGGACGATCTGCTGATCGAACTGGCGCAGCTCGTCGCCCGCGATGGGGAGGGTGCCAACAAGCTCGTGACCGTCGAGGTCGAGGGTGCCGAAAGCGATCCCTCCGCCCACCGCATCGCGATGTCGATCGCCAACTCGCCGCTGGTGAAGACCGCGGTGGCCGGCGAGGACGCCAATTGGGGCCGCGTGGTGATGGCGGTTGGCAAGGCCGGCGAGCCCGCCGACCGCGACCGCCTCGCGATCTGGTTCGGCGACGTGCGCGTCGCGGTGCAGGGCGCACGCGACCCCGATTACAGCGAGGAAGCGGCCAGCGCCGTGATGCGGCGGCCCGAGATCACCGTGCGGGTCGATCTCGGCCTCGGCCAGGGTCGGGCGCGCGTCTGGACCTGCGACCTCACCAAGGCCTACGTCGCCATCAACGGAGACTATCGCTCGTGAAGTTCTTTTCCGCGCTCGCCGTTCCCGTCCTCTTGTTCGCCATGGCGACGCCTGCCGTGGCCGATGACGAGAACGGGCGCATCCGGGTGATCGGCCGGGCCTCGCAGGAGGTCGCGCCGGATTTCGCCTCGGTGGAGATCGGCGTCGAAACCCGCGGCGCCACGCCGGCCGCCGCCCTTGATGCCGCGAGCCAGGCGGCGAAAGGTATCGTCGCGAGCGCTAGGGAAATGGGTGTGGCGGAGGCCGATATCGGCACCTCCTCGATCACCCTGCAGCCGCGGACCAAGACCGTCCGCCAACCCGACGGCTCGATGGGCGAGCGGGACGACGGCTACACGGCGGGCAATCGCGTGCGGGTGCGCCTGGCCGAGATGGGCAAGCTCGGCGAACTGATGCGGCGCACCCTCGAATCCGGGGCCAACCGGATCCAGGGGATCAGCTTCGGCCTGCGCGACCCGGCCGCGGCGGAGGCCGCCGTGCAGGTCGCCGCCGTCAAGGATGCCCGCGCCCAGGCCGAGCGCATCGCCGAGGCGACCGGTGTGAAACTCGGCACCGTCGTCTCGATCGAATCGCCGCCGCGAGCCGAATCGCCCCGGCCCATGCCCTACGCCATGGCAATGAAAGCGCCGGCTCCCCGCGGCCGCACCGCCGTGCCGGTCGTGGCGGGAGCGATCGAGACCTCGGCCGAGGTCGATGCCGTGTTCGCGATCAGCCGATGAGCACGCCGCTCAAGCTTCTTCTCGTCGTCGCGGCGGCCCTGGTCGATGCCGACGGGCGGGTGCTGATGGCCCAGCGCCCCGAGGGCAAGGCGCTGGCCGGCCTCTGGGAGTTTCCCGGCGGTAAGGTCGAGCCCGGCGAGCGGCCGGAGGAGACGCTGATCCGAGAACTCGCCGAGGAACTCGGCATCACGGTGAAGGAGCCGTGCCTTGCGCCGCTCACCTTCGCGAGCCACGCCTACCCGGATTTCCACCTGTTGATGCCGCTCTACATCTGTCGGCGCTGGGAGGGGCTTCCGCAGTCGCGCGAGGCGCAGGCACTCCGCTGGGTGCGGCCGGGGGCTTTGCGCGATCTACCGATGCCGCCGGCCGATCTGCCGCTGATCCCCTTCCTGATCGATCTGCTCGGACCCTGACCGGACCCGAGGCCTGAAGGGGGAAGCGATGGCGCGACGGGCGAAGGCGGCGGTCGAGAGCGGGGTTTCGGCGAAAGCGCCTCCCCAATCGACGCCGCCCAAAAAATCCCGCAGCACCACGCCGACGGCTGAAAACCTCGCGGCACTCAGCCAGGAGCGGCTCATCGCCCTGATCCTCGAAGAGGTCGGCCAGAGCGCGCCGTTTAAGAAGCGGGTGAGTGCCGCGATTGCCGCTCTCCAAGGGCCCGACAGGGTGGCGGCCCTGATCGACCGCCGCCTTTCGGCGCTGGAAAAGGCCCGCGGCTACATCGATTGGCAGAAGCGCCGGGCTTTCGCCTCCGACCTCGACGCCACGCTCGCGACCATCCTCTCCGACCTGAAGCCGCTCGATGCCGGCATGGCCCTCGACCGGCTGCTGCGCTTCCTCCGGAGCGCCAGCGCCACGCTGGAGCGGGTCGATGATTCCAGCGGGCAGGTGCACGCCGTCTACGAGGCCGCCGCCGAAGCCGCGGCAGGCTTCGCGGCGGGGCTCTCGGCGGATGCCGCGCTGAGCTTCGCGACCCGCGCACTCGACGGTCTCGACGACGATGGCTTCGGCCTCGTCGGTGCCCTGCTGGTCGATCTCCTGCCGAAGCTGCCGAAGGCCGCGCTCGAACCGCTCGACGCACATCTGGTCGAAGCCCTCGCCAAGCTTCCGGCATCGGCCAAGAAGAAGGCCGGGCCGGCGGTCTTCGAGATGGCCGGGCAGGAATGGGAGCGGCGCTACCACCGTCTGAGCCTTATCCGCCTGCGTCAGGTCATCGCCGACGCCCACGGTGACGCCGACGCGTTCATCGCCCTCGAACTGGAGATGTCGCCCGAGCGGCCCGATCTCCCGGCGGTGGCCGAGCGGCTGCTCGCGGCAGGCCGCGCCGCCGAGGCCCTCGACTGGATTCGCCGCAAGCAGAAGCGCGGCACGGTCGTGATGACCCGCGAGGATCTGATCGTCGGCGGCTTCGATCCCGACGGCCCGGAACGCGAGCGCGAGGCGGTCGAGATCCGCATCCTCGACGCGCTCGGCCACAAGGACGAGGCGCAAGGTTTACGCTGGTCGCGGTTCGAGAAGAGCCTCGATCCGCAGGCGCTGCGCGATTACCTAGCCCGCCTGCCGGACTTCGAGGACGAGGAGGCTCTGGAGCGCGCCTTCGTCCACGCCGCGAACCGCAAGGATCCGCATGGCGGCCTCTACTTCCTGATCCGCTGGCCGAATCTGGATCGCGCCGCCCGCCTCGTGCTCGATCGGCGCGACGCATGGTCGGGCCGGATCTGGGAGTTGCTCGCCCCGGCCGCCGAAGCGCTGGAGCCGGACCATCCGCTCGCGGCGAGCGTGCTCTATCGCGCGCTCATCGACGACATCCTCGAACGCGGCCGCTCGCCCGCCTATGGTCACGGCGCCCGCCATCTGATGCGCCTGGGCGAACTCGCGCGGGAACTGGCGCCGGGCGATCTGACGCCGAGCCACGCCGAGTACGCGGCACAGCTTCGCAAGGCGCATGGGCGCAAGTCGGGGTTCTGGTCTCAGGTTGAGGGGTAGGGCGAGCCTCAAGCCTCGATCGCATCGACCCGGTCGGGATAGAAGGCGACGTGGCCGCGGATGCGCGCCACCGCCGGAAACGGGTTCTCGTAAGACCACGCCGCCGCTTCCTGGGTCGCGCCGCCGACGCTCAGGTCGAGATAGAAGGCCTCGCCCTTGTAGGGGCAGAAGGTCCGCCGCGGATTCGGGGCAAGCGCGTCCGCGGCGACATCCTCGCGCGGGAGGTAGAGAACGGGGTCGTACCCCGCCTCGCACAGTTTCAGCGCCCGCCGCGTCTCGGCAACGACACGCCCACCGAGCCGTACCCGCACGGGCCTTGGGTGGGGCGTGATGGTGATCGGATGGGCGGGGCCGGGCTCCTTCATGCCGGCTCTTCCCGGATCGGAAACCGGTGCTCGGCGGCGCCGAGGGCGTCCGCGAGCCGCGTCTTGGCGCTGCCGGGCCGCAGCGGCTTCTGCTGGCTCTCATGCGGTGCCCAGCCGGACAGCCACAGGATCTCGAAGGTCGCCCGCAGCCGCCCGTCCGGATCGGAAAAGCGCTCGGCGTAGATCGCGGCGGCCCGCATCAGCGTCGCCCGGCGCAGCGGTACGCGGCGGCGGTCGTGCAGGGCGTTGGTCAGCCCCATGGCACGCAGATCGCGCATCAGCGCAAAGGGGTCGCCGTAGCGCACAGTGATCGTGTCCGCGTCCACCACCGGCAGGGCGAAGCCCGCCCGCTGGAGCAGGCCGCCGAGGTCGCGCAGCTCGGCAAAAGGTGCCACGCGCGGGCTCACGCCGCCTTCGGTCTCGCTCTCGGCCTGGAGGAAGGCTTGGCGCAGCTCTGTCAGCGTCGCACCTCCGAGCAGGCCGGCGAGGAACAGGCCGTCGGGCTTGAGTGCCCGGCGCACCTGCAGCAGGGCGCCCGGCAGATCGTTGACGTGCTGAAGCGCCAGGGCCGACACCGCAAGGTCGAACCCGGCATTCCCACCGAATGGCAGCACTTCAGGGTCGCCGACCACCGAGCCGGCCGGCTCAGGGATCGGAGCGAGGCGGATCATCCGCTCGACCCGGCCGCTCTGCAGTAGGCGCTCGGACACAAGGGGAAGCGGCGTACCGAGATCGAGTGCGACGGGAAAAGAGCGGGTGACCGCCGCCAGACGATCCTCCAGATCCTCGGCGACCCGCTCAAGCAGGAAGCCGGCATAACCCGAACTTTGCGCACGCGCGATGCGGCGGCGAACAAGGGCGGGATCAAACAGGGGGGCGGACTCGTTCATCGATCGGGGAGATGGGGCTCCGAGGGTGCGGCGGCCAGGGCGTAAGTTTGGTTCCGGCGCTGTGTCCGCAGGCATCTCTCTGTTCGTGCAGGCGCCGTTTCACGATTTCGCGAATCGTGCCTCTGCACTATCATCGGTTGGGATGGCCTTGGAACGGAATCCGGGTCTCTCCGTTTTGCTCGTCGATCGAGGAGGTTGAAGATGACACGGATTCTGATCCGCGCCGCTCTGATCCTTGTCGCCGTCGCGCTGGCCAGCACCGCGGAGGCCAAGGGTTGCCTGAAGGGTGCCGTGGTGGGTGGCGTGGCCGGGCACATGGCCGGACACGGCGTCATGGGTGCCGCGGCCGGCTGTGCCGTCGGTCGGCATCAGGCGAACAAGCGGGATAAGGCGGCTCAGCAGGGCGCTCAGCAAAACGGCGCGCACTGACAGTGTAGCCTGACGACATTCGTCTATCGATGGCGGCGCCCGGACAACCCGCTCTGTGGAGCGGCGTAGGGCGCATCGCTTCGACCGTCATCGGTCTGATCTATCCTCCGACCTGCGTGTCCTGCGGAGCGGCGACCGGTCAGCCGCACGCTCTCTGCGCCGCCTGCTGGAGCGGTTTGCGGCTGATCGAGCGGCCCTATTGCGAGCGGCTCGGCACTCCCTTTGCCCTCGATCTCGGCGTCGGCCGCCTGCTTTCGCCCGGCGCCATCGCGGAGCCGCCGGCTTTCGATCGGGCACGGGCCGTCGCGCTTTATGAGGGCACGGCACGCGACCTCGTTCATCGTCTCAAATACAATGACCGTCTCGATCTGGCTCGGACCATGGCACGCATGATGGCCTCGGCCGGGCGTGAACTGCTGGACGAGGCGGAGTTGATCCTGCCCGTGCCTCTGCACGGCTCGCGCCTTTGGCGGCGGCGTTTCAACCAATCGGCCCTGCTGGCCCGCGAGATCGCCCGTGTTGCTGGAACACCGTGCGATTTGCGGACACTCGCCCGTGTGAAGGCGACACGGCCTCAGGTCGGCCTGACCCGCCATCAGCGCGCGATGAACCTTCAGGGTGCCTTTCGTGTGGCGGAAGCCGCGCGATCACGGATCGCCGGACGGCGCCTCCTGCTCATCGACGACGTGGCCACCACGGGTGCCACGGGCAACGCCGCTGCACGGGTGCTGCTGCGCGGCGGTGCGGCGAGCGTCGATCTCCTCACCTTTGCAACGGTGACGCGGGACGGGCTGTAAGGCCGTTCCGTCGCCCCAACGGAAACGGGGGCCGCGAAGGCCCCCGTCCGAACGATCCCTGTGAGACGGACCGATCCGCTTTACGCGCCCGCGGGCTCCATGCGGCCCCCGGCCTGAGCCTGCGCTTCGGCCGGCTGATCGAGCACCTTGCCGCGGGGGCCGACCCAGGCGCCGACCCACTTGCGCTGCCACAGGAACAGGCAGCCGAGCACCAAGCCGGTGAACAGGGCGTAGATCACGAAGCCCGAGGCGAAGCCGCCGGTATACTGCTTCGAGAAGCCCATGACGTTGGGCAGGATCGCGCCGCCGAGTGCTCCGACCTCGCCGATCATCGAACCGGCGACCGCGGTGTTTGTCGGCCAGCGCAAGGGGACGAGCTGGAACAGCGCGCCGTTGCCTGCGCCGAGTGCGGCGAAGCAGAGCATGAACAGCAGCGTCGTCACGGCGAGCGAGGGCGTGGTGGTCAGCGCCAGGAACGAACCGATCGCGGCCAGCAGCACCAGGGAGAGGACGAGGATGCCGCCCATCCGGTCGGCGAAGTAACCGCCGAGGATGCGGATGCCGGAGCCCATCAGGGCAGCCAGCATCGTGAGGCGACCGGCCTCGACCTTCGTGACGGCGAACTGCTCGTAGAAGAAGGTCGGCAGGAAGTTCGACAGGCCGATGAAGCCGCCGAAGGTGATGATGTAGATCAGCGAGAACGACCAGCCGTCCTTGGTGAACAGGCAGGAGACATGCTCCTTGAAGCTCTGGCCGTGGCAGTCCGGCGGCTCCTTGGCGAGGACGATCATCACGAGGATCGGGATGATCATCACGAGGCCGGCGAAGCCGTAGACCGCCTGCCAGCCATAGGCCTGGGCCAGCGGCGGCGCGAACAGCACGGCGAGCACGGTGCCGGAATTGCCGGCACCCGCGATGCCCATGGCGAGCCCCTTGTGCTCCGGCGGGAACCAGCCCGAGCCGAGCGAGAGCGCCACGCCGAACGAGGCGCCGGCGATGCCGAGCAGCACGCCCATGGCGAGCACGTCGTTGTAGGAGGAGACGAAGAAGAAGCCGTAGGCCATCGCCAGAACGATGACTCCCATCTCCGTCAGTGCCGCGTTCTTGCGGCCGATATACTGGGCGAGGATCCCGAGCGGAAAGCGCATGATCGCGCCGGCCAGGATCGGAAGCGAGATCATGAAGCCGGTCTGGGCCGGGGTCAGTCCGTAGGTCTCGGTAATGAACGGGCCCATGGCGCCGTTGAGCACCCAGATCGCGAAGCAGAAATCGAAATAGAGGAAGGCGGCGAACAGGGTCGGGGGGTGGCCCGACTTCATCACGGTCTTGAAGGATGCCATCGGCGTGCTCGTGGGGCTCGAAGACGCGCCGTTCGGGCAAGCCGGGCGCGGTCTCTCATGCGGAAGAGTGTGTCCGGACATGCGCCGTCCGAGCGCGAGGCGCCGTTGCCCCGCTCGCCGCCCGAGGGCTGCGACACTCACAATGCAGCCGGCGTGCCAACTCATTCCCTGCTAGCAACCGGCGGCAGCACCCGGCTGCGACCGCTGTGTGCCGCTGACGCAAGCATCACTGCCTATGAACGATGCAGCGGCCACGCTGCCTCAAACGACGGCAGCGCCGCGATCCACCACGCGGACTACGCTGCGGCCGCTGCCGCGCTTCTCCACCCGGATCTGCACGGCGATGCGTTCCATCATTCCGGCAACGTGGGTGATGACACCGACCTTGCGGCCGCGGCCCTGAAGCGTTTCGAGCGCGTCGACGGCAAGGTCGAGGGTTTCGGCGTCGAGAGAGCCGAAGCCCTCGTCGATGAACAGCGTATCGACGAAGGACTGTCGCCCTTCCAGGCCGGACAGAGCTAGTGCCAGCGCCAGCGAGACGAGGAAGCGCTCACCGCCCGACAGGCTGCGGGTCGCCCGGCGCTCGTCGCCCATGTCGCGATCGACAACGTGCAGGGCGAGGTCGGCGCCGACGCTGCGGGCGAGGCGGTAGCGCGGGCTCAGGGCCCGAAGCTGATCGTTGGCGAGATGCACGAGGTGATCGAGGGTCACTCCCTGCGCGAAGCGCCGGAAGCGGTCGCCGCCCGCCGAGCCGATGGCCTCCTCGACCCGGTGCCACGTCGTCAGCTCGGCCGTCGCGGCCTCGATCTCCCCCGCGAGGTCGGCGGCCTTGGCGCGGGCCGCCTCGTCTCGCCTAAGCTCCGCGTCGAGGGCGCCGAGGCGTTGCTGCGCCTGCGCCATGGCCTCGGCGAGGCGGCCCGCCTCGGCCTCGGCAGCGGCGATGTCGATCCCGGCCTCGGTGTCCAGCGCCTCGACATCCGCGCGGCGGGTGGCGAGGGCGGTCCGCGTCTCGGCCGCCTCACGCGCCAGCCGGTCGAGGCCGGCGCGCAGTGCGTTGCGGGTCTCGGCCGGTACGGCGAGCAGCGCGGCCACCGCCTCGCGCCCCCGCTCGCCGCAGGCCTGCACGAAGGCCGCCTCGGCCGCCCCGTGGCGGGTGGCGGCGCGCTCCGAGGCCGCGATGGCACCGGCCTCGTCGGTGACGGCACCCGTCAACGCGCGGGCGGCCTCGGCGCAAGCAGTTTGCGCGGCCTGAAGGGCCTCTCGGGCGGCGCGGCGCTCGTTGTTGAGCCGGGTGCGGTGGGGGCCGGTCGGTTCGCCGCCGAGAAGGCCGGCGCGTTCCCCGCGGGCCTGAACGAGGCGGGCCTGCCGTTCCTCGGCCTCCGCGCACGCCTTACCGGCCGTACGCGTCTCGGCCTCCCGCAGGGATGCGGCGGCAGCCCGTTCGGGCGCCAGGGCGCCGAGTTGCGCTTCCAGGCCGGCATGCCCGGTCCGTAAGGCTGTGTAAGCCTGTCCGAGCGTCGTCACCCGCTCAGCGCACATCTCCGGGTCACGGTCGAGATCACCCAGGCTCAGATCGGCGGCACTCAGGGCGGGTGCGAGCTCATCCGCCAGCTCCGCGACGCGCTGGAGGAGGGCGGCCTGCGCGCTCTCCGCGCGCTCGGCCGCGAGCCCGGCCTCGGTCCGGCGCTGGGTGAGGGCGTCGAGCGCGCGGGCCTCCGCTTCGGCCCGTGCCTCCGCCGCGTCGCGCTCGCGGATCAGACCGTCGATCTCGCCGCGCAGCGTTCGCGCCGTAGCAAGCAGGTGCAGCGTGGCATCGCGTTCGGCTCGGGCGGTCGTCCCAGCCGCGGCCAGCGCTGGCGCATCGGGCCCCGGCGGCAGGACGGCCGCGAGCCCGGCAGCTTCGAGCAAGGCCAGGACACCGGGAAGCGTGGCGCGATAGCGGGCGGCGGTGGCCGCCGCTGTTTCGGCCGCAGCGGCGGCGCGCTCCTGGGCGTCGTCGCGCCGGCCCTCCGCCGCCGCGAGATCGCCGCGGGCGCGGTCATGGGCCGCTTGGTGCTCGGCGATCCGCGCGTCGAGTTCTGTGCGGCGGGCCCGCATCTCCTCGGCGAGCCGACCGAGCGCACCATCGGATTCGTGGGCGTGGGGATGGTCGGCGCTGCCGCAGACAGGGCAGGGCCCGCCGGCGACCAGCAGGCTGCGCAGCCGGGCGGCCTCGCGCGAGACGCTCTCCTCGGCGAGTTCGGCCAGGGGCGCGATCTCGGCGCGGCGAATTCCGGCCTCGTGCAACGCTTGGTCTTCCACCGCGTAGCGCGCGGCGGCCTCGGCCGCGATCAGACCGGCTTCCGCCTCGGCCTCCGTGGCGGCGGCGCGGTCGGCGAGCGCCGTGCCGTGGCGCCCGGCCAGGGCGTAGGCCTCGCGCAGGCCATCGAGCAGACCTTCGAGAGCGGCGCTGCGCGCCTGCGCGGCGGGCTCGGCGAGCGCAGCGAGCGCCGCTTCGCGTTCCGCGCGCGCGCCGGCCAAGGACTCGCGGCGGGCGCGGAACGCGGCGAGCCGGGCAGCGCCGGCTTCCGTCTCGCCGTCGCAGCCGGCGATCTCGGCCCGCCGCGCCGCGCCTTCCTGTCCGGCCGCCGCCGCCTTCGCGTCGAGCCGCGCCCGCTCGCGGATGCGCCGGGCGAAGTCGCCGCCGCGTTCGGCCAGCGGCGCATGGCGGCTGTCGGCGTCGAGTTGGCGGGCCGCGGCGTCGCGAGCCGCCCGCGCCTCGTCGAGCCGGCGCTCGATCGCCGTCAGTGCCGCCGCCGCCGCTGCCGCCGCCTCGTCCGATCGGAGAGCGCCCTGTGCCGCACCGGCCGCTTCCTGCTCGGCGATGGTGATGGTCGCGTCGAGCGCGGCGGCCCGGTCCCAGAGCGGGCCGAAGCTCTTGAAGACGGCCTCCGCCGCCTCGTCCGCCGCATTCGCCTCCGCCCGCTTGGCCTCGACGGCTGAAGCGGCGGCTTGCGCGGCTCGGACACGGGCACCGGACGCCTCGACCCGCGCCTGCGTCTCGTCGTGCTCGCGGGCTGTCTCGCCCAGGGCCTCGGCCCGTCCGCGCAGCGGCTCGACCGCGTCGAGTTCGGCGAGCCGGTCCCGGTCCGGTCCGGCCGCCTCCAGGCTTTCACCCGCCGACGCGGCGCGGCGTTCGGCCTCCGCAAGTGCCGCGCGCGCGGCCGCGATCCGGCGGGCCGTTTCGAGGATGCGGCCGATTGCTGCCTGCTCTTCGCGCCACGCCTCGAGCACAGCGCGCAACGCCTCGCGCTCGATACTACGGCTCGACAGCCCCTCCGCACCGAGCAGGCCGATTTCGCCGCGGCGGACCTCCAGCGCCTCGACGGCGCGGCGGTGCGCCTCGTAGCCGAGATGCACCCGCTTCGAGATCTCGGAATAGATTGCCGTGCCGGTGATCTTCTCCAGAAGCTCGGCCCGCTCGCCCTCGGCGGCGAGGAGGAAGGCGTCGAACTCGCCCTGCGCCAGCAGCACCGTGCGTCTGAACTGATCGAAGGTCAGGTCGGTCAGCGCGACCACGCGGTCGAGCACCTGCGTCTTGCCCGCGGCGACGGCGCTACCGTCGTCGAGCCGGTGCAGGCGCCGCCGCTCCGCCTGAAGCTTTCCGGTCGCCCGGTTGCGGGCGCGAAACGCCTCCCAGCCGACGCGGTAGGTCACGCCGTCCTGGCCGATGAAATCGACCTCGGCGTAGCCCGCGCCCGCGCCCCGGCGCAGGATCGCCCGCCCGTCGCTGGCGCTCAGCGCCTCTCCGCCGGGATCGGGCACGTCCTCGCGGCGGGTCACGGCGACGCGGGGATAGCGGCCGTAGAGAGCGAGACAGAGCGCGTCGAGGATGGTGGACTTGCCCGCGCCGGTCTCGCCGGTGATGGCGAACAGGCCGGTCGCACCGAGCGGTTCGGCCGCGAGATCCACCGCGAAGGGTGCCGCGAGGCTCGCGAGGTTCTCGCCGCGGATCGCGAGGATGCGCATGTGCTAAAGCCTCAGGCGTCCACACGTGCGCGGTGGAACACATCGAGATGGGCGGGCTCGGGTTCCTCGTCCCACTTGGCGCGGTAGGCGAGACGGAACAGCTCCTCCGGGTCGCGCTCGGACAGGCGCGGCGGTGGCGCTTCCGATTCCACGATCTCGATCGCGGCCCGCGGCGGCACCGTCACTCGCACATCGACCACGCGGACCGGAAAGCTCTCGGCGATGCGGTCCACCTCGGCGCGGTAGCCCGGCAGCAGACCCTCGCGGGCGAGCCGGACCTGGATGTAGGGCCGCGCGTCCATCGGCAGTTCGGGAGCAAGCGCCAGGGCGGCGAGATGGTCGCCAAGATCGGCCAGCGGCATGTCGCCCGATGCCGGGAGACGCAGGAACGGCACGGGGCGTGGGATCTCGATATGCTCGATCTCCGCCGCGCCCGCGCCGAGCGTCACCAGGGTGACCCCGTGGCGGTAGGGCTGCTCGGCCGCCGAGAGCGGCATCAGCGAGCCGCAATAGCGCACCTGTCCCCGGCCCAGCGCCTGAGCTCGGTGGAGATGGCCGAGCGCCACGTAGCGCGCCTCCTCCGGAAACACGTCGGACGGCACGGCATGCTCGCCGCCGACGAGGATGCGCCGCTCCGCGCCCTCCGATTCGAGGCCACCCGCCACGTGGAGATGGCCGGTGACGAGGAGCGGCAGGCCGGCGAGCTGCGGCCGGGCCGCTTCGAAGAGCTGGCCGTAGAGGTCGCGCACCGCCCGCACGATCGGCGAAGTCTCGCCGATGCGGGGCTGCTGGCCAAGTGATGCTTCCCGACCAAGTGACGAGAGCGGCGGCAGGCAGGCGGCGGTGGGATAGGAGACGGCAAGCACCTGTGCGGCCACGTCCCCGTTGGCCGAGCGGACCGGCACGAGGTGTCGGTCGAGATCGATCGCGCCGTCGCGGCGGCGGACATTGCCGACGACGTGGACCCCAATCGCTTCAAGCAGTGGGCGCGGCGCTTCCAGCCGTCCGGCGGCGTCGTGGTTGCCGGCGGTGATGACGATGGTCATGGCCGGCCGCGCCGCGTGGAGGCGCGCCATCAAGGTGTAGAACCGCGCCTGCGACTCGCCGGACGGGTTCTGGCTGTCGAACACGTCGCCGGCCACGACAAGGGCATCGACCTCGCGTTCCACGACGATGCTCTCGAGGCAGCCGAACACCGCGTCGTGCTCGCGCTCGCGGGAGAAGCCGCGCAGGGTCTGGCCGATATGCCAATCACCCGTATGGAGAACGCGGATCACTGAGGACGCCACTCACCGGGGCCGCGACCGTCGCCGCCTCGGGCGGTTTGTAGCGGGTTAGCCCGCCGGCTTCGAGAGCGTACCGGCCGCAGGCCCGGATCTCTTGTGAGTCGCGGCCAACTGGATCAGTGGCAGACGGTGACCGTCTTCACGATCCAGCCCTCGTCTGCCTGCCAGAGCTTGCGCCGCACGCGGTTGCAGTTGGCGGCTTCGGCGGCGGTCCAGGCGGTCTGCGGCGCGAGCGGCTGCGGCTTTGCCGCTGACTGCGCGACCGCCGTCCCCGCGGGGCGCGAGGGCGCCGCCTTGCGGGCGGCCAGGGCTTCGCCGGGCAGCATCAGGCCGAGGCAGAGCAATCCGAACGAGGAGCGGAGGAGGGAGGCGCGCAAGGGGAGGGGTCCGTGGTCGGGCCGAACGGCTACGCTTGATCTAGAGACCGGGCCGGCCAATGCAATTACCGTCGCCCACAATTCGCCGTCGAATCCGCACCTTTTTTACGAAATCGTTAAAGCCCCTCATTCCGCGCATGGCGGACGTGCGTGTAACCTTTCGGACACAATGTTCGCACACTTGCCGGTGCAGGAGCCGTGACGGTTGCGTTCGGCCCTGACGCCCGGCCGCTTCCTTGCTAGGGAGCAAGCGGGGCAGTTCAGCCGGCCCGGATGATCGTGACCGTTTCCCCGTATTCCGGAGACGTTTCCCGGCCCGGCCACTTCGATCGAGCGATCCATGTCAGTTCAGAACCGCCGTAAGCTTCTTCTCGGAGCCGTGACGAGCCTCGGGCTCGCGACCCTGCCGGGGCACGTCCTCGCCCAGAGTTTCGACGGGTTCGACGACGACCGTCTCTATCAGGACGGCAACGGCCAGCTCTACCGCCGCCGTGGCGGGCAGTACGTTCCCTATAACGGCCGGGTCAGCAACGGGCGGCCGGTGCCCGAGACGCAGACGGATCTCGACGCCGAGGCCTATGCCCGTCGCCGGGCCGAGCGCATGGGCGAGCCGCCCGCCGCCGAGGCGCCGAACCAGACGCCGCGCCAGCAGCAGGCCGGTTATCCGGTGCCGCCGCAGGAGCCCGATAACGGCCCGATCGACTACACGCGCGCCTACGCAGCGCTCGCCAACGAGCCCTTCCCGGTCCAGGCGATTCCTTACAAGAAGTTCAACCCGATCTACCTGCGCCAGGAGGTCGAGTTCCGCACCAACGAGGCGCCGGGCACCATCGTGGTCGATCCCAAGGCGCATTTCCTCTACCTCATCCTGCCGAACGGCCGGGCACGGCGCTACGGCGTCGGCGTGGGCAAGCAGGGCTTCTCGTGGTCGGGCAGCGCCACCGTCAACTCGAAGCAGGCCTGGCCGGATTGGTATCCGCCCAAGGAGATGATCGCCCGCCGGCCGGACCTCGCCCGCGAGGTCGACAAGTTGCAGAGCGGTCTCGGCGTGCCCGGCGGCAGCCGCAACCCGCTCGGCGCCCGCGCCATGTATCTCTGGCAGAACAACAAGGACACGCTGTTCCGCATCCACGGCACGCTGGAGCCGCACTCCATCGGCAAGAGCGTGTCCTCGGGCTGCATCCGCATGATCAATCAGGACGCCATCGACCTGTTCAACCGTGTCGAAGTCGGCGCGAAAGTGGTGGTGCTCGGCTGATCCCGCGATAGTTTCCTCGCACGGGGGCCCGTCTTCGAACGGCGGGCGCCGGACACGAGGAAACATCATGGTCGATCTGATCCCGCGCGCGCATCTCTTCGGCAACCCGACGCGCTACGGTCATCAGATCAGCCCCGACGGGCGCCGCCTCGGCTGGGTGGCGCCGCATGAGGGCGTGCTCAACATCTGGTCGGCGCCGATCGACGACCTCAATGCGGCCGCGCCCGTCACGACCGACCGCCGCCGCGGCATCGACGCCTACGCCTTCGCCTATGACGGGCGCCACCTCCTCTACGTGCAGGACGCGGACGGCGACGAGAACCACCACCTCTACGCCGTCGATCTCGAAACGGGTGAGCGGCGCGACCTGACGCCGATCCCCGGCATCGCCGCGGCGATCGTCGGCCTCAGCCGCATCGTGCGCGACCGGGTGCTCGTGGCGATCAACGACCGCGACGCGCGCTTCCACGACCTGCACAGCGTCGATCTCGCCACCGGCGAGCGCCGCTTGGTGGCCGAAAATCCGGGCTTCGCCGGTTTCCTGATCGACGAGCGCTATACGGTGCGCTTCGCCTTTCGTAACCTTCCGGACGGTTCGAGCCAGTTGATCGCCCCCGACGGCGCGAACTGGAAGCCGTGGCTCACCTTCCCGCCCGAGGATGCCCGCGTCTCCGGCGCGGAGAACCTCGACGCGGCCGGCACCGCCTTGTTCTGCCGCGACAGCCGCGGGCGCAACACCGCGGCGCTCACCCGCATCGATCTCGCCACCGGTGAGACCCGCGTGCTCGCCGCGCACGAGGAGGCGGATATCGGCGCGGTGCTGCAGGATGCCGAGACGCACGAGCCGGTCGCCTACTCGGTCACCCACGCCCGCAAGTCCTGGCATGTGCTCGACCCGCGCTTCACCGACGACTTCGCCTTCCTCGAGACCCAGGGGCTCGGCGATTGGTATCCGGCGAGCCGCACCGAGGACGATTCGCTCTGGATCGTGGTGGCCCGCGCCGACACCCGCGTCGGCGAGGCGGCGATCTACGACCGGCGGGCGAAGAGCCTGCACTCGCTCGGCAGCGCCCGGCCGGAGCTGGAGGGTGCGCCGCTCGCCCCGATGAGCCCGGCGATCATCCGCTCCCGCGACGGCCTCGATCTCGTCTCGTATCTGACCCGCCCGCTCGATGCGCAGGGCCCCGGCCCGCTGGTGCTGCTCGTCCATGGCGGCCCGTGGGCGCGCGACAGCTTCGGCTTCGACGGCATCCATCAATGGCTGGCCAACCGCGGCTATGCCGCGCTCAGCGTCAACTTCCGCTCCTCGACCGGCTTCGGGAAAGCCTTCCTCAATGCGGGTGACCGCGAATGGGGCCGGCGGATGGACGACGACCTCAGCGATGCGGTCGCCTGGGCCGTGGCGCAGGGTGTGGCCGATCCCGCTCGCGTGGCGATCATGGGCGGCAGCTACGGCGGCTATGCCACGCTGATGGCGCTGACCCGCAACCCGGGATCTTACGCCTGCGGCATCGACCTCGTCGGCCCGGCCAACCTCGAAACCTTGGTGCGGACGATCCCGCCCTACTGGGAGGCGATGCGGGCGCAACTCCACCGTGCCATCGGCGATCCCGACACCGAGGAGGGCATGGCCCTCATCCGCGAACGCTCCCCGGTCTACCTTGCCGACCGGATCAAGGCGCCGCTGCTGATCGTGCAGGGCGCCAACGATCCGCGGGTGAAGCAGGCCGAATCCGACCAGATGGTCGCCGCGATGGAGCGGGGTGGCATCCCTGTGACCTACCTGCTGTTCCCGGACGAGGGCCACGGCCTCGTGCGCCCGGCCAATCGGCTCGCCTTCTTCGCGCGTGCGGAAGACTTCTTGGCGCGCCATCTCGGGGGGCGCTGCGAGCCGATCCAAGCGGACGAATCTGCGGGAACGTCGATGCAGGTGGTGCGGGAGGGATAGTTACGCCTCCCGATCGTATGGCCATGCCGGCGGAAATTGCCGGCATGGCCTGTCCTCGCGCGGAGATTCGCGTTCCGTCACGCGTCGAGCGTCTGATCCTCGTCCTCGTCGTCGATGTCCACGAGGAAGACGATGTCGGCCTCGTCCTCGTCGTCCGAGCCGTCGCCTTCTGCTTCGTGCTGCGCGTCGGGCTCGAAATCGCCCTCGCCGTCATCGGAGGCGAGCGCGTCCTCGAACTCTTCGATCTCGTCCTCGCTGGCCTTGCGTACGGTCAGATCCGACGTGCCGTTCCAGATCGGCTGGCCGTCGATCGTCATCGTGCGGATGTCTTCCTTGAAGCCGTCGCAGGTGAACAGGTCGCGGGCGGTCGCCTCGTCGCCGTTGATGACCGCGATCGCCTTGCCGTCGATCTCGAGCGTGAACATCGGGACTGTCCTCGAAAGAGGGGAAAGAGCCGCGGGCCGACGGGCGGCTTTGCGCGGGAAACCCGGACCGGACTGGCCGGGTTCGGCGGCGCTTGTAGGACGGCGGAGTCGGATTCGTCGATGGGCCAAAGCTACGCGTTCCCGGCAATCGCCGCAAAGCGAGGTATCACGCCACTGAATTTGCCTCAGGTGCCGCTGCTGCCCCGCGAGACGGCCCGCTTGACGACGGCCTGAACCTCGCGGTTCGACAGGAACAGGTCGTGGTTGAACAGGCCGCCGCCATAATCCGAGGCATCGGCCACGCGCACGCCCAGGGCCTCCAGGCGCTCCCGGTCGGCGGCGCCTGCGCGGACGACGCCGCCCGCGATGGCGCCGGAGAGTTCGAGCGCCCGGTCGTTCGTCGCCGAGATGACGGTGATGCGCTTGGCGTCCGGCCCCAGGCGCTCGACGCCGTTGGCGAAGAGGTCGATGTCGATGTCGGGGGCGGCAAGCACCACCGCGCCGATCCGGGCAACCGCCGCCTCGCCGGCCTCGGCCCGCAACATGCGCAGGGTCTCCAGCGTGAGGAGCGTGCCCATCGAGTGAGCGACGATATGGATGCGCCCGCCGCTCGGCGTGGTCGCCACGGTTTTCAGGAGATCCTCGAAGGCGTCGCGGGACCACAGCGCGCTCTCGCGGTCGTAGCCGTAGTCGAAGGTCGCCGCGGCCGAGGGCCAGGTGAACAGGGCCGAGGCGCCGTTGAAGCGGATGCCGTCGGAGAGGCGGGCGGCGCTCACCGCGGCCGATTCGAAGCTCTCGCGGTAGCCGTGGACGTAGATCAGCACGTCGCGGCCGAAGGCGGATTGGGCGAAGGCCGCCGCCGCGCCCGACCCCGTGGTGACGTCGCCGACGGAGCGGACGCCCCAATCGCCGCTCACCACCGACGAGACCTTGCCGATCAGCGAGCGGTCCGGCGCGGTCATGCGCGCCTCGGCAAAGCTCAGGCCCCGGCCGCGCTCCGAGCCGAAGAACGGCGCTTTGGGCGGATTGCCGCTGGCCGGGCGACGGGTGGTGGCGATGAGGAGCACCGGGCTCACGTCGAGTGCCGACTGCGTCTCGCCGACGGTGCCGGTGGCGAGCCCGTCCATGACGCAGGCCGACAGGGCAGGGGAGAGGCCGGCCACGCCCGCCAGCCCCATGAGGCGCAGGAGGGAACGGCGGGTCGCGTCGGAGGGCTGCATGAGCGGTTTCGAGTCCCCGAAGAATCCCGTTCCGGTGGCAAGCCGGCTCTGGGCTCCCCTCCTTCGCGCACGATCTTGACCGTGGCGGGGCACGATTGGGATTTTGGGCACTCGACGCCCGCGCGACGCCCCGGCATGAAGGGGGCATGAGCGCGACCCTTCCCGACATGGACACACTCCGCGAGCGGCTTCTGGCGGGAGACCGGGCAGCGCTCGCCCGCGCCATCACGCTCGCCGAGTCGCGCCGGGCCGATCACCGGGCAGCGGTGCGCGACCTCATCGACGCGGTGCTGCCGCAGACGGGCCGCGCGATCCGCGTCGGCATCACCGGCGTACCGGGCGTCGGCAAATCCACCACGATCGACGCCCTGGGTTCGCTCCTGACCGCGGCGGGCCACAAGGTGGCGGTGCTGGCCGTCGATCCGTCCTCGACCCGCACCGGCGGCTCGATCCTCGGCGACAAGACGCGGATGGCGCGGCTCGCCATCGACCGCAACGCCTTCATCCGGCCCTCGCCCTCCTCGGGCACGCTCGGCGGCGTCGCGGCCAAGACCCGCGAGACCATGCTGCTGTGCGAAGCGGCGGGCTTTGACGTCATCCTGGTCGAGACCGTCGGCGTCGGCCAGTCGGAGACGGCGGTGGCCGATCTCACCGACTTCTTCCTCGTGTTGATGCTGCCGGGGGCCGGCGACGAGCTTCAGGGCATCAAGAAGGGCATCCTGGAACTCGCCGACATGATCGCGGTCAACAAGGCCGACGATGGCGACGGCGAGCGCCGGGCGAGTGCCGCCGCCTCCGAGTACCGCGCCGCGCTCCACATCTTGACGCCGCCGTCCGCCACGTGGACGCCGCCGGTGGTCACGATCTCCGGCCTGCACGGTAAGGGCCTCGATTCCCTCTGGAGCCGGATCGAGGATCACCGCGGCAAGCTCACCGCCACCGGCGAGATCGCGGGCAAGCGCCGCGAGCAGGACGTGAAGTGGATGTGGGCGCTCGTCCACGAGCGACTGCACCAGCGCCTCGTCGGCAGCGCGGAGGTGCGCCAAGCCACCGCCGAGGCGGAGCGGGCTGTCGCGGGCGGCGAGCACTCACCCGCTGCCGGCGCCGACGCGATCGCGACCCTGATCGGGTTGTGAGCCGCCTGCTCATCACGGGCTTCGGCCCGTTCCCGACCGTCCCCGACAATCCGAGCGCCCGCCTTGCCCGGCGTCTGGCGGCGTCACCGCATCTGCGCCGCATCCTCGGCCACGCGCCGCACTGCCTCGTGCTGGACACGCGCTACGACGCCCTCGACACGGGGCTGGCTCCGGCCCTGGCCAGGGGCCCGCGCGCCGTGCTGATGATCGGGGTGGCCGCGCGCCGCTCCCGCGTCTGTGTCGAGACCCGCGCGGTCAACCGGGTCAGCCGGTTGTTTCCCGATGCGAGCGGGGCGGTGGGGGGGTCCCTCGCGTTCGACTCGGACGGCCCGGCGCAGCGCCGGAGCGCCGCGGCGGCGCAGGTGCGGGTGGCCTTGAGGCGCGCCGGCCTCGATGCCGCTGCCTCGCGCGAGGCCGGACGCTACCTGTGCAACGCTTCGTACTACCGGGTGCTGGCGACCGGGCGGCCGGCTTTGTTCCTGCACATTCCGATGCCGAGGCGCACCCGGCGTCCGAAACCCGGCGGAGGGCGCGAACGGCCCGCGCTCGATCTCTGGGCCGAAGCCTTCATCGAGGCGGCGCGGGTGCTCGCCCTGCGGGGCAGGGCTTTAGAGCCGTATCCGACCTGATTGCATCGGGCCGGCGTCTCGAGATCCTTGTTTTGACGCGCATCCTTTCGACGAACCGGTTTCCACTTCGTCGGAATGCGCTCTAGCCGCCGGTCATGCCCATTCGCGCTGGGCGAGCTTCGCCTCGTAGGCGTCGATCGCCGGAGACTTCTGGTCGAGGGTCAGGCCGATCTCGTCGAGGCCGTTGAGCAGGTTGTGCTTGCGGCCCTCGTCGATGTCGAAATGCAGGGTGCCGCCGTCCGGGCCCTTGATGGTCTGCGCGGCGAGATCGATCGTCAGCGTCGCGTTGGCGCCGCGCTCCGCGTCCTGGAACAGCTTCTCCAGATCCTCCGGCGAGACGATGATCGCGAGGATGCCGTTCTTGGCGCAGTTGTTGAAGAAAATGTCGGCAAAGCTCGTGGAGATCACGCATCGGATGCCGAAATCGGCCAGCGCCCAGGGCGCGTGCTCGCGCGAGGAGCCGCAGCCGAAATTGTCGCCGACGACGAGGGTCTTGGCGTCGCGGTAGGCGGGCTGGTTGAGGACGAAATCGGGATTTTCCGAGCCGTCGTCGTTGTAGCGCATCTCCGAGAACAGGCCTTGGCCGAGCCCGGTACGCTTGATCGTCTTGAGATACTGCTTGGGGATGATGCGGTCGGTGTCGATGTTGATGATCCGCATCGGCGCGGCGACGCCCTCAAGGGTCGTGAACTTTTCCATGGGTCTTCTCGAAATCGTCGTCGGCTGCCGGGTAAAGATCCTCCGGCCTCGGTCCGCCGGTATCTAGCAGTCGAATCGCCTCGCCGGTAGCCGCCCCGTTTCAGCCGGCACCGGGCTTGCCTTTATGATATGATCGTTCGCGAAGGGGGATAGCGAAACCGATGGCCGACACGTCAGACACTTTCAAGAAGGCGCCCAAGCGCAAGCCCGCCAAGGGCAAGAGTGTGAGCGTCTCCCCCGAGATGCGCCAAGCCTATGCCGACCTGATCAAGGAGCGCGAGGAGAAGGAGCAGGCCTATGGCCGCCACCTGCGCAAGGACGAGCCCCGGCGGTGACGGCGCGGTGGATCACACTGCCCTGAGCGCCGGCCCGCGCCGGACGAAGCCGACGATGTCCTTGACCGCATCCAGCGTCGGCGCCGCGATCGCCTCGGCCCGGCTCGCGCCGTCCCCGAGAACGGAATCGATATAGGCCGGATCGGCGACGAGCCGCTTCATCTCGGCACTGATCGGCGCCAGCGTCTCGACGGCGAGATCGACCAGAGCCGGCTTGAAGCTGGAGAACTGCGCGCCGCCGAAATCCGCCAGCACCTCGTCGCGGGTGATGCCACGAAGCGCCGCGAAGATGCCGACGAGGTTGTCGGCCTCCGGCCGGCCGGCCAGACCCGCGACCTCCGACGGGAGGGGCTCCGGATCGGTCTTGGCCTTGCGCACCTTCTGCGCGATGGCGTCGGCGTCGTCGGTGAGCGCGATGCGCGAATACTCGGACGGGTCCGACTTCGACATCTTCTTGGTGCCGTCGCGCAACGACATCACGCGCGCCGCCGGCCCGCCGATCAGCGGTTCGGTGATGGGGAAGAACTGCTCGCCGTGACCATGGGCCAGGATCGACCCCGCAAAATCGTTGTTGAACTTCTGCGCGATGTCGCGGGTCAGTTCGAGATGCTGCTTCTGGTCCTCACCCACGGGCACGTGCGTGGCGCGATAGGCGAGGATGTCGGCAGCCATCAGCACGGGGTAATCGTAGAGACCGATGGAGGCATTCTCCCGGTCCTTGCCGGCCTTGTCCTTGAACTGCGTCATCCGGTTGAGCCAGCCCAGCCGCGCGACGCAGTTGAAGATCCAGGCGAGTTCGGCGTGCTGCGGTACTTGGGACTGATTGAAGACGATGGAGCGCTTCGGATTGATGCCGGCGGCGAGGAAGGCGGCGGTGACCTCGCGGATCTGACCCTTGAGCGCCTGCGGGTCCTGCCACATCGTGATCGCGTGGAGATCGACCACGCAATAGAGACACTGCGCGTCGCGCTCCTGCATCTCGACGAAGCGCTTGATGGCGCCGAGATAATTGCCGAGGTGCAGGTTCCCGGTCGGCTGGACGCCGGAGAATACGAGTTCGGTGAACGCGGCCATCGGCGCGGGTCCCTGGAAAGAAGGTCCGGGCCGAGGCGATCTCGCATCCCGCTTGAAGCGGCGGGTTCTGGCACCCGCAGCGGCGGCCGGTCAAGCAGGCTGGGCCACGCTCGCGTGCCGCCCGTCCGGCGGGCTCATGATCCGCGAGCGATCACGAAGCCCGCGCCGCGTAGGCGTTCATGATCGCGGAGAGCAGGCCGGGGAAACGTACCTCCACTTCCGCGCAGCGCGAGTGGTTGCGCATCTCGACGCCATGGCGCTCGCAGCGGATCAACCCAGCCTCGCGCAGCACCTTGAAGTGGCTGGACAGCGACGATTTCGGGATCACCTGATCGCCGACCGACGAGAGGGCCGAGCAAGCCTCAACGCACCCCGCCTTGGTGATCCGGGCGAAGATGGCCGCCCGGCGCGGGTCGGACAGGGCGTGGAGGATCGCCTCCGGCGGGACGTCCTCGATCGCGGGGTGAAACAGGGGCCTCATGATTTATCCATATGGGGACTTGAACCCCGCTTCGATAGTTCCGAAATCCCGAACTATGGGACTGCGGCGACCGTATCGGCGCCGGCTCCTGTCGAAGGGTTAGCACAGATGTCGAAGCTTGAAGGCAAGGTCGCGGTCGTGACCGGCGCGTCTAAGGGGATCGGCGCCGCCATCGCGAAGGCACTGGCGAAAGATGGCGCGGCCGTCATCGTCAACTACGCGTCGAGCAAGGCCGGCGCAGATGCCGTCGTCGATGCCATCACCGCCACAGGCGGCAGGGCCGTCGCAGTCAAGGCGGACGTCTCGCAGGCCGCGCAGGCGCGGGGCTTGGTCGAGGCGGCGGTGCAGCAGTTCGGCCGGCTCGACGTGCTGGTGAACAATTCCGGCATCTACGAATTCGCGGCGATCGAAGAGGTGACCGAAGCGCATTACCGCCGCCTCTTCGACGTCAACGTGCTGGGCGTGCTGCTCGCGACTCAGGCGGCCGCGAAACACCTGGGGGAGGGCGGGAGCATCATCAACATCTCGTCTGCCGTCACCGACGTGCAGACGCCGACGAGCGCCGTCTATACCGGAACCAAGGGGGCCTTGAACGCGATCTCGGGCGTCCTGGCCAACGAGTTGGCTCCTCGCAAGATCCGGGTCAACGTCGTCAGCCCCGGCTACGTCGTGACCGAGGGCACCCACACCGCCGGCATCGCCGGCTCGGAGATGGAGGCCGGCTTCGTCGCACAGACTCCGCTCGGCCGATCCGGCCAGCCGGACGACATCGCCGGGGTCGTCGCGTTCCTCGCCTCCGACGATGCCCGCTGGGTAACCGGGGAAGTGATCAACGCCAGCGGCGGCGTTCGCTGAGGCGCAGCGTTTTCGCACCTGCGCACACTCGCAGTGAGCGCAGGAAAAGACCTTGAAGGAAGTGGGCAGGCCATGTTCCGCCGTCGCCGACCTGCGTCCTCGCCGCGTTTCCTGAGGGAGGCAGCTCACGCGTCAGTGGATGTCTCGCGTCGAGAACAGTCTCGCCGTCGGCCCGCTTGGTGCTCTCGTCGCATACGGTTTCGCGATGAGCTTGACGTTGGGTTGGGAGAAAGAACAACTGCTTTTCAAATTTGGCGCCGTCGGCCGAGAATGGGCGATGCTGCGGGCAGAGAGTGGATCGTGATCCGACTGACGCGCTTCCTCATGGCCGTTTGCCTGATCGCACCGGGAGCGCGGGCCTTTGCAGAGCCGGTGCAGGACGGTCAACTCTGGATCAACACGAGCCTGTTCGGATCCGTCGGCGACGTGGCGTACTTTGCGGAAGTCCAGCCGCGCATCGGCAACGGCATCTCACAGCTCGATCAACTCATTCTTCGCCCGGCGGTCGGTTGGAAGGTCAACGACGCGCTCGTGCTCTACCAGGGTTATGCCTACGTCGAAGACCACGGCATGCCTGACACGGTGCGGACCGAGGATCGCAGCTTTCAGGAGATCAACTGGAAGATCGGCGAAGTTTCCGGCGTGAAGGTCTCGTCCCGCACCCGTTTCGAGCAGCGATGGCAATCTGCCGGACGGGATTTGGGGTTCCGGCTGCGCGAAAACGTTCGTTTCGCGATGCCCCTGCCGCAGGATTGGGGCAGTGTCTCGGCCGTCGGCTGGACGGAACTCTTCGTGGCCCTGAACAATACGGATTGGGGTGCGCGAGCCGGCTTCGACCGCATCCGGGCCTTTGTCGGCTTCGAGCTGCCGATCTCTGGGAAATCGACGGTCGAGATCGGCTACCTGAACCAGACGGCCCGAACGCAGGCCGGCGGCACCGAGCTGGATCACATCCTGTCGCTCAATCTCTTCCTTCGGTACTGAGCGGCTCCCCGCGCAGCGGTCGATACCGGCTCGGCGAGGGTGGGAGCGGCGGCGATCGGTTCGTGACCGCTCCCGGGACATCGCGGCAGACGTTAGAAAACCTGCGCCGCACCCTCGTTCCGCTTCGGCGCGCCGGGCACGCCGGCCTCCGTATCCGCCCGGTCGGCGGCGCGCTTGTCGAGCGCCCGCTCCACCACCTTGGCGAGGCCGACCATGATCTTGTCGAGCTCGTAGTCCTTCGGCGTGTAGACGGCGGTGACGCCCATGTTCTTGAGCACCAACTCGTCCTCGGTCGAGATGATGCCGCCGACGACGACCGGGACGTGATCGAGCCCGGCCTCGCGCAGCTTGGCCTTCACCTCGCGCACCAGCGGCACGTGGCTGCCCGACAGCACCGAGAGGCCGATGACGTGGGCGCCGCGCTCCTTCGCCTTGGCCACGATCTCCGTCGGGGTCTGGCGGATGCCGTCGTAGGTCACGTCGAAGCCGACGTCGCGGGCGCGCAGCGCGATCTGCTCGGCGCCGTTGGAGTGGCCGTCGAGGCCCGGCTTGCCCACGACGAGGCGGGGCGTCTCGCCCAGGCGCTCGCCGAGATCGGCGATGAGCAGGCGGGCATCTTCCGCCGCCCCGGAGGTGACGGTCTGCAGCGTCACGCCCGTAGGCGCGCGGTACTCGCCGAACACCTCGCGCAGGCGCTGGCCCCATTCGCCGGTGGTCACGCCCGCCTTCGCAGCGGCGATGGAGGGCGGCATGATGTTGGTGCCCGAGCGTGCGGCCTGTTCCAGATCGGCGAGCGCTTGGCCGACCGCCCGGTCGTCGCGCTTGGAGCGCCACTCGCGGATGCGGCCTTCCGCTTCCATCTCGACCGTCTCCGAGACGGTGAAGATCGCGCCGTCCCCGGCCGTCAGCGGCGAGGGTTCGCCCTGCTGCCACTTGTTGACGCCGACGACGACCTGTTCGCCCTTCTCGATCGCCGAGATGCGCCGGGCATTCGACTCGACCAGCGCCCGCTTGAGTTCGCCCGCCTCGACCGCCGTGACCGCCCCGCCGATCTCGGCGATGCGGGTCAGCTCGGATCGGGTCTGCTCCTTGAGCGCCTCGACGCGCGCCTCGATCACCGTCGAGCCGTCGAAGATGTCGTCGTATTCGAGCAGGTCTGTCTCGAAGGCGAGGATCTGCTGCATCCGCATCGACCATTGCTGGTCCCACGGGCGCGGGAGGCCGAGCGCCTCGTTCCAGGCCGGGAGCTGCACCGCGCGGGCGCGGGCGCGCTTGGAGAGCGTCACCGCCAGCATCTCGATGAGGATGCGGTGGACGTTGTTCTCGGGCTGCTGCTCCGTCAAACCGAGGGAATTGACCTGCACGCCGTAGCGGAAGATCCGCTTCTTGGCGTCCGTGATGCCGTAGCGCTCTTGGGCGATCTCGTCCCACAGCTCGGCGAACGCCCGCATCTTGCAGATCTCGGTGACGAACCGCATCCCGGCGTTCACGAAGAACGAGATCCGGCTGAAGACGTCGGAGAAGCTCGCCTCGTCGAAATCGGGGTCGTCGCGCACCGTGTCGAGCACGGCGATGGCGATGGCCAGCGCATAGGAGAGTTCCTGAACCGGCGTCGCGCCCGCTTCCTGCAAATGGTAGGAGCAGACGTTCATCGGGTTCCACTTCGGCACGTTCTTGGTCGTGAACAGGATCACGTCCTTGGTGAGCCGAAGGGAGGGCGCAGGCGGGAACACGTAGGTGCCGCGCGAGAGATACTCCTTGATGATGTCGTTCTGCGTGGTGCCCTGGAGCGCGGCGAGCGGCGCACCCTGCTCCTCGGCCACCGCGAGATAGAGCGACAGCAGCCACGGCGCCGTGGCGTTGATCGTCATCGAGGTGTTCATCTGCGCCAGCGGGATCTGGTCGAACAGGGCCCGCATGTCGCCTAGATGCGCGATCGAGACGCCGACTTTGCCGACCTCGCCGCGGGCGAGTTCGTGGTCCGGGTCGTAGCCGGTCTGCGTCGGCAGATCGAAGGCGACCGAGAGGCCGGTCTGACCCTTGGCGAGGTTGCCGCGATAGAGCTTGTTCGACTCTGCCGCCGTGGAGTGACCCGCATAGGTGCGGATGATCCACGGCTTGTCGCGCTTGACCTCGGCAACGCTCGCTTGCGCGCTCATCCCACTCGACTCCCTGTCCGATGCGATCGCACGCCTCGAGGCGCGGCTGTTGGCCGGCACCGTAGCGAAGCCGCTGCGCCGCGTCATCTGGGAGAAAGGTCGAGGATCGACGTCGCTGCTGTTGGAAAAACTTGAGGGGACGTGAAGCGGATTTGTCGTGCGGCATCCGAGCGGATGGTGGTGGGCGCCGATCGAGTGCCAATGATCCTTCAACCCTACGGCGACAGATGCATCGCATCGTTGCAAAATCGAATGGCTCCAAGCTCGGCCTCGCGCGTTGGGCCCGCAACGCTCGCACGGCTCACCGCCGGTTGCGACGCTCGCCCATAGAGGCATCAGCAAGGAGAAGCACGCGATGGCAGACCAGAGCCCGCGCCTGACGACGGCGTTCGGTAACCCGGTTTCCGACAACCAGAACTCGCTCACCGCCGGCCCGCGCGGGCCGGTGCTGATGCAGGACTACCACCTCATCGAGAAGATGGCCCATTTCAACCGGGAGCGGATTCCGGAGCGGGTGGTGCACGCCAAGGGCTACGGCGCCTACGGGACGTTCCGGCTGACCAAGAGCCTCGCCGAGTTCACCCGCGCCAAGGTGCTGACCGAACTCGGCAAGGCAGTGCCGATGGTGGCGCGCTTCTCCACCGTCGGCGGCGAGTCCGGCTCGGCCGACACCGCCCGCGACCCGCGCGGCTTTGCCCTCAAGTTCTACACCGAGGAGGGCAACTGGGATCTCGTCGGCAACAACACCCCGATCTTCTTCGTGCGCGACGCGATCAAGTTCTCCGACTTCATCCGCACGCAGAAGCGCGATCCGCGCACGCACCTCAAGCCGCATTGGCGCCGCTGGGACTTCTGGAGTCTGTCGCCGGAGGCGATCCATCAGGTGATGTTCCTGTACTCGGATCGCGGCACGCCGAAATCGGCGCGCTTCATGAACGGCTACGGCTCGCACACCTTCTCGCTGTGGAACGACCGGGGCGAGCGCCACTGGGTGAAATTCCATTTCCACACCAAGCAGGGCGTCCAGAACTTCTCCGCCGACGAGGCCGACGAGGTGGCAGGCAAGGATCCGGACTACTCCGCCGCCGATCTCTCGACCGCCATCGAGAAGGGCGACTTCCCGAAATGGAAGGTCTCCGTCCAGCTCATGCCGGAGCTGGAAGCCGACACCTACTCCATCAACCCGTTCGACCTCACCAAGGTCTGGCCGCACGGCGATTATCCGCTGATCGAGATCGGCGAGATGGAGCTGAATCGCAATCCGGAGAACTACTTCGCCGAGATCGAGCAATCCGCCTTCGAGCCCTCGAACGTGGTGCCCGGCATCGGTTTCTCGCCGGACAAGATGCTGCAGAACCGGGTGCTCTCCTACGCCGACGCGCACCGCTACCGGCTCGGCGTGAACTACCAGCAGATCCCGGTGAACCAGGCGAAGAACGCGTCCGTCCAGACCTATCACCGCGACGGCGCCATGCGCACCGACGGCAATCACGGTGCCCAGGTCGATTACGAGCCGAACTCCTTCGGCGGTCCGAGGCAGGACCCTTCCTTCAGCGAGCCGCCGCTGCGGATCCGGGGCGATGCCGGCCGCTATGGCTGGCCGGGCGACGACGAAGACCTCTACGGTCAGCCCAAGCTGTTCTGGACCAAGGTGCTCGACGAGGGCGGCCGCCAGCGGCTCGTGGAGAACATCGTCACCTCCATGGGCGACAGCCCGCGCAACATCCAGGAGCGGATGATCGCCCATTGGTTCAAGGTGCACGAGGATTTTGGGCGCGGCGTCGCCCAGGGTCTCGGCATCGACACCGCACGGGCCGCCGCCGAGTAGTCATCTCAATGTTATTTTGAATTCAGAGGTGTCGGCCGTGGCCGGCGCCTCTTTTTTGTGCGGACGAGACAAACCGTTGCCTTTTAGGCCACTTGGAAGGCCGGAAACATCGTGCTTATAGCGTCGGCCAAGGTCGCGCGTTTCGTCACGCGCGAATCCAGAGAGACAGGGAGTGCCACGATGGCTGCAAGTGCAGCGCCGGCCTGGACCGGGCAGACGGCGGAAGCCAAGGACCTTTACGAGCTCGGCGAGATCCCCCCGCTCGGCCACGTGCCTGCCAAGATGTATGCCTGGGCGATCCGCCGCGAGCGCCACGGGCCGCCGGAGGAGTCGCATCAGCTCGAAGTGCTCCCCGTGTGGGACATCGGCGACGACGAGGTGCTCGTCTACGTCATGGCCGCGGGCGTGAACTACAACGGCGTCTGGGCCGGCCTCGGCGAGCCGATCTCGCCTTTCGACGTGCACAAGGGCGAGTACCACATCGCCGGTTCGGACGCGTCGGGCATCGTCTGGAAGGTCGGCTCGAAGGTGAAGCGCTGGAAAGTCGGCGACGAAGTCATCGTTCACTGCAACCGCGACGACGGCGACGACGAAGAGTGCAACGGCGGCGACCCGATGTTCTCGCCCTCGCAGCGCATCTGGGGCTACGAGACCGGTGACGGGTCCTTCGCCCAGTTCTGCCGGGTGCAGTCGCGCCAGCTCATGAAGCGTCCCCAGCACCTGACCTGGGAAGAGGCCGCCTGCTACACTCTCACCCTCGCCACTGCCTACCGCATGCTGTTCGGCCACGCGCCGCACACCGTGCGTCCGGGACAGAACGTGCTGATCTGGGGCGCCTCCGGCGGTCTCGGCGTGTTCGGCGTGCAGCTCTGCGCGGCCTCGGGCGCCAACGCCATCGCGGTCATCTCGGACGAGTCGAAGCGCGACTACGTCATGAGCCTCGGGGCCAAGGGCGTCATCAACCGCAAGGACTTCGATTGCTGGGGCCAGCTGCCGAAGGTGAACAGCCCCGAGTACAACACTTGGCTCAAGGAAGCCCGGAAGTTCGGCAAGGCGATCTGGGACATCACCGGCAAGGGCAACGACGTCGACATCGTGTTCGAGCATCCCGGTGAGGCGACCTTCCCGGTCTCGACCCTGGTGGCCAAGCGCGGCGGCATGATCGTGTTCTGCGCCGGCACGACCGGCTTCAACATCACCTTCGACGCCCGCTACGTCTGGATGCGCCAGAAGCGCATCCAGGGCTCGCACTTCGCCCATCTCAAGCAGGCCTCGGCCGCCAACCAGTTCGTCATCGACCGGCGCGTCGATCCCTGCATGAGCGAGGTGTTCCCCTGGGACAAGATCCCGGCCGCTCACACCAAGATGTGGAAGAACCAGCACCCGCCGGGCAACATGGCGGTGCTCGTGAACTCGACCCGCGCAGGCCTGCGCACCGTCGAGGACGTGATCGAGGCCGGTCCGCTCAAGGCGATGTGAGCCGGTCGATCTGAGCTGAAGGACGCCCGCGCTTCTCGATAGAGGCGCGGGCGTTTTCGTTTCAACCCTCAGCGCACTCGGTCGATCGCCCGCTGCGGCGTGCCGATGGTGGTGTGGAACGGCCGTTCGCCGCTGCCCTTCTCGAAGGCGACGATGCTGTCGTAGACGTGGATCGCGCCGATGCTCCGGCCGATCTCCTGCGCGCCGCGATCGTGATACCAAGCGTGCATGTCGTCGATGAACGCCTTCGTCATCTCCAGGAACGTGCCCCGGCGGCGGTAGCCCCCCTCGTAGTCGCGCCAGTACGAGGTGTGCAGGTCTTCGGCGACGTAGAGCCCGTCCTGCGCCAGGAGCGGGAACAGCGTCTCGAAGGTGATGCGCTGGTGGCTCGCGACGTGGCTGCCGTCATCGAGGATGACATCGACGCCGCCCATCTCCTCGACCACGGACCGAAGGAAGGCGGGATCGGCCTGCGAGCCGATACGGACTTGCGCGGCGCGGCCGTCGAACACCGCGCAGCGCGGATCGACATCGATGCCGTAGAGGATGGCAGAGGGGCCGAAGAAGCGCCGCCAGAGATCGAGGGAACCGCCCTCGTAGACGCCGATCTCGAGGAAGCGCAGCGGCCGCCCGTCCGGCCTGCCGTCGCGGAAGGGCGCGAACAGCCGGCTGTAGATCGGCAGGAAGTGGTTCCACTTGTTGATCAGGTGGTCACCGTCATAGCCGTAGAACAGCTTCGAGAAGGCGTCGTCGCCTCGCGTCTTCACCTCCGCCAGATCGCGATAGAAGTCGTTGGCCGGGCTGTCGCGAAACAAGCCGGCCGATTTGGCGACGGACTTGAGTGCCCGCTTGATCTGCGGATGGTTCTGTAGGGCTTGTCTGAGGAACGTCATGCCGAGAGGCGGCCCAGTGCGGTTATCGAGGTCGCGCGCACGAAGCACGACCCGGCGCGGCTCGTAAAGCCGGCCGGGTCTAAACGATCACGAGAGCCGTTCGACGTCAGGCCTCGCCGCGGGCGACTAGCGCCTCGTATTCCGGGACCTCGAGGCGGCCTTCCCTCGCGACGCGCGCCTTGTCCTCGTCGCTGATGACGTCGCCGGCGAGGTCGAGCCGCTTCCAGGCGGCGAGCGGCGTCTCGCGGTCGGGGCGGGGGACGTACTTGTTCTGCTCGAGCTTCTTGTACTTGTGGATGTAGCGTGGGCAGTTGACCCAGATCTTCGTGACATCGACGCGCACGAGATACTTCGCCTCCGTGTAATCGGCCATCAGCGGATCGTCGCGGAGCAGCGAGGCATGTCCCTGGACCCGGATGCGGTGCGGCGTCTCGAAGTCGATGAACAGGAGGCCGATCTTGGCCTGCCCCTCGATGTTGCCCATCGAGTAGAACATCCCGTTGCCGTCGAAGCCGGGGAAGACCAGCGTTGAGCCATCCACGACCTTCACGAAGCCGGTCGGGCCGCCCTTGTAGGAGACGGTCGGCATGCCGTCGGGATCGACGGTCGAGAGGAAGAACATGTCCCGCGAGCCGATGAACGCGGCTTCCTCCGGCTGGATCGTCTCATGCACCCAATCCTCGTCGAGGCGCACGGCGAGCTTGGTCGTGCCGAATTCCTCCTGGAGGGCGCGGTGCGCCTCCGAGTAGAGCGATGCCATGTGCGTCTCCTCCGGGGCCGATTGCTTCGGGCCTCCTCGGGATGCGTTTAAGGCAAAGGCATGATGGTGCAAACGGGGCCGCAAAAAAGGCCGGTCACGCTCGCGCGAACCGGCCTCTTTCCACAACGGTGGAGGCCGAGCAAAGCACGGCCTCCTGATCCCAAATTAATTCTTGGACTTGTCGACCAGGGCCTTCTCGGAGATCCACGGCATCATGCCGCGGAGCTTGGCGCCGACTTCCTCGATCGGGTGGGCGGCGAGCTTGGCGCGGGTGGCCTTGAACGAGGTCTGGCCGACCTTGTTCTCCAGCATCCAGTTGCGGGTGAAGATGCCCGACTGGATGTCGTTGAGGACGCGCTTCATCTCGGCCTTGGTCTCCGGCGTGACGATACGCGGGCCGGTGACGTACTCGCCGTACTCGGCGGTGTTCGAGATCGAGTAGTTCATGTTGGCGATGCCGCCCTCGTAGATGAGGTCGACGATCAGCTTCACCTCGTGCAGGCACTCGAAATAGGCCATCTCGGGGGCGTAGCCCGCCTCGACCAGGGTCTCGAAGCCGGCCTTGATCAGCTCGACGAGGCCGCCGCAGAGCACGGCCTGCTCACCGAACAGGTCGGTCTCGCACTCTTCCTTGAAGGTGGTCTCGATGATGCCGGCGCGGCCGCCGCCATTGGCCGAGGCGTAGGAGAGGCCGAGGTCGTGGGCGTTGCCCGAGGCGTCCTGGGCGATGGCGATCAGGGTCGGCACGCCGCCGCCCTTGAGGTACTCGCCGCGCACGGTGTGGCCGGGGCCCTTCGGGGCGACCATGAGCACGTCGAGGTCCTTGCGGGGCTCGATCAGGTTGAAGTGCACGTTGAGGCCGTGGGCGAACAGGAGCGCGGCGCCCTGCTTCAGGTTCGGCTCCAGCGACTCCTTGTAGATGTCACCCTGCAGCTCGTCCGGGGTCAGCATCATCACCACGTCGCCCCACTTGGCGGCGTCGGCGACGTTCATCACCTTGAAGCCCTCGTGCTCGGCCTTCTTGGCGGTGGCAGAGCCCTCGCGCAGGGCGATGACGATGTCCTTCACGCCCGAGTCGCGCAGGTTGAGCGCGTGGGCATGGCCCTGGGAGCCGTAGCCGACGATGACGACGTTCTTGCCCTTGATCAGGTTCAGGTCGGCATCGCGATCGTAATAGACGCGCATGGTGGTGTCCTCTCTCGTGTCAGTGGTTTCGGTTCAGGGTTTCGCCCGGCCGTAGAGGGCCAGGAACTGCTCGACGGCACGGGCCGCGTCGCTCCGGATCCCGGCGGCATCGAGATCGAGCGCGTCGCCGAGAAGAAGTCGGATCTGAATATCGCGGCCGACCAGACCGAAGAAGGTCCGGAAAGCCGCCTCGCTGTCCTCGAAGACGAGGAGACCGGCCGCGCGGCCCGCCTCCAACACCGGCTTCACCCGCTCGCCGATGGCAAAGCGCCCGTTGGCCAGCACGATGCCGCCGAGAGTGCTCTTGCTGGACCCCGCATCGGCGATGGCGATGCGGTTGAGCGCAACCGAGGTCGGGCTGGTGATGACCGCGAGCCAGGTCTCGGCGAAATCGAGAAGGTTCTTGCGCAAGGCGACGGCATCCAGCCCGCTCACGTCGTAGCGGCCGGCATGGACGCGCGAGGCCTGCCAGCGCACCGTCGCGGTGAGCAGGCCGTCACGGTCGCCGAACCAGCGATAGAGCGTCTCCTTCGAGCAGCTCGCCCGGCGCGCCACCGCGTCCATGGTCAGCGGATCACGTCCATCGACCATCAGCGCCAGCGCGGCATCCAGCACCGCCTGCTGGCGGGGGGTGGGCGTTTCGGCCGAAAGCTCGTCGGTGATGAGGGGGCTCGCCTGCATGTTCCGCTTGCTGGGCAGTACCGTACCGTACGGTACGCTCGTCTAACCGACCCGGCCGCGCGCGACAAGCGGGGTAGCCGATATCGCGCTGTTCCTCGTACCGTCACGTATCTGTCGCCGTGGTGCGGAACCCGCTTGCCGAGCGCCCGGCCTCGGCGTATACGGCCCTCCGTCGCCACAGCGACACCGGTGCCGCCCATCCCCGCGGTGGCACGTCGGGGCTCGGGTGCGTAGCTCAGCGGGAGAGCATTCGCTTCACACGCGAAGGGTCACAGGTTCGATCCCTGTCGCGCCCACCACGCCCCCCTCATAGAGCGTCGGTCGTTCTTCAGCACAAACCTCGCTCGATCCGCTGCCGTCAGATATTTGACCCGCGCACGTCCGCGTGGTCGGTTAGGCGGCGATTCGCATCATTTGTGGGTTCGCGGAGACCGCCTGTTGCCGATCCTCATCATTTTCACCGCCGTCGTCGCCAGCGTTTTGATTTGGCTCCTGCGGGCCCATTACACGGTCAAGCAGCTCAAGGAGATCGATCAGGACACCAAGGGGCTTCAGCGCAGGGCAAAGTCGGTGTTCGAGGGCTTCGTCGGGACGCCGTTGCAGCGGGTGAACGACGTGCGACTCGCGGCCGTCATCCTGATGATCCAGATCGTGCGCACCGGCAGCCCGATCACCGCATCCGAGAAGACCCGCATCTTCGAGCTCATGGAAAACCCGCTGGAGATCCAGACGATCTCCGCGACCTTCGAGCGGGCATGGCGCTACACGCAGGAGCGCCGCCCGTTCTCGCTCGTCGCCGATCCGCTGCTGCCGCTGTTTCGCGAGAAGCTGACCGGCGAGGAGCGGATGCAGTTCGTGGACATGCTGACGAAGGTCGCCTCCGCCCATTCCGCTCCGAGCGAGTTGCAGCGTGAGGCCTTGGCCCGGCTCAAACGGCGACTGATCGCCGGCAGGCCGGAACTGGCGACAAGCCGCGCCGGCAACTTCGGGTAGGACGCGACGTCGCGCGAACGAAAAAGGCCGCCCCGAGGGGCGGCCCGTCGTGGTCCCGCGTTCAGAGCGGGATGTTGTCGTGCTTCTTCCAGGGCTGCTCCATCTCCTTGGTGCGCAGCATCCCCAGCGCCCGCGCGATGCGCTTGCGGGTGGAGTGGGGCATGATCACCTCGTCGATGTAGCCGCGCTCCGCCGCCACGAAGGGCGAGAGGAAGCGGTCCTCGTATTCCTTGGTCCGCTCGGCGATCTTGTCCGCGTCGCCGATCTCGGCGCGGAAGATGATCTCCACCGCTCCCTTGGCGCCCATCACCGCGATCTGCGCCGTCGGCCAAGCGTAGTTTAGGTCGGCGCCGACATGCTTCGACGCCATGACGTCGTAGGCGCCGCCGAACGCCTTGCGGGTGATGATGGTGACGAGCGGCACAGTGGCCTGGGAGTAGGCGAAGAGCAGCTTGGCGCCGTGTTTGATCAGACCGCCATATTCCTGCGCCGTGCCCGGCAGGAAGCCCGGCACATCGACGAAAGTGACGATCGGGATCGAGAAGGCGTTGCAGAAGCGCACGAAGCGGGCCGCCTTGCGGGAGGCGTCCGAATCGAGCACGCCGGCCAGAACCAGCGGCTGGTTGGCGACGAAGCCGACGGTGCGGCCCTCGACGCGGCCGAAGCCGGTGATGATGTTGCGAGCGTAAGCCGCTTGGATCTCGAAGAAGTCGCCCTCGTCCACCACGCGGCGGATGAGTTCGCCCATGTCGTAGGGTTTGTTCGGGTTGTCCGGGATCAGCGTGTCGAGCGACTTGTCGAGGCGGTTGACGTCGTCGAAGCTCTCGATCTCCGGCACGCCCTCGATGTTGTTGGCGGGCAGGAAGTCGAGCAACCGGCGGATCTGGAGGATCGCCTCGACATCGTTCTCGAACGAGCCGTCGGCGATCGAGGACTTCGAGGTGTGGACCTTGGCGCCGCCGAGTTCTTCGGCGGTAACGACCTCGTTGGTAACGGTCTTCACCACGTCGGGGCCGGTCACGAACATGTAGCTCGTGTCGCGCACCATGAAGATGAAGTCGGTCATGGCCGGCGAGTAGACGTCGCCGCCCGCGCACGGCCCCATGATGACCGAGATCTGCGGGATCACGCCGGACGCCGCGACGTTGCGGCGGAACACCTCGCCGTAGCCGCCGAGCGCGGCCACGCCCTCCTGGATGCGGGCGCCGCCGGCGTCGAAGATGCCGATGATCGGCGCGCGCATCTTCAGCGCCATGTCCTGGACCTTGACGATCTTGGCCGCATGCGCCTCCGAGAGCGAGCCGCCGAACACCGTGAAGTCCTTGGAGAACAGGAAGACGGTGCGTCCGTTGACGGTGCCCCAACCGGTGACGACGCCGTCACCGGGGATCTTCTGCTTCTCCATGCCGAAGTCGGTGGAGCGGTGCTGCACGAACATGTCGAACTCCTCGAACGACCCATGGTCGAGCAGGAGTTCGATGCGCTCGCGCGCCGTGAGCTTGCCGCGCTTGTGCTGCGCCTCGAGCCGCTTTTCCCCGCCGCCGAGACGGGCCTGTGCGCGACGCTCCTCAAGCTTCTCGAGAATGTCCTTCATGGTGCTGGCGAGACTCCCTGGGGATCGAAATCGTTTTTTGAATGCAGATCAAAGCGTAAGAGCTTGACCTTGCATCGATCGATCGCCCTTAGCACGCGTTCCCGCCCTCGGAAACGGTCTGCGACGCTGCGGGAGCATCGTGCTTTTCTCCAAAAGCAGGTGGACCGCTTTTGGGGCGATGCTCGGCCGGAGCCAATTCATGTGTCTCATCGTCGAGAGGGTAGCCCCGGCGCGAAGGCCGGGACCACGCGTTGTCATACCAAATCCGTTTGATCCCTTCGGGATGGCGGATCTGGGATTCTGCGGGATCCCGTCGCGCTGGCGCGATGGGTCCCCTCCTCAGTCGCCGCGCGGGCTTGCTGATCCCGTCCCCGCTCGGATCAAGCGGAAACGGTATCAGAGATTCGCTCGAGACGAATGCCCGTCCTCAGCCCTTCTTGATCAGCGGCACCGGCTCGACCGGTGAGGGCGGGGGTTTGGTCGCGCAGGCGGCGGCGCTCAAGGTGAGCACGGCCGTGATGGTGGCGAGGGCGATCCGCCGGGTGTCGAGTCGAAGGGTCGGCACGTTCGTCTCCAAAGTTGGACGATGCCAAAACTGGAACACGAGCAAGCCATGCCGATAGTGCAATGAAGTGACACTTCGACTTAATAGGTTCAGGATATTATAATCGCTTCAAGAAAATGCACGGTGCCTCAACAGTGATCGCGCCCGCATCATTCATGTGCAGGCGGCCGTTCAGTTGGGCCGCTGCGCCATCATCGTTGCGGTCTCGAACTCCGTCCGACGGTGGGCGAGACGCGCCTCGGCTTCCGCATCGCGGCCCCAGACGCTCGCCTGATAGGTCTCGTCCACATGAGCCGCCGCCCAGGCGTCGTCCGCGCTCAGGCGGCCATGCAGAACGGCCAGCGCGAGCACGAGGGAGCCGGTCAGCGTCGTGAGCGTGTGAAGGGCCGCGAGGCGGAAGGGGTCGTCCACCGCTTCGATCGCGGCACGCAACGCCGCCACCGAGCCCTCCGGCTGCTCGACATGCATGACCCCCTCGGCGAGGAACAGCCGCGCGCCCAGCGTCTCGGCCACCCAATCCACGAGCGGATCCCAGGCTTCGGCCTGCATCGCGACGAGGCGTTCCGGCGCGCCGGCCCGGTAGGCGACGAGATCGGTGCCGGCAAAGGCGGCCAGATCCTCCGCGACCGCGGCGCGGCGTTCCACCACGCCGTCGATCGTGGTGTTGACGAGGCGGGTCAGCGGCATGGTGCGCGGGTCGATCACTTCCGCCTGCGCCTCCCATTCCCCCGCGAGCGCTTCGCCCAGCACCCGATCGGGCACGACCAGCGGTCGGCGGCCCGGTGTGTTGGCCCCCCGCCCGTCGAGGACGAGGCGGAAGCCGCCCTCGGTCTCCGTGAGGCCGGCCTGCGCGTAGAAGCGCTTCGGTAGAGTCGGCCCCGTACCGGAGCGAGAGGCCTGGACGCGGTCGGGTCTTCCGCTCTCCCCGGGTTCGCCCAGCCAATCACGGGTGACGTCGTCGCCTGAAGTGCTCATGGTCCGCAGATAGGATTTCTCATCGCCGCGCGCGAGTCTCCGGCGCGACGGAGGATGCGCTTATTGAGTCGCGAGCCGTTCCGTCACCGGGCCGGGCTGCGAATCGTCCAGGGGGCCGGAGAACAGGTCGCTCAGAGTGGCAGCCGAATCGACCACCGTCACCGCACCCGCGCTGAACAGGGCGCCGGGCGTGTGATAGCCCCAGCCGACGCCGATGGCGGCCACGCTCGCGCTTCGGGCCATCATCATGTCGAAGGTCGTATCGCCGATCATCACGGTCATCGACGGCTCGGCGCCGGTCTCGGCCATGGCCTGAAGCAGCATGGCCGGATCGGGCTTGGAGGGGGCGTCGTCGGCGGTCTGGATCGTGGCGAACCAGCGCTCCCAGCCGTACTTGTCCACGAGATGATCGACGCCCCGGCGCGACTTACCGGTGGCGATGCCGAGCTGGATGTCGTCACGGCGGTGCAGCCGCTCGACTAATTCGGCCATTCCGGGAAACAGCGGCTCCTCATAGTCGGGATCGACCCGCAACGCCTGGAACGCCTTGCGATAGCTGTGCGCGAGCGATTCGATCGGCCCGGCCTCGCCGACGAGGCGACGGAACGCTTCGGGCAGGGACAGCCCGACGACGGACAGCGCCTCCTTGCGCGGGGGCGCCTCCAAGCCATGCTCGGAGAAGGCGCGATGCTGCGCCTCCACGATCAGGTGCTGGCTGTCGATCAGGGTGCCATCGACATCGAAGACGATCAGCTTGAGCACGGCCGGAGCGCCCCGTCGGCTCATGGCCTGCGAGCGGGCGCCGGCTGCGAGGCCGGGCGCCGCTCGTAACCGAGGCGGCAGCGAACGAGGAAGCGTCGTCGTGCGCCGCCGGACAACCTGCGGCGGTGCGATTCGCGGTTACAGGCGGCGTAGGAGATGCGGCGTCGGCGCTCCGACGCCCGCACGCCCTGACCTGCCGGTCGCGCCGTCGGTGCCGCCTGAGACGGGGGAGGGACCGCCGAGTGGGGCGCGCCCTGGAGCTGTCCTTGGGACTGTCCCTGGGGCTGCCCCGGCGCCCCATCGCCGGGAGGCGCCGCGCCGGCCGGCGCGGCGGCGCAGAGCAGGCCGGCCAGCGCGACGGACAACAGGGTAAGGGGCCTCATGCGATCCTGAACCTCGTTGTACCGGCCCGCGGCAGGGAGGGGCTTCAGACAGTCCCGACGGCAACCCCGACCGCAGGCCGTCGATCCGAACTTCGGCACCGGGATTCCGGGCCTGAAACGCGGTGCCGATAGAAGCACCTCGCGATGCCCTCGTCCACGCAGCAGGCGGATGAAGCGAGAGTTATGGCAACAGGGCTCGGTTCCAAGGCTCTCTTCGCTTTCGTGAAGATAGCCTTGGATCGTTCAGGCTTCCGGTGCTTCGACGATCGGGTCGTAGCGGGCCGCATCGAAGCCGAGCAGGTTCCAGCTCTGCGCCATGTGCGGCGGCAGCGGGGCGCTGACATCGACCGGCTGGCCGGTGCGCGGATGCGGGATCACGATGCGGCGGGCGAGAAGGTGCAGGCGGTTCTGAATGCCACCGGGCAGCTCCCAGTTCTCCACGTCGAAGTATTTCGGGTCGCCGACGATCGGGTGGCCGATATGCGCGGCGTGGGCTCGCAACTGGTGCGTCCGCCCGGTGACGGGCTTCAGCGAGAGCCACGCCAGCTTCTGCGCCGCCTGATCGACCGTGGCGTAGTAGGTGAGTGCGTGGCTGGCGCCCTCGTCGCCGTGTTTGGCGACGCGCATCCGCGCATCGGCATCGGTCGGCTCGTCCTTGACGAGATAGGTCGAGACCCGGCCCTGGCGGGTGCGCGGCACGCCCGCCACCAGCGCCCAGTAGATCTTGCGCGCGGCACGGGAGCGGAAGCTCTTGGCCAGGGTCGCGGCGGCGAGCCGCGTCTTGGCGACGATCAGGCAACCGGCCGTGTCCTTGTCGAGGCGGTGGACGAGGCGCGGGCGTTGCCCGTCCGGCCCGGTCAACGCCTCCAAGAGACCGTCGACGTGGCGCACGGTGCCCGTGCCGCCCTGCACGGCGAGGCCGAACGGCTTGTTGAGGATCATCATGTCCGCATCCTCGTAGAGGATCAGCGAACGCAGGAATTCGGCGTCTCCGTCGATCTTGGCGGCGCTGCGCGGCCTCTCGGTCGGCTGGTCGAGCTTGAGCGGCGGCACCCGCACGCTCGAACCCGGCTCCAACCGGTCGCTCGGCTTTACGCGCTTGCCATCGACCCGCAACTCGCCCTTGCGGACGATGCTCTGCACGCGGGTGAAGGGAAGCTGCGGGAAGCGAGCGCCGAGAAAGCGGTCGATGCGCATCCCGGCCTCGTCGGAATCGACGGTCAGCGTCTGCACGCCGCTTGCCAGCGTCGCCGATGCCGCAGCCCGCTGTTCGCGGCGCGTCGGTCCGGCCGGAGCCTCCGCGGTCGGCGCCTGGGCCGGGTCAGGCTTTGCAAAGGATGGTTTGGCAGAGCGGGGCTTGGCGCGCGGCGCTTCTGCTTTCGGTGCGGCGGCTTCGGGTACGCGCTTCGGGCGCGGCGCGCTCTCACCGGCCGCGCCGTCATCCCATGGCGAGCGTTCGGCGGCATCCTCGCCGCGATTGCGGGCGGCGCGCTGCGCTGCGTCTTTGGCGGAGCTGCGCGGCCCCGTGCCGGCGCGCGGCGCGAACCCGCCGGGTCCGCGCTTTGCGCCGGACCCGCGATGTGGTGGACGTCCCTTCATGTGCCGCTGCTATCACCCTGAGATGACGGCGCAAAGCGCCGCGGCCGGTTGCAAGGCAGAATCCCTGTCCGCGACCGCATGCAACGCATGGCGACGAGCCTCAGCGCCCTGTGCCATGGCAGCCGCGAAGCATGGCGATTTCGTTCGAACTGTCGAGAGAGCCCGGCATAGGTGACGATGCCGCGGGCTTGTTCCGCACCGGGGTGATCGCGTCAGGCCGCGAGCCGCGCCGCCTCCAGTGTGAGGCCGAGTCCGACCGAACCGAACGTATCGCCATCGACTACCCGCGCCCCCGGCACGCAGGCCGTCAGCGCCGCGCGGACATGCGGCAAGCCGGTCGAGCCGCCGGTGAGGAACAGCGCGTCGATCCGATCGGCCGTCAGACCGGCTTGATCGAGGCAGCGGTCGATCCGCTGTGCCATGCGCCGCGCGAGGTCGTCGGTGTGCCCGGCGAGCCGTGAGCGGTCTACATCCGCCGCCAGGCCCGCCTCGACCCATTCGAGATCGACCGTGCCTGCCCCCGCATCGGACGCCGCGATCTTGGCCCCCTCCACCGCCATGGCGAGGGAATGCCCGCGCTCCGCCTCGACGACGGTGCGTAAACGCGCCACGAGTTCCGGCCGGGCGGCGTCGCGCACCACCTCGTCGATCTCGCGCAGGGTCTTGGGATTGTAGAGCCGGTTGATGCTCGACCATGTGGCGAGGTCGTGGAAGTACGCGTTCGGCACGGCGAGGTCCGCCCGCTTCATCGGGCTGCCGAGGCCGAGAAGGGGCATCACCGCGCCGAGGCTGAGGTTGCGGTCGAAATCGGTGCCGCCGATGCGGATGCCGTCATTGGCCAGGATGTCCTCGGCCCGCTCGTCGCGCCGATGCCGCTCGGGCGAGAGCCGGACGATGGAGAAGTCGGACGTACCGCCGCCGATATCGGCGATCAGCGCGATCTCCTCCGACGTCACGGTACGCTCGTAATCGAGCGCGGCGGCGATCGGCTCGTACTGGAAGCGGACGTGGCGGAAGCCGATGCTCTCGGCGATCTGCCTCAGCGTGTCCTCCGCCTTGCGGTCGGCTGCCGGGTCGTTGTCGACGAAGTGGACCGGGCGCCCATGCACCACGGTGTCGAGTTCGACGCCGGCTTGCGCCTCGCCACGCGCCTTCACCAGGGTGAGATAGCGGGCGATGACATCGCGGAAGCGGATGCGCTCGCGCCCGACCGGCGTGGTCTCCTCGATCAGGGGGGAGCCGAGCACGGATTTGAGCGCCCGCATCAGGCGGCCGGGCGTGCCCTCGACATAGGCCTCGATCGCCTCCCGCCCGATCTGCGCCTCACGGCCGGGCGCGAAGAAGATCGCGCTCGGCAAGGTGCGATGTGTCCCTTCCAGCGGCACCAAGGTCGGACGGACGTCCGTGCCGATCCCGAGGGTGGTGTTGGACGTGCCGAAATCGAGGCCGCAGGCCGCCATGGGACCGGATCGCTTGGATTCTAAGGGGAGGGCGGCCCCGTTACGGCCCCCGGCCTCAGAGTGCAATCCCAGAAGCGACTGCCCGGCAATCTCGTTCGACCCATTCCTACGCCGCTCCGAGATAGCGGCGGCGCAGATGCGCCAGGAAATCCTCCGCCCCGAGCGGCTTTCCGGTCGCGGCGGTCAGCAACGCGTCGGTGTCCATCAGGCTCGCGCGGGCATGGACGTTTTCCCGCAGCCAGCCGCGCAACTGCGAAAAATCGCCCTCCGCGAGCGCCGGGCGGATGCCGGGATGGGCGGCGCAGGCGGCCTTGAAAAGCTGCGCGGCGGCCAGCGCTCCGAGGGTGTAGGTCGGGAAGTAGCCGAAGCTGCCGCCCGGCCAGTGGATGTCCTGAAGGCAACCGTGCCGGTCATCGGGCACGGTGAGCCCCAGCAGCTCCTTCATGCCGTCATTGAAGGCGCCCGGCAGGTCGGCGACCGCGAGATCACCGGCGATCATCGCCGTCTCCAGGCGGTACCGCAGCAGGATGTGGGCCGGGTAGGTAACCTCGTCGGCATCGACTCGGATGAAGCCCGGCTCGACGCGGGTGTAGAGGCGGTGCAGGTTCTCCGCCTCCCAGGCCGGCCCTTCGCCGCCGAACGCCGTGCGCAGGGTCGGTGCGAGGAAGGCGCAGAACTCGGCCGAGCGACAAGCCTGCATCTCGACGAGCAGCGATTGGCTCTCGTGCAGGCTCATGCCGCGGGCCTGCCCCACCGGTTGGTGGCGCCACGCCGCCGGGCGACCCTGTTCGTAGAGCGCGTGGCCGGTCTCGTGCAGCACACCCATCAGCGCTCCGGTGGCGCTCGCCTCGTCGTAGCGGGTGGTGATGCGGACGTCGTCGGTGGCCCCGCCACAGAACGGGTGCAGGCTGATATCGAGCCGTCCGCGCGTGAAATCGAACCCGACGGCCCGCATCAGCCCCAGACCGATCTCCCGCTGGATCGCCACCGGAAACGGACCCGGCAGCGGCAGGGGAGGGGCGTCGGCCGCCTGCCGTTCGCGCACTGCGACGACCAGATCCGGCAGGACGGCGCGCAGCGCGTCGAAGATCGGATCGATGCGGGCGCGCCGCATACCGGGGTCGTAGCCGTCCAGCAGCGCATCGTAGGGCGCAAGGCCGAGCGCCGCCCCCTTGGCCTCGCCGACACGCCGTCGCAGCCGAAGCACCTCTTCGAGATGCGGACGCAGTCGCGCGAAATCCGAATCGCGCCGCGCCTCGCGCCAGACCATCTCACAGCGCGTCGCCGCTTTTGACGCCGCTGCAACGAGATCGCCCGGCACCGCCGCCGCATGCGCATAAGCCCGGCGCATCTCGCGCAGGTTGGCCCGCTCCCATTCGCCGAGGTCGGCCTCGGTCGCCGCCGCATCGAACCGCTCCGCGTTGCGCGGGTCGGTGAGGATCTCGTGGGCGAGCACGCTCAGCACGGCCAGTTGTTCGCCGCGTGTTTCGGAGGCGCCGTCCGGCATCTGCGTCTGGGTGTCCCAGCCGAGGATGCCGCTCGTATCCTCCAGCGCGCCGAGGCGGGCGAAGGTGGCGGTAAGCGCGGTGTAGGCCTGCATGATCGGTCGCGATCCCTCGATGTCGTTCCTGACGGTCAATCGTTGCCGCGGCGCTCCTGCCGCAGCCGTTCCCAGTAGGCCAGCCGCTCCCGGTAGCGCGTCTCCATGCCCCGGTCGGTCGGCTCGTAGAAGTGCTGGCGCCCGAGCGCTTCCGGCCAGTAATCCTGGCCCGAGAAAGCATCGGGCTCATCGTGGTCGTAGCGATAGCCCTCGCCGTAACCGATCCGTCGCATCAGCCCCGTGGGGGCGTTGAGGATGGTGCGCGGCGGCGCGAGCGAACCCGCGGCCTTCGCTACCCGTGTCGCCGCCTTGTAGGCCGTGTAGACCGCGTTCGATTTCGGGGCGCAGGCGAGGTAGACGGTGACCTGTGCCAGCGCGAGTTCGCCCTCGGGCGAGCCGAGGAAGTCGAAGGCGTCCTTGGCCGCGTTCGCGACGACGAGGGCCTGTGGGTCGGCGAGCCCGATATCCTCCACCGCCATCCGCACGAGGCGCCGGGCGATGAACAATCGGTCCTCGCCGGCATCCAGCATGCGGCAAAGGTAATAGAGTGCCGCGTCGGGGTCCGAGCCGCGCACCGTCTTATGCAGCGCGGAGATGAGGTTGTAGTGCCCCTCCTGCGCTTTGTCGTAGATCGGCGCGCGGCGCTGCACGAGGGTCTGGAGCTTTTCTGCGTCGAGAATCTCCCCGGGACGCGCCGAGCGCCACACCTCTTCCGCGAGCGTCAGCGCCGCGCGCCCGTCGCCATCGGCCATGCGAACCAGCGCCGCACGCGCCTCCTCGTCGAGGGGGAGGGGCTGGCTATCCATCTCCTCGGCCCGGGCCAGCAGCCGGGCGAGGGCGGGCGCGTCCAACGCACGGAACAGCAGCACCCGCGCGCGCGACAACAGAGCGGCATTCAGTTCGAACGACGGATTCTCCGTCGTCGCGCCGACGAGCGTGACGGTCCCGTCCTCCATCACCGGCAGGAAGGCATCGAGCTGCGCGCGATTGAAGCGATGGATCTCATCGACGAACAGGAGCGTGCCCTGACCCGTTGCGCGCCGCTTGCGCGCCGCCTCGAACACCTTTCGCAGTTCGGCGATGCCGGAGAAGATCGCCGAGATCTGCTCGAAATGCAGGTCGGTCTCGTGCGCGAGGAGCCGCGCCACGGTGGTCTTGCCGGTGCCAGGTGGCCCCCAGAACACGAGCGAGCCGAGGCTGCGCGAGGCGAGCAGACGCGTCAGCGCACCGTCCGGCCCCGTGAGATGTTCCTGCCCCACCACCTCCGCGAGGCGGCGCGGACGCAGACGATCCGCAAGCGGCCGGGGCGCGCCCGTCTCAAGACCGGCGGAAGCGAACAGATCGGACATGCGTGGCATGAACACCGCAGGGCTATCCGTCCGCAAGGGCTCAGCCGGCGAAGTCCCCGATCCTCTGCGAAGCCGGCTTGTGGCCCGACCCGCCCCGTGCTAGGGCGCTCCGCGTCGATACGACACCTCTGCGGAGAGGTGGCAGAGCGGTTGAATGCACCGCACTCGAAATGCGGCATGGGTGCAAGCCCATCGGGGGTTCGAATCCCCCCCTCTCCGCCAAGTCTCACTGATTCTGCTATAGAATTTGGCGATCAGGGCGGCCTACCCCACTATCTACCCCACCAACGTGATTTCGCAGGCCTGAGATGGCGGACGCCAACTCAACTGTCGGCGAACTCTTCAAGACCAAGTTTGTCACCGACGATCAGGTCACCGCGGCGGTCGACGCATACCTCGCCGACCCCGGCACCACCGCCCACCCGATCGCCGACGGCTACAGCCTCGACCTCGCTGCGGCCGTCGCTGGCCATGGCTGGGCGAGCCAAGTCGTCGCCAACCCCGAGAGCAGCCCCAGCTTGAAGCGCGGGGCGATTCGGACCGCGATCTTGCTCGCGCGGGCGCAGAAGGCGTGAGCCCGGTCGGCCGGTAAGCCTGAGGCAACCGGATACCCCCCTATGCCGTCGGCCCCTGTCTCAGCCGGCAGTCGCAATGCTCCTTCCCGAACTTGCGCCCGATCATCTCCCGCCTGAGGCGGCCGAGTGGCGGAAGGCCTTCGGTAAGCTCCGTCCGACCTCGTCGCCCTGCCGCTATCTCAACCCCACCGCTTGGGCGAACGTCCACGAAGCGTGCACCGACTTCATCGAGCGCTTCTGTGTTGAGGCCGTGCGCCTGGGCTGGACGGCGCAGCAGCTCTTCGGTGTCCACCCCGAGCGCGGAACGTTGCGCGTGGATTGGTGCGGGGTGATGGTGACGGGAGGGCACAAGGCGATCGGCATCGAGCCGAATCGGGTCTTGTTCGGCAACGTGAGCGGCTACCGGGATACACCCGGTGCGCCGGTTGGGATCCCGATCTGGGAGTTTGCGGCCCGTCGCGAAGGGAAGTAACCGAAGCCTTTGGCGACGCGCTAGCCGCGCACCTCGTGCACAGTTCGATGCGCGCTGCAGCACCTCAGCGCGCACGTCAGCGTTCCCACATTTGTAAATGAATTATATGTTCAAAATGCCAATGCTGCGCCCTGTACCATGCTGCAGGGCGGGTGTTGTGGTCGGGCTGTTGCTAATGGTCGCGTTCGCATCGGTCGCAACGATGATGGCTTCGAGCGATCGTCATGCCAGCCTCGTATGGGCAGGTCTCGCCGCGATTGGCATTGCGATTTTTACGCTAGGCTTCGAGTAACGGCGGCGATGCAATCGCCGCTATCAGTTAGGAAGCACCCTGATCAGGCTTGCGCGATCGGCAGCTCCTCGACCTGTGTCGTGTTACCGAGCGCTTCGGCGCGGTTGGCGAACATCTCGTTCTCGCGCCCGAGCTGACGCATCAGCGTGTCGCCGCGCCCCTCCGCCGCGAAGGCGGGGAGTTCAGTCTGCGGGCCATGGAGGTGAAGGGCCGGGCCTTGTTCGCGCCCTCGGCTGCGCCCTGAACGCTCGCGATGAGTGGGTCGTCGTAGCCGGTGCGGAACGCCGCCTGCTCGCCGGGCGTCATGCGTTCGAGCGCGGCGATCTTGTCCTCGGTGCGCCCACGCCCGGCTGCGGTCGTGCCGGTCTCAATGGCGTCGATCTCGCGCGTGGCGGCGGCAGAACGGCCCATCGCATCGCGGAAGCCGGGGGAGGCCTCCTGAAGGGCGGCATCGAGGTCGTCGCGGACACCGCGCAGCAACCGGGCCTTGTTACCCTCGCCGGCCCGGCGGGCCTTCTCGACGGCATCGGCGATATCGCCGCGCACCCGCTGCGTCGGCCGCGAACCGCCGCTCCAGAAGATTGGGCGAGGCGGCGCTCCGCTCACCCGCGTCTTTCGGCAGCCCCCGTCACGCGGCCGTGCTCGCAGGGCATTCTCGCGCATGATCCGTTCGATGGGGTGCAGCCCGCACGCGATGCCCTCTGCCAGCACGTCGCGCCAGACACGCTTTGCGCCGTAGGTGTGGTCGCTGGCCACGAAGCTGGCGCGAGCCTTGACCAAGATGGCCTCGTCCTCCTGTGTGCGTTGGCTGGGCTGCCGGGTGAGCCACGCGTGAAAGCTGGAGCGCGACACTCTCAGCGCCGTGCACATCCAGGCCACCGGCCAGACGGCGCGATGCTTTGCGATGAAAGCGAACTTCATATCGCTTCCCTGGCAAAGTAAGCGACAGACTTTTTAGGATGCCACGCTCCGCCTTCAAACGAGCGACATCCTGGCGCAGCCGATTGATCTCAATCTGCTCGGGCTTCATCTGACTTTGACTAGGGAAGGCGTGTTGCGGATCAGCCACCGCCTGCTTCACCCAGCGATGCAGCATCGTCTCGTGAACGTCGAGGTCGGCGCCGCCTGCGCAACACTGACTCCGTGTTACCGAACCAGTCGAACCGCCTCAATCTTGAACTTACGCGCGAACTTGCGACGTTGCATGGAGTACCTCCGGCTTCGCCATCACACCTAAACTGGGTGTCCGTGAAACCGGCCGCAGGCCAGTTCACTAAGGCTTTCGCAGCAGTAGCTCGCACAACCGTGTGCACTTTTAGATTGCGCGCAACTTGCATTGAAGTTTCAACTTGTGGAGTAGCGGACGCTTGTCAAGCCGGAATGCTGCGTAGCGCCTCGGTTTGGGGATTTAGCCTTGCTCGTAGCGCCAGCGCGCAAACCTCAATATGCGATCCACTTGCACAGAAGGAAACGTGCGGACCATAAAAACGCCGATGTATATACTATATAATATACGCGTATTTAAATAAAATATCTGAGTTTTGTCTGTATATGTCAAATTCTGAAAATCCTATGAAAAACATATTTCCGGCTCGAAATCAGCCGAAAACCTCCTTGTGCGACATTTATAGCCTTCTTCATGGATTGGTTTTATGCCATTTGTTAGGTGTCCGACCTAAGAGCGGTTTGGACGATCCTAGCGTTGAAGAGGCCTTCGCAAGCCGTTGTATCTACCTCTCATAACGTGCGGAAATTTCCGGAAGCTGGGACTGTGAAAGCCCTCATTCGGGTGATCACGAGGGCACGACAAACATATGCCGAATTCCCAGGTGCTGCGTGACATGGCGCTGTTCGTCGAGGTGGCTAAACGGAAAAGCTTCAGCCAAGCCGCAGTAGCACTAGGCATGCCGATCTCCTCGCTCTCGCGGCGAATTGCATCGTTTGAACAATCGGTTGGTCTGCGCCTACTCGACCGTAACACTCGCAAGCTCATCTTAACGTCTTACGGCGAAGCCTATCTTGCACAAGCAACCCGTCTTGTTGACGAGGCACAACAGGCCCTCGATAACCTCGTCGCTGAAGCCAGGGGGCCGAGCGGCCTGCTGAAGATCGCTGCCCCGCCGGATTTTTGGGTATTACATCACCTCTCAAGGATCGTCACCGATTTTTCAGCCGTTTACGAGAATATCAGCGTCCACGTCGATCTGAAGCCCACACCCGTTGATCTGGTGAGCGATAGCTACGACCTCGCGATTGCCATCAAGGAGCCGCGTGAAACCTCGCTGATCGTACGAAAAGTATCTGAAGTGGAGAACGGGCTTTTCGCCGCGCCGTCCTATCTCAGCGCTGAAGGTTCGCTGAGAACGCCTGAATGCCTTTCAGTACACCATGCCATCGTGTCCGATGGCGGTGCAGGCACGACCTGGTCGTTCACCCGCGGCAGCGAAATCGTTTCAGTGGCCGTAAGCGGCCCGATCTCTTGCAACTCGCCAAGCCTCGCGCGCCGATTTGCACTGGCAGGTCAGGGGATCTTCAACGCTCACCACCTCAGCGTCGAGCGCGATGTTACGAATGGGCGGTTGGTGCAGGTGCTGCCGGAGTGGGATCTGGCGCCAACACCCGTCTACATCGTCACGACTTCACGCCTCCTGCCAGCAAAGGCGCGAAGCTTTATCGACTACGCTATGAAGCAGCTCCCCGCTCTCATGTTAACGTCCCATCGAGGGAGACAGAGTGGGCTTAGGCTCCGGACTCATAACCAGTAGCTGACGGTTGCGGCGATGCAGACGGCGACCGGGTAGTTGGCTGCCAGGCGGTCGTATCGGGTGGCGATGCGGCGGAAATCCTTAAGGCGCGCGAACATGCGCTCGATGGCGTTGCATCCCTTGTACAGGACGGGGGAAAAGCACGGCTTCCACCGGCGGTTGGACTTTGGCGGGATGTTGGGCGCTGCCCCCGTCGCCTCGATCTGACGACGGATGGCGTCGCTGTCGCAGCACTAGCCCGCATGCGATGCCTTCTGCCAGCACGTCGCGCCAGACACGCCTTGCGCCGTAGGTGCGGTCGCTGGCCACGAAGCTGGCGCGAGCCTTGACCAGGATGGCCTCGTCCTCCTGTGTGCGTTGGCTCGGCTGCCGGGTGAGCCACGCGTGAAAGCCGGAGCGCGACACGCTCAGCGCCGTGCACATCCAGGCCACCAGCCAGACGGCGCGATGCTTTGCGAAAAAAGCGAACTTCATATCGCTTCCCTCGCAAAGTAAGTGGCAGCCTTTTCTAGGATGTCACGCTCTGCCTTCAGACGAGAGACCTCCTTGCACAGCCGATCGATCTCAATCTGCTCGGGCTTCATCTGACCCCGACCAGGGAAGGCATGTTGCGGATCAGCTGCCGCCTGCTTCACCCAGCGATGCAGCATCGTCTCGTGAACATCGAGGTCGCGCTCTGCCTGCGCAACACTGACTCCGCGTTCCCGAACCAGTCGAACCGCCTCAATCTTGAACTCACGCGCCAACTTGCGACGTTGCATGGAGTACCTCAGGCTTCACCATCACACCTAAACCGGGTGTCCGTGAAACCGGCAGCAGGCCAAACAGTAAAGTCCGTCTTTCTGCCTGGTGCTCTCTAACCGGACGGGAAGCTGGCAGCCATGCTCGCTCTTTCGAGGCCAATTGGACTGCAGATATGCAGACCTTCCGATGGCCCAAGAAGGGTTAGGAGTTGGCGCGCTATGATTTCGTCGGTCCCGGCGCTTTAGGAGGCCGGACTGAACGACTTGGCCCCCGCTCACCGATTTGCCCGAGTGGGGTGGACAGAGTGCTTCCAGCGTCATCAGATCCCGCGCCTATTCGAACGCGATCAGCATGAGCACGAGGTTACGTCAGGCTCTTGGGTTGGTCGCTAAGCGAAGGCTCGCGATAGGCATCAAAGTCTGCAGGAGGCCAATTTTTGACCTCCTGCGTATCGGCCAACCTGCCTGCGTTACTGCATGGTCGGCATCACGAAGTCGGCGCCGGTACGGATGCCGGTCGGCCAGCGGGTCGTGATGGTCTTGAGGCGCGTGTAGAAGCGCACGCCCTCCGGCCCGTGCATGTGGTGGTCGCCGAACAGCGAAGCCTTCCAGCCGCCGAAGGAGTGGAACGCCATCGGCACCGGAATCGGTACGTTGATGCCGACCATGCCGACCTCGATCGCGTGGGCGAACTCGCGTGCCGCGTCGCCGTCGCGGGTGAAGATCGCGGTGCCGTTACCGAACTCGTGCTCGTTGATGAGCTGCGCGGCCGCGGCGTAGTCCGGCACCCGAGTCACGGCCAGGACCGGCCCGAAGATCTCCTCCCGGTAGATCCGCATCTCCGGCGTCACCCGGTCGAACAGCGAGCCGCCGATGAAGTAGCCCGCCTCGTAGCCCTGGAGCTTGAGGTCGCGCCCGTCCACCAAGAGCTCGGCCCCCTCGGCCACGCCCTGGTCGATGTAGCCGCGCACCTTATCGTAGTGCTGGCGCGTCACCAGAGGGCCCATCTCGGACTCGGGGTCGGTGCCGGGGCCGACCTTGAGGGCGCGCACCTTCGGGATCAGCCGCTCGATCAGGGCGTCGGCGGTCCGCTCGCCGACCGGCACCGCCACCGAGACTGCCATGCAGCGCTCGCCCGCCGAGCCGTAGGCTGCGCCCATCAAGGCATCGACCGCCTGATCCAAATCGGCGTCGGGCATGACGATCATATGGTTCTTGGCGCCGCCCAGCGCCTGAGCGCGCTTCCCGGTACTGGTGGCCGTCGCGTAGATGTAGCGGGCGATCGGGGTCGAGCCGACGAAGCTGACCGCGCTGATGCCGGGGCTGTGCAGGAGCGCGTCGACCGCCTCCTTGTCACCTTGCACCACCTGGAACACGCCATCGGGCAGGCCGGCCTCCTTGAGCCACTCGGCCATCCGCAAAGCGGTGGACGGGTCACGCTCAGAGGGCTTCAGGACGAAGCAGTTGCCGCAGGCGAGCGCCACGGGAAACATCCACATCGGCACCATGGCGGGGAAGTTGAACGGCGTGATGCCGGCGACCACGCCCAGCGGCTGGCGCAGGGAGTGGCTGTCGACGCGAGTGCCGACATTCTCGGTCACCTCGCCCTTTAGAAGCTGCGGGATGCCGGTGGCGAATTCCACGACTTCGGCCCCGCGCTGGATCTCGCCCTTGGCGTCCGAAAGCACCTTGCCGTGCTCGGCGGTGATGACGGCAGCGAGTTCGTCGGTGCGCTCCTCGATGATGCGCAGGAAGCGGTTGAGGATGCGCGCGCGGCGCAGGGGCGGCGTGGCGGCCCAGGCCGGGAAGGCGGCCTTGGCCGATGCCACCGCGGCCTCGACCTCGTCGCGGCTCGCCAGCGCCACCGCGCCGGTCTCCTCGCCGGTGGCCGGATTGTAGACCGGCGCGGTGCGGCCGGAGCGGCCCGGGGCGCGGGCACCATCAATGAAGTGCGGAATCTCTTGAGGCATGGCTCTGTCCTGTCCGTGCCAGCCTTGCGGGCCGGTGGATCTTCGAAGCTTCGGTGAAAGGGGCGTTCAGGGGGCGGCGACGGCCGCTTCGGAGGCGGGCGCGGGCGCTCCGAGTTCGGCGGCGAAGGTGCCGAAGAACTGGTCGGCGAGCTTGCGCGAGGTCCCCTGGATCAGACGTCCGCCGAGTGAGGCGATCTTGCCGCCGATCTCAGCCTTGGCCTCGTAGGTCAGCACGGTGTCCGCACCCTCCTCGCGGAGCGAGACGACGGCGCGGCCCTTGGCGAAGCCCGCCATGCCGCCGTTGCCCTGCCCGACCAGGGTGTAGCCCTCCGGGGCGCGGAGGTCCTCGAACCGCACGGTACCGGCGAAGGTTGCCGAGACCGGACCGACCTTCAGGGCGACCTTGGCGGCCAGCTCCTCGGGCGAGGTCTGCGTCAGCTCCTTGCAGCCGGGGATGCAGCGGGCGAGCACTTCCGGGTCGTTCAGGGCGGCCCAGACGGCCGCGCGCGGCGCCGCGATGCAGTACTCGCCTGTGATATCCATGGCTTACCTCCCGTAACGGGTCGTGGCGGTCAGACCGCGCAGTAGCGATCCTGAATCGCGGTATCGGCGCGAAGGGCCGCGGCCGAGCTCTCGTGCACGACCGCGCCCTGATCGATGATGACGGCGCGGTCGGCGAGGTTGAGCGCCCATTCGACGTTCTGCTCCACAAGCACCAGCGTTACGCTGCGCCCACGCAGAGACACAAACAGCCGACCCATCTCCTCGACCAGCACCGGCATGATGCCCTCGGAGGGCTCGTCGAGCAGGATCAGCTTGGGGCGCGCGATCATCGCGCGAGCGATGGCGAGCATCTGCTGCTCGCCGCCGGACATCGTCACGGCCGTTTGGTCGAGCCGCTCGGCGAGGCGCGGGAAGGTCTCGGCGATCTCGGCGATGGCCGGTCCCTCCTTGATGGAGGCCGGTGCGCGCAGCAGACCGAGCTTCAGGTTCTCGCGCACGGTGAGGCCGGGCACGATGCGTCGGTCCTCGGGCACGTAAGCCAGGCCCAGCGGAAAGCGGGCATGGGCCGGGCGCCCGAGCAGATCCTCCCCGAGGAAGCGGACGCTACCGGCGACCTTCGGGATCAGGCCCATCACGGCCTTCATGGTCGTGGTCTTGCCCGCGCCATTGCGGCCGACCAGCGCCAGGATCTCACCCGGCCGCACCTTGAGGGAGAGGCCGTGCAGGACATGGCTCGGGCCGTACCATGCGTCGAGGCGATCGATCTCAAGCATGGCCGTACCCGCCGCTCTGGCCGAGATAGACTCGGCGTACTTCCCGGTCGGTCTGGATCTCGGACGGCGTCCCGTCGGCGATGAGCCGGCCGTGATGCAGCACGAGGATCCTCTCGGACAGGCCGAGGATCATTTTCATCTTGTGCTCGACCAGCAGGATGGTGCGGCTCTCACCCAGGCGGCGCAGCAGCGCCACCATCTCCTTGGTCTCCTCCGGGCCCATGCCAGCGGTGGGCTCGTCGAGCAGCAGCAACTTCGGGTCGGCGGCGAGCGCGATACCGATCTCCAGGGCCCGCTGCTCGCCGTGGGCGAGCGAGGCGGCGGTCCGGTCGCGGCGGCCTGAGAGGCCGACCGCGTCGAGGATCTCGTCGGCGCGCGTGCCGAGTCCGGTGAGCGCGTCGCGACGGCTCCAGAAATCGTAGCGGCGGGTGCGGGCCTGGATCGCCGTGCGCACGTTCTCGTGGGCAGTCAGGCGCGGGAACAGGTTGGTGATCTGGTAGGAGCGGGCAATGCCGAGATGGGCAAAGCGCGCCTGGGGCACACGGTTCATGTCGCGGCCGGAGCAGCGCAAGCTCCCGCTCGTCGGCTTGAGGGCGCCGGAGAGCAGGTTGAAGAACGTGCTCTTGCCCGCCCCGTTCGGGCCGATGATGGCGGTGATGCGCCCTTCGCCGAAGGCAGCCGAGACGCCTTCGAGGGCGGTGAAGGCGCCAAAGCGCCGGCCGAGGTTCTCGACTTCGAGGATGGGGTTCGAGACAGGGTTCATCGGCGCCCCCGCAACGCGGTGAGCCGCCCCAGCGCCGTGCCCCAGAGGCCGCGGGGCAGGAACAGCACGAACAGGATGAAGACGGAGCCGAGCGCGAGCTGCCAGTGCGGCGTCCAGAGGCTCAGGACGTCCTCCAGCACCAGCACGGTCAGGGCACCGACGAAGGGGCCGAAGAAGGTGCCCGCGCCGCCCACCAGCGTCATCACAACCGCCGTGCCGGAGGTGTGGTAGGCGAGGCTGTCCAGCGGCACGATCGAGAGGTGGATCGCCGAGAGCGCTCCGCTCAGGCCGCAGAACAGGCCCGACAGCACGAAGGCGAGGAGCTTGGTGCGCTCCACGTCGAAGCCGCAGGCGCGGGCCCGGGTCTCGTTCTCGCGGATCGCCTCGATCACCGCGCCGAAGGGCGAGGCGAGGATACGCGAGATCAGCGCGAGCGCCGCGCCGACGAAGGCCAGCACGAAGAGGTACTTCGTCAGCGGGTTCAGGATATTGAGGGAGACGATCCCGAGGTCGATGGTCGAGACCGTGAAGCCGCGAAGACCGTTCTCGCCCCCGGTCCAGGAGGAGGCCTGGAGCGCGACGTAGTAGACGAGTTGGGCGAGCGCCAGCGTCACCATGGCGAAGTAGATGCCGCGCGAGCGGATCGACACGGTGCCGATGACGAGTGCCAGCCCGCTCGCGGCGACGACCGCCAGCGCCATCGCCAGCAGCGGGTGCAGGCCGAACGCGCCGATGCCGATCCCGGTGAGGTAGGCCCCCGTGCCGAAGAAGGCGGCGTGGCCGAAGGAGAGCAGGCCGGTATAGCCGTAGAGCAGGTTGTAGCCGACGGCGTAGAGCCCGTAGATCAGCACGTTGACCGCGAGTGCCTGCGAGGGAAGCAGGAAGGGCAGCGCCAGCAGCGCGAGGATCGAAAGCGGCGCGCGCCAGCGCGAGACGCCGTCGAGGACGATCGGCGAGCGTCGCGGCACCTTCGGCGGTGCCGCGACGACGGTCTGGTCGAGGGTCTGCATTGCGGGGCTCCTCAGACGCCGAGGCCGGGCTTGCCGAACAGGCCCTGCGGCCGGACCAGCAGAACCAGGGCCATGAAGGCGAACATCGCGATGCTCGCCATCTCGGGGGCGAAGAGCGCGGTCATCGAGACCACGATGCCGACAAGCAGCCCGGCCACGACCGAGCCCATCAGCGAGCCCATCCCGCCGATCACCGTGACGGCGAAGGCTTCGCCCAGTACGACGTTGCCCATCTCCGGATTCACCGAGCGCATCGGTGCGGCGAGCACGCCGCCGAGCGCGGCCAGCGCGATACCGAGCGCGAACACCCAGAGCCAGAGCCGCTGGATATCGACGCCGAGCACCCGCAGGATCTCGGGGTCGCGGGCGCCGGCCCGCACGATCAGGCCGAGCCGCGTGCGCTCCAGCCCGTACCAGAGGGCGACGAGGACCAGCGCCACCACGCCGACCACGAACAGCCGGTAGATCGGAAAGAAGCCGATGCCGAGATCGGCCACGCCCGAGAGTTCCTCAGGCGTGGCGAAGGGCAGGCCGTCCGAGCCGAACAGGATGCGGACGCCCTCCACCAGCACGTAGCCGAGCCCGAAGGTGAGCAGCAGCGGATCGTCCGGCGAACGCCCGGCCAACGGCCGGATCAGGAAGCGTTCGATCAGGAGGCCCAGTGCCCCGACCATCAGCGGCCCAAACAGCAGCGCGGCCCAGAATGAGCCCGTGCGCTCCATCACGAACACGCCCGCATAGGCGCCGACCATGAAGACGTTGCCGTGGGCGAAGTTCACGATGCCGAGCATGCCGAAGATGATCGACAGGCCGAGCGCCAGCATCACGAACACGGCGCCGAGCGCTACGCCCGAGAAGAGCTGCATCGCGATGAGTTCGAGGTCGAGGAATCCCGGATCCATGGCCGCCCCCGCTCTTGTCAGGCCCGGTGGCCGAGTTCGTCGCAGGAGCGCAGCATCGCCTCCGCGCCCGGCTCGACCTCAAGGATCTTGAACAGGTCGGCCTCGCCCTGCATCTCGGACTTCTTCTTGGATTCCGTGATGAGCACCGACTGGATCGCTTGGTGGTCGCAGGCTCGGTAGCGCTCGGAGCCCTTGGCGACGTCGTATTGCAGCGCCTCCAGCGCGGCGATCACCCGGTCCGTGTCGGTGTCGCCCGCCGCTTGCACCGCCATCAGCAGGGAGCGCACGGCCGTGTAGCCGTAGGCGCCATAATCGGTGGGCAGTGCGCCGCCATAGGCCGCGCGGAAGGCGTCGTTGAAGGCCTTGGCCGAGGGCACTGTCTCTCCGAGACGCCAGTAGTAGTTGCTGGCACCCACCACGCCCTCGAAGGCGTCGGCACCGCCCGCGAGGCGCTGGTTGTGCAGCAGCACCGGCACAACGATCCGCGCGGCCTTCTTCAGACCGAAATCGTTGGCCTGCTTGATGCTGTTGGCTTGGTCGCGGCCGAAATTGCAGATGCAGAGGATGTCCGGGCGCATCGAGCGCAGGCGCGGCATGAAGGTCGAGTAGTCGGGCGCGCCGAACGGGTGCAGGATCTCGCCCGCCGTCTCGGCCCCGATGGCGGCCGCCGCGCGCTTGAAGCCGCGCAGCATCTCGTGGCCGTAGGCGTAGTCGGCGACGAGGTAGGCGACCCGCGTGCCCTTCTTGAAGGCGTGCTTAGCCACCGCTGCGGTGGTCATGTGCGGGTTCAGAGCCTCGTGGAAGGTGTGGCGGCTGAAGTCCTTAGCCTCGTTGATCGTGTCGGACTGGCTGATCGAGATGTAGAGCACCTTGCGCGAGCGGGTGATCTCGTTGACCGAGAGCTGCACTGCGCTTGACAGGGCGCCGACGATGAAGTGGGCCCGGTCCTTCTCGATCAGTTCCAGCGTCCGGGTCGCGGCCTCGCCGGGGTTGAGCTTGTCGTCGCGCACCAGCAGCTCGGCCATGCGACCGTTCAGGCCGCCGGCCTCGTTGAACTGCTTCACGGCCAGCTCCGCCGAGCGGATCTGGTCCTTGGCCTCGGCGCCGAACGGGCCGGTGACCGGCGTCGGGAAGCCGATGCGGATCGGCTCCGCCGCCTGGGCGACGAAGGGCATGCCGATCCCGGCGAGCGCGCCGGCCGCAGCCATGCCCCGCACGAGCGTGCGGCGCGAGACGGCGCTGTATCCCGGTCCCTGTCGGATCATCGTTCTCTCCCTGTCGTCGCGCGGGCTCATGCGTGCGGCCCGCGTCGCGAAGTCGAATGAGCGCGCTCAGATCACGTCGAGCGCCCTCAAGATGCGTTCGGGCGTCATCGGCAGCTGCGAGATGCTGGCGCCCAGCGGGCGCAGGGCGTCGTTGACGGCGTTCAGCGCCGCACCCGAGGCGGCGGCGGTGCCGGCCTCGCCAACACCCTTGGCCCCGAGTTCGGTGTCGCCCGTCGGCGTCTCGACATGGGCGATCACGATGTCCGGCATCTCGCAGGCCATCGGCACGAGGTAATCGGTCATCGAGCCATTCAAGAGCTGACCGGTCTCGCCGTAGCGGCACTCTTCGAAGAAGGCGGCACCGAGCCCCTGCACCACGCCGCCGCGGATCTGCTCGTCCACCAACAGCGGGTTTATGACCCGCCCACAATCCTCAACCACCCAGTGCTTGAGGAGGGTGACGAAGCCGGTCTCGACATCGATCTCGACGAGGCTGCCGTGGATGCCGTTGGTGAAGGCGAAGGGATAGCCGCGCGGGGCGAAGTGGTGCGCCACCGTCAGCGCCGGCGAAACGTCCGGCGGCAGCAGGTCGGAGCGGTAATAGGCGAGGTTCGCCAGCTCCTTCAGCGTCATACGCGGCGCGCCGTCGGCATTCGTCACCACGCCCTCGCGGATGTCGAGCGCGCTGGCCTCCGCCTGCAGGATCGCGGCGGCGATCTCGAGGATGCGCCGCTTCAGCTTGCCGCTCGCCTGGAGGGCGGTCTCGCCGCCGATGCCGGCGCCGCGGCAGGCCCAGGTGGCCCCGCCCGAGGGCGTCGTCTCGGTGTCGCCGGTGAGCACCCGGATGCAGTCCCGGTCGACGCCGAGCCCCTCGGCGACGATCTGGCCGACGATGGCCTCGCTGCCCTGGCCCTGCTCGGTGATGCTGATGGCGCATTGCACCTCGCCCGCGGGCGTCAGCTTGAGGACGCAGCCGTCCTGCGCCGAGATGTGGGCGCCGCCGACCCCGTAGAAGGCGGGCGTCGGGTTGGTGATCTCGACATAGGTGGCGATGCCGATGCCGCGATGGACGCCTTTCTCCCGCAGTGCGGCCTGCTCGACGCGCAGGCGCGGATAGTCCATCAGGTCGTGGAGCCGCGAAAGGCAGGTCGCGAGCGAGAGCTTCTCGAACCGGTACCCGCTCGGCGTGGTGTGCGGGTACATGTCGTCGGTCACGTAGTTGCGCCGCCGGATCTCGAACGGGTCGAGGCCGAGCCGGTCCGCGGCGAGATCGACGAGACGCTCCGTCACCGCGCAGGCGATCGGGTGGCCGACCGCACGGTACTGGCTCATCTGCACCTTGTTCTGCGCCACCACGGTGAGGTCGGCGCGGTAATCGGTGAGTCGGTAGGGCGCGCCGATCAGGCGCACGACCTGGTTGCCCTCGACCGCGCTGGTGCGCGGATAGGCCGAGAACGGGCCGACGCCGGTCACGTCGTCCACCTCGATCGCGGTCAGGGTGCCGTCCGGAGCGAAGGCGAGGCGGGCGCGCACCCGGTGGTCGCGGGCGTGGATGTCGCTGGCGAAGGCCTCCATCCGGTCGGCGGTGAACTTCACCGGACGCTTGAGCAGGAGGCTCGCGCCCACCACCGCCATGTCCTCGTGATAGACGTGCAGCTTCATACCGAAGGAGCCGCCGACATCGGGCGCAATCACCCGCACCCGCGCCTCGGACAGGCCGAAATGGCGGGCGTAGAGATCCTGGAACTGGTAGGGCGTCTGGGTCGATTGGTGGACGGTGAGCCGCTCCTCGCTCGGGTCGAAATCGGCGAGCGTGGCGCGCGGCTCCATCGTTACCGCCGTGTGCCGGCCGAAGCGCAGATCGACCGCGACGCTCTGCGCTCCCGCGAAGGCCTCCGCCGTCGAGCCCAACTCGATGCGGGTGCGGAACAGGACGTTGTCGGTCGCGTCCGCGTCGATGCGGGGCGCGTCGGGCGCCCGGGCGGCGTCGAGATCGACCACCGCCTCCAGCTCCTCGAACTCCACCTGGACCGCTTCGAGCGCGTCCTCCGCCTCAGCGCGAGTCTCGGCCACCACCATCACCACCGGCTGCCCGGCCCAGACGACCTTCTCGAGGGGCAGCGGCAGTTGGGGCGCCGATCGCATGCCCTTGAAATGGCTGAGCGTTCCGACCCACGGTGTGCAGATCGCGGAAAAATCCGCGCCCGTCAGCACCCGGTGCACCCCGGGCATCGCGGCGGCCTCCAACACGTCGATGGCGCCGAGCCGGGCATGGGCGTAGGGGCTGCGCAGGAAGGCGGCGTGGAGCATGCGCGGCAGGCTCACGTCGTCGGTGTAGCGGCCCCGCCCCGCCAGCAGGCGCTTGGCGCCCGGACGCGGCAGGCCGCGGCCGATATAGCGGCCCTTCTCGCCGCGGTGGGTTGGGCTGTCGGTCGCCGCGCTCACGCCGCATCCTCGCGCATCGGGGCTGCGCCCGCGACGCTCTCGATGGCGTCGACGATCGCCTCGTAACCGGTACAGCGACAGTAATTGCCCGAGAGCGCGTCGCGGATCGCCGCACGCGTGGGCCTGCGTCCGCTGGCGCGGCAGTCGCGGAGAAAGTCACGGGCGACCACGAGGATGCCCGGCGTGCAGAAACCGCATTGCAGGGCGTTGCGGGCGTGGAAGGCCGCCTGCAGTTCGGCGAGTTCGCCGGAATCCGACAGACCTTCGATTGTGTCGATCCGCATCCCGTCCGCCTGCACCGCGAGCATCAGGCAGGCATGGACCGGCTGTCCGTCGAGATTGACGATGCAGGCGCCGCAAGCGCCGACCTCGCAGCCGAGATGGGTGCCGGTGAGGCCGAGATCGCGCCGCAGGAAGTCGGCGAGCGAGACCCGCGGCTCGACGAAGCGGTGGACGCGGGCGCCGTTGATGGTGACGGTGACGGGCTGCGGCTCGATCATGCCGCCATCTCGCCGTACTCTTGTCCCCTCAGAGCGGACAGCACCCGGCCGAGCAGGACGCGGGCGAGATGCATCCGGGCCGCCGCCGAGAAGCCCTCGTCCTCGTCCGGCGCGAGGTCTTCGGCGAGCGCTGCCTTGGCTTCCGCAATCGCCGCCGCATCGAGCGGCCGGCCGGCCAGCGCGGCCTCGGCCGCTGGCGCCCGCATCGGCGTTGGGCCGACCGAGCAGAAGGCGAGGCGGGCCGATTCGACCGTCGCACCGGTGAGGACGAGATGCGCCGCGAGGCCGACCAAGGCGTAGTCACCGCGTCGCCGGGCGATTTCCTCGAACCGCATCCGCGTGCCGGGCACGGGCAGCGGCACGCGCACCGCGGTCAACATCTCGCCGGGCTCGATCACGTTCTCGAACAGGTCGAGGAAGAAGTGGTCCGCCGTGACCGTACGGGTACCGTCACGGCCGGTGATCTCGAGCTCGGCGCTGAGCGCTCGCATGCAGGCCGGCAGTTCGGAGGCCGGATCGGACAGGGCGAGGCTGCCGCCCATCGTGCCGAGATTGCGGATCGCCGGATGCGCCATGTAGGCCGCGGCCTGGGTCAGGAGCGGGGCGTGCTTGGCGATCAGCGGGGAGGTCAGGGTCTCAGCGTGACGCGTGAGGGCGCCGATGCGCAGCCGGTCGCCCTCAAGCGCGATGCCGCGCAGACTTTCGATCCGTCCGATGTCGATGAGCAGGTCGGGCGCGTCGAGGCGTAGGTTCAGAGCCGGCAGCAGGCTCTGGCCGCCCGCAAGGAAGCGCGCCACGCCTTCACAGGCAGCATAGGTGTCGAGCGCCTCCGCCACGCTTGCCACGCGACGGTAATCGAAGGCACGAGCCTTCATGAGCGTCCCTCCCACAGGCCGCATGTCGCCGCGGTCGATCGTTGTTGACCGCTTGGTTACAAGCTATCCAAGTGCGGACGATCGCGTCAAGCGAAATAACCAAACGGTCACGAAGCATGGATTCGCCCGCCACCCTGGAGGATGTCCCGGATGGGAAGCCGCCGACGCTGGACCCTACTGGCCGGCGGCGTCTCCCCGCGGCGCAGCGTGAGCAGCAGATCGTCGAGGCAGCGGCGCAGTTTTTCGCCGAGCACGGTCTCGGCGGTCAGACACGGGAACTGGCCAAGAGCCTCGGCATCACGCACTCGGCAATCTTTCGCTACTTCCCCACCAAGGAAGCGCTGCTCGACCGTGTCTACGAGCACGTCTACGTGCAGCGCTGGAATCCGGCCTGGAGCGGCTTAGTGCAGGACCGCTCGCAACCGCTGGAGACGCGGATCCTGCGCTTCTATAGCGAGTATGCCGGGAGGATCTTCGACTATGTCTGGGTGCGCATCTTCGTCTTCTCGGGGCTGAAGGGCTACGACATCGCTCCGCGCTATCTTGAGATCGTGCGTGACCGCGTCATCCATCCGATCTGCGCTGAACTCCGGGCGGATCTCGGCCTGCCGGATTTCGCCGCGGTTCCCTTGACCGAGCGGGAGGCCGAGGCGGCCTGGGCCCTACACGGCAAGGTCTTCTATCTCGCGATCCGAAAGTTTGTTTATGGCTGGCCGATCCCAGAAGATCTGTCTCAGACGCTCTCCGATGATGTCGGCGTCTTCATGCGCGGCGCACCGAAAATTTTCTTCGATAGCATACACGGCAATTGATGAAGCATAGCATCTATGGACCCGCGTTGTTGGTCATGTCCTATAAATCTACTATTTATAAATTTGGCTGAACATTGCGATACCGCATTCATCTGATGTGTACAGAATCTTCTTGTCGTCGGAGCAGCTCAAGCCAGAGCAACAAGCGATCGTTTCCAGACCGGCTGGATTCGTAGCGGACACCTGTGCAGCCGCAAGCAGAGGTCCGGAAGAAGGCAGGAGTTCGCGCTCCGCTTGTTCGGCTGTGTGCCAGGAGCGGCCACCAGCGCACCGCCCGAAACCGGACATTCACTTGCGGCTAGGCTACCTGCCGGTGCCGCCCCTCGGACCGTCCGTTTCCAAGACGACGGCATGCAGCGCCGACACCATTTCGGGGACGACGAGATTGACGGGCGGGTTGGACACCGTGACCCGCCAGATCTGGGGCGTGCTCTTTTCCAGGCGAACCATGTTGGACAGTGGGGCCTGCGCGGCGCCTGAGCGAAGCCCAAATCCGCCATCCCGAAGGGATCAAACGGATTTGGTATGAGGGGTTATGTGTCGGTCGAGGCGCTCGCTTCGCTGGTGCCGTCGACAAGCCAGGCGTGGGTCTGCTGGAGGATCTCGTCCGAGAGCGCCGGGTCATCGGCTGCCCGAGCCAGGATGAGCGCACCGATCATAGCCGCGTAGGTGCCGATGGCCTCGCGGCGGCGGTCGGCGCTGACGCCCTCCGGAACCGCCTGAACCATCCGGTCGATCTGCGTGCGGATGCCCGTCGTCATGGCCGAACGCGCCGCTGGCGGGCGGTGACGAACGTCGGCGGCCAGGGCTGCCATCGGACATCCATCCGCGGCGTCGTCCCGATGCGCGGGTGACAGATATTTCCCGATGAACGTCCGCAGGTCGCCGCCCCTGCCCGACACCTCGGTCGTGGCATGCGCGATGGCGTGCGCCATCAGATCCTCCTTCGAGGCGAAGTGACCGTAGAAGCCGCCATGCGTCAGGCCGGCGGCCTTCATCACCTCGGCGACGCCGACCGCATCGTAGCCCTTGTCGCGATACAGGCGGCTCGCCGCCGCCAGGATGCGGCGACGGTTCTCCCGCATCTGCTCCTGCGTGACACGCATCTCAAAAATTCCCCATCGACCCCGTTGACGTAAATATGACCATCATCATATTTGAGTTCAATCATGATCGCAATCATGATTATGGATCTGACAGGAAAGGGCGTGTCCCATGACAGCCAACAGTTCGGTTCTCGTCACGGGGGCATCGACCGGGATCGGGGCGACTTATGCCGACCGCTTCGCCCGACGTGGGCACGACCTCGTGCTGGTCGCCCGCGACAAGGCACGGATGGATGACCTCGCCGACCGGCTCAGATGTGAGCACGGCGTTGCCGTTGACGTCCTGCCGGCCGACCTTACCGTTCCGGATCAGGTCCGGGCCGTCGAGACGCGGCTGCGCGACGACGACCGCATTGGCATCCTGGTCAACAACGTCGGCGCCAACGTCGGCGGCAGCTTCATCGAGCAGGCCACCGACGACGTCGAACGGCTCGTGACCCTGAACACGACGACGCTGGTCCTGCTCGCTAGCGCGGTCGCGCCCCGCTTCGCCAAGGCCGGTGCGGGCGCCATCGTCAACATCGGCTCCGTGGTTGGCTTGGTCCCGGAGTTCGGCATGTCGGTCTACGGCGCGACCAAGGCCTTCGTCCTGTTCCTGTCCCAGGGTCTGAGCCACGAATTGTCACCCAAGGGGGTGTACGTGCAGGCCGTGCTGCCCGCGGCCACCCGGACCGAGATCTGGAGCCGGTCGGGAGCAGACCCCGCCACGCTGCCGCCGATGATGGAGGTCGGCGACCTCGTGGACGCCGCACTGGCCGGGTTCGACCGCCGCGAGCCGGTGACGATCCCGCCGCTTCACGACGCCGGGCAGTGGGACGCCTTCCAGGCCGCTCGACAGGCGATGATCCCAGGCTTCGCCCAGATTCACGCCGCACCGCGCTACGCCTCCGTCGCGTGAATCTTCCCCCCAAAAATCGGAGACCGTAGGCCCGTGAAGGCGTTCATCCTCGACCGATACAAGAAGAAGCAGCCGCTCCGCATGGGCGATCTGCCTGAACCCACGGTGGGCCCAGGCGACGTCCTGATCGAGATCGCGGCGGCGGGGCTCAACGTCCTCGACGCCAAGATCCGCAGCGGCGAGTTCAAGCTCCTCCTGCCGTACAAGCCACCCTTCGTCCTAGGGCACGACCTTGCCGGCACCGTCATCCGGGTCGGGTCGAGCGTGCGCCGCTTCAAGGCGGGCGACGAGGTCTACGCCCGGCCCCGCGACGGTCGCATCGGCACCCTCGCGGAGCGCATCGCCGTTGACGAGACCGACGTGGCGCTCAAGCCCAAGAACCTCTCCATGGCCGAGGCGGCCTCGATCCCCCTCGTCGGCCTGACGGCATGGCAGGTCCTGGTCGAGCACGCCAAGGTCAAACGTGGCGACAAGGTGCTGATCCACGCCGGATCCGGCGGCGTCGGCACCTTCGCCATCCAGCTCGCCAAGCACCTCGGCGCCACGGTCGCGACCACCGCGAGCGCCGGGAATGCCGACCTTGTCAGGAACCTCGGGGCCGATGTCGTCGTCGATTACAAGCGCCAGGATTTTGAGAAGGTGCTGTCCGGCTACGACGTCGTTCTGAACAGCCTCGACGGCGACACGCTGCGGAAGTCGCTGGACGTACTCAGGCCGGGCGGAAGGCTGATCTCGATCTCCGGCCCGCCGGACCCGGCCTTCGCCAAGGCACAGGGGCTGAACTGGTTCCTCGCGCAGGTCATGAGCCTGCTGAGCCTGAGCATCCGCCGCAGGGCCAAGGCACGCGGCATCGATTATGCGTTCCTGTTCATGCGGGCGAACGGAGCGCAGCTGGCCGAGATCGCGGCGCTGATCGAGGCCGGCACCATCCGCCCGGTCATGGACCGGGTGGTCCCGTTCGCAGCGACCGACGCGGCCCTGACCGATCTTGAGGGCGGAAGATCCAAGGGCAAGGTCGTGGTCGAGATCCGTTGAGGAGGATGCCTGTTATGGACATGCCGCTTTCCCGGTTCGCCGACCCCGCGACACGGTGGGTCGACGTTCCGACCCGCAGCGTCCAGGCCGTCGGCACGACCTTCGCCTACCGGCAACTCGGACTCGCTACCGGCGTCCCGGTGATCCTGCTCAACCACTGGGGCGCGAACCTCGACAACGTGACCCCCGCATCGTCGACGGGCTCGCTGCCGGCCGTCCGGTCGTCGCCCTAGACTATCGCGGCATCGGCGCCTCGGGTGGCAAGCCATTGCTCACCGTGGTGGAAATAGCTTCGGACACGGTGGCGACGATCCGCGCGCTCGGGCTCGACCACGTCGACATCCTCGGCTTCTCGCTCCGAGGCTTCGTGGCGCAGGAAGTCGCGCTGCGCGAGCCGACCCTCGTGCGTCGGCTGATCCTGGCCGGGACCGGCCCCGCCGGGGGCGCAGGCATCGAGAGGGTCGGGGCGGTGTCCTGGCCGCTCATCCTGAAGGGGCTCCTGACCTTCCGGGATCCGAAGACGTACCTGTTCTTCACGGCATCGAAGCCCAGCCGCCAGGCCGCCAAGGCGTTCCTGGGACGGCTGAAGGAGCGCACGGCGGATCGGGACACGCCGGTCGGGATGGGAGCGTTCCTACGGCAGCTCAAGGCGATCCAGGCCTGGGGTCGCCAGGCGCCGCAGGACCTGGGAGGCATTGCGCGGCCCGTCCTCGTCGTGAACGGCAACCGAGACGTCATGGTGCCAAGTGCCAACTCCGCGGACATGGCGCGACGGCTGCCGGACGCCGAGCTCGTCTTCTACGAGGATGCCGGCCACGGCGGCATCTTCCAGAACCACGAGACCTTCACGCGGAAGACCGTCGCCTTCCTCGACGCCTGAAGGCTGTGCCGCCTCTTGAGTAGAGCCATTCGAATGGGCTGGCCCCCTTCTTCGGGTCGATCGGGCTGCCCTCGGCCGATCACCGTCCCGTCGGCTGCCGTATTCGAGCGCATCTTCGCCGTGTCTAGGGGGCACCAGAGCGGTGGGGTCCCGCCCCCCCAGGACAGATGCGATGTCATGCTCCGTCAAGGTCATCGAACGTGCCTGGAGTAGGGCAAGCCAGGCATGCTCGCCGGTTACCTGCAAGGGAGCCGGTCGGGACGCGGGACGGGTTGCCGTCGACGATCGCTGAAACGCCGCCGCACATCGACTTGAGCCGATCCTGTCCTTGCGGTCGGACAAGTTGCGCGAATGGGCGTACGCCCCCGAAGTCTGCAACCTTACGCTCGTTCGTTGGCGTCCGAAGTGATGCCCCACCCTCATGCACGGCCATACCTTCAACGAACTCTGGCCGTGCGTTGGGCGCCCGCTTCCTGCAGGCCTCTGACGAACACCGTCTTGCAGCCGGGGCTGAGGCTGGCCAGCTTGGCCTTCCTGCACGACCCGATCCGGTCTTGGTCCGGGATCTCGCCCATGCACAGCCGCATCACGTCGCCCCGGCACAGGGCTGCCTGTTCGGCCTCGTCCGCCGAGCAGGCGAAGGCGGCGATACCGATCAGGATCGCCAGTGCCAGCTTCGGGAGGATCACGCGTTCCACCTCTTCGTCGTTCGGCCCTGCATCCTGACGGGGCACCCGAACGGGACGGCACACGGATCCCCGGCGCCGCCCCGACGGAGAACGTGGAGGCTTCAGTCCTCGGCGCCGCCATTCACCTTGCGGGAATGCAGGACGGCGCCGTCCTCGCGGGTGTCCTCCAGCATCGGCAGGGCCTGGGTCGCGAACTGGCGGCCGGCGGCGCTGTCGCCGGTCCGGGCGTAGCCGCGATAGAGCCTGACGTTCTCGGCGTTGGCGGCTGCCAGTTGGCCGGAATAGACGGCGTCGAAATCACGACCGTCGGCGGCGTTCAGGTTCGCGAGCATCTTTTGGCGAGCGGGATCGAGGGCCACGCGCTTGCCGGGTTCCGCCCGATTGGCATTCACCACGGCCGGGACGCCGACCGCCGCGCCGACGGCCGCGACGGGGGTGCCGATGACCGCGAACGGCGCGTCGAGCGGCAGGGCGCGGTCATCGACGACGATGCCGCCGGCCGAGAGCGAGGCGCCGGTCGGAAGCAGCGCGTCCGTGGTCGCCTGCCGGTTGGCGATCGAGCGCTGCGCGAGGCGACGGACCTTCGGGTCGTGCGAGCGGGACAGGGCAATGCGGCCCGCCTCGATGCTGTAGGCGTCGTTGCGCAGGGCCTCCGCGCGGAAGACACCGGTGTTGACCGAGGGGGAACCGAGGCCGACGACCTGGGCATTGGCGGAGCCGAGACCCGCGATGCTCAGCGCGAGGGCGGCTGCGGCGAGGGAAACACGTGCGTTCGTGGTCATGTCTGCGACGTCCTGAAGGGGTTGCGAGTGCGGGGGCGAGAGGGCCACAGGCCGGTCCCGGGATGCCTCGGGTGCCACAACAGACCGGATACGCAATCGTTCCATATAAAATGGCACGTTGGATCGCTACCTCACGATCTGGTAGGTATTTAGTGGGGCAAGCTTGGCCTGCCGCAGATCATGGGCTCTGCCCACCCGTCAAACGCATGGTAGAATGCCGTCATCCAATGGAACGATGAGGTTTACTAAATGTTGGGTGGCCAAATCCGGTGCTTGCATGGTGCGGCACCGAACGGACTGGTCCCATGCGCCTTCACAGACTTGCCGGCCTGCTCGCGCCGATCCTCGCCATCGCCCTTACGGTGCCCGCCGGTGCCCAGGAGTTCCACGCGCAGACCGCGCGTCCCAAGCTCCTGATCCACGGCCATTACTGCGGCCCAGGCAACGACGGTCCTGGAGTGACGCCTATCGACGCCCTCGACGCGGCCTGCATGCGTCACGACGCCTGCACCCCGGATGTCGGTTTGCCGACCTGCGGCTGCAATCAGCGGCTCAAGCGGGAAGCCGGCCTCGTCGCCGCAAGCCCACGGCAGCCGGACGACGTGCGGATGATGGCCGGCTTCGTCGCGCAAGGAAGCGACATGATGATTTGTCGCGACAGCATGGCCGCCTTGCAGCGCTGAATGCCACTCGGTGTACGGCTCGGATCCGGACCGGACGCGCGGATCGCCGGCCCGCCGCTGCTGTCGGCAGGCGTTTCAGATGCCGGTCGGCCCGCCGCGCCTTACGGGCGGACGCCCCGCAGGAACATCTCGACGTTGCGCTTCAGTGCCTCCCGCTTGAGGTGGGTCATCTCGGGTCGTTCCAGGCCGAGGACCGCCATGTCGAGCGGCTGTCGGATCGTCGCGTTGAGGAAGTAGTTGGCCGCGAAGCGGACGTCTTCGACCACGATCTGGCCGGTCCGCACGCCGGCCTCCAGGCAGTGCTCGATCATGGCGTGGATTCGGGACTGGCCGAAGTCGCACATCGCGTGGGCGAACTGCGGGAAGCGCTTGGCCTCCGCCGTGATGATCCGCTGGAACGCGACGACGTCCGGAACCAATGCGGACTGCAGCGTCGCCAGGGCGAGCCTGTGCAGACGTTCGCCAACAGGACCATCGTGGGCCGCTTCACGCGCGATGGCCGGTATGCGCTGCTCGATAAAGCGCACGCAAACGGCCTCGAACAGGTCTGCCTTCGATCCGAACCTGACGTAGAAGGTCTTCTTCGAGATTCCTGCCGCAGTCGCGATGGCGTCGATGCTGGCCGCCTCGAACCCCTCTGACAGGAAGATCGGGGTGGCAGCATCCAAGATCCGCAGGGTTGCTTCGCCCTCCGTCCCGCGCGCAGGGCGCCCGACACGCCTCTGGGGCGCCGCCAACGCTGACTCCGTAGACATCGATGTCGCTCCTCCCTTGCAGGAAACGTAGCGGTCGCCTTTCCCTAACGGAAGGGGATCCCCCTAGGTAGTGCCGAATCACCCATGAACAGGGACGCATCAGCCTACGAATTTGAATTGCGCGCCATGCAGAACGAGATTAGGGAACGACTTCGTTTCATATAATTCGGTCGCGTGGCGGACGTACGATGGCAGTGGCTGAGCAGGACTCGGAGACCCGTTCCCAGACGCGGAGCCACGATGGCGCTGAACGCGGGCCGCGCAGTGACGACAAGTTTGCGGGCGACACCGCGTCGAAGGCCGATGGCGAGCGGGAGGATGCCGAGAAGCCGTCGCCTCTGAAGAAGACCTGGGTGAAGGTTCTGCTCGCGGTCATCGGGATCGCTGCCATCGTCGGCACCGGGATCTGGGCATACCGGTATTGGACGGTCGGCCGGTTCTTCCAGGAGACCAACAACGCCTACATCAAGGCCGATCAGGTGACGGTCTCTCCCCAGGTCTCGGGGTACGTTTCCTCGCTTCCGGTGTCGGCGAACCAAGTCGTGGCTGCAGGCCAGATCCTGATGACCATCGACGACGGCGAGGCCCAGGCGAGGCTCACGGAGCAGCAGGCTCAGGTCGACGTGCGCCAAGCCGACGTCGCCCGCGCGGAGACCGAGCTCTCGCGGCAGCAGGCGCAGATCGACCAGGCCAAGGCACAGCTGTCCGTCTCGCAGGTCAACGCTCGGTTCTCCGCCGAGCAGGTCCGGCGCTACAAGCCGCTCGCGGCATCGGGCGCCGACACCGTGGAAAAGCTCGACCAGTATCGTAGCCAAGCCGAGCAGAACGACGCTCAGGTCGAGGTCAACAAGGCCCAGTTGCTATCGGCCACGAAACAGGTCGACACCCTGAAGGCTGCAGTGGTCCAGGCCAAGGCCGCAGTGGATCAGGCCCGCGCCGGGCTGCTACGGGCCCGCATCGACATCGGCCACGCCACGATCAAAAGTCCCATCGCCGGCCGAGTTGGTGACCTGACCGCCCGGGTCGGCCAGTACGTCCAGGCCAGTACGCGCCTGATGAGCGTCGTGCCGGTCGACGACCTCTACATCGACGCGAACTTCAAGGAGACCCAGGTCGGCCTGATGCGGATCGGGCAGCCGGTGACCGTCGCCGTCGACGCCCTCTCGGGTAGGGACCTGCAGGGGCGCGTGGCCAGCTTCTCGCCGGGCACCGGCGCACAGTTCGCGCTGATCCCGCCCGAGAACGCCACCGGCAACTTCACCAAGATCGTACAGCGCGTGCCGGTCCGCATCCGGTTCAAGGCCGGCTCCGAGGCCCGCAAGGTCCTGGTTCCCGGGCTGAGCGTCGTCGTCACGGTCGATACACGCGCGGCGACCGACGAGGAGAAGGACGAGGAGGACGGCGAGGCCGAAGAGCCCGTGGCACAGGTGGGACCGGGCGGACAGGTCGGCCGGGCGCGTTCGGCGGGCGCCCGTCCGTGAGCGAGCACCACACCCCTCCGGCCAAGGCGGACGCCGCCGCCTGGCTTGCCGTCGCAGCCGGGACCATCGGCGCGCTGATGGCGACCCTCGACACCTCCATCGTCAACGCCGCCCTGCCGACCATCCAGGGCGAGATCGGCGCCAGCGGCTCGGAGGGCACGTGGATCTCGACGTCCTACCTCGTCGCCGAGATCATCATCATCCCGCTCACGGGATGGCTCGAACGCGTCTTCGGCCTGCGCAACTTCTTGGTCACGTGCACCATCCTGTTCGTCGGCTTCTCGGTGCTGTGCGGGGTGGCGACCAACCTCGACATGATGATCATCGGCCGCGTCGGCCAGGGATTGGCCGGCGGCGGCATGATCCCGACGGCGCTCACCATCGTCGCGACGCGCCTGCCTCCGGAGAAGCAACCCATCGGGGTCGCCCTTTTCGGGATGACCGCCGTGCTCGGCCCTGTCGTCGGTCCCGTCATCGGCGGCTGGCTCACGGAGAACGCGAGCTGGCACTACCTGTTCTTCATCAACGTCCCCATCGGCCTCGGCCTTCTCGTCCTGCTCTTCGTGGGCCTGCCGCACGAGAAGGCCCAACCGGCGCAGATATTCCAAGGCGACTGGTTCGGCATCCTCGGCCTCATCATCGGCCTCGGCTGCCTCACCGTGGTGCTGGAGGACGGTCAGCGCGAGCAGTGGTTCGACTCGAACCTCATCGTCTCGCTGAGCGTGGCAGCGGCCTTCGGCTTCGTCCTGCTCGCCATCGGGCAACTCACCGCAAGAGTCCCGGTGATCGACATGAGCCTTCTGCGCAAGCGGGCCTTCGGCAGCGTGTTCCTGATGAGCTTCGCGGTCGGCGGTGGGCTCTACGGCATCCTCTACCTGATCCCCCAGTTCCTGGCGCAGGTGCCGCGCTACAACGCCGAGCAGGCGGGGCACATCGTGCTGCTCTCGGGTGTGCCGACCCTGATGATGCTGCCCTTCTTCCCATTCCTGATCCGCGTGATCGACGTGCGGATCGCCGTCGCCCTCGGCCTGATCTTCTACGGCTGGAGCTGCTTCCTCGATTCCGGTCTCACCACCGACGACGCGGGCGGCCAGTTCGTGGTCTCGCAACTCCTGCGCGGGCTCGGTCAGGGCTTCTCGCTGCTGTTCCTCAACCAGGCCGCGACGACGTCAGTCCCGCCCGAGAAGGCGAACGACGCCTCCGGCCTGTTCAACGGCGCACGCAACCTCGGCGGCTCCTTCGGCCTCGCCCTGATCACCACCCTTCAGGAGCGTCGGAACGACCTCCACACCGACCGCCTGCTCGAATCCGTGAACGCCAACTCCGTTCTGGCTCAGGATCGCCTGAACGCGATGGGCGGTGCGGGCGGCCCCGACGGCATGCGTCAGGCCCTCGCAGGCCTGAAGCAGGTCGTCGACACCCAGGCGCTGGTGATGACTTTCTCCGACCTCTTCTTCGTCTTCGGTGTGATCATGCTGGTGGTCATTCCCCTCGTCCTGTTCCTGCGTCCGCTGCCCAAGGGCGGTCCGGTCGCGATGCATTGAGTCACCGCGTCATGACCCTCAGAACCCTGCTCGGCGCCGCGGCGCCCGCGACGGTCGCGGCCTTCCTCGGCGGCTGCGTCGTCGGTCCGGACTACGCGGGCGCCCCGGACGCCGCGCCCCGTGCCACCACCGGAGCACCGTTCGTACGGGCCGCCACGGTGCGGACCGCCGTTCCGGTCGACCCGCCGGCACGGTGGTGGATCGCCCTGCGGGACCCCGTGCTGAGCGACCTCGTCGAGGAGGCGCTTGCCTCCAGCACGAACGTTCAGATCGCCTCGGCTCGCCTGCGTCAGTCCCGTGCCATGCTCGGCCAAAGGACGGCCGACCTCGCCCCGAGCATCTCGGCGAACACCTTCGCGCTGAACAATCAGCTCCCCGTCAGGGACTTCGTCGGAAGCGGCCTGGGCGCCGGTGCATCCGGGGCCCCCGTTCCGAAGTCGCTGAACATCGACCTGTACAACGCGAGCTTCGACGCCACCTGGGAGATCGACATCTTCGGCGGCAAGCAGCGTGCCATCGAGCAGGCGGCAGCCCAGGGCGAGGCCGCCGAGGCGGCGCTCGCCGACGCGCAGGTGCAGGTCGCGGCCGAGGTCGCGCAGGCCTACGTCACCCTGCGCGGGGCTCAGAGGCGTCTTGCGCTGACACAGAGGGCGGCGGGTCTGCAACGCCAAGCCGTCAGATTGAGCGAGCAACGGCTCGGCGGCGGCGCGGCGTCGTCGCTCGACGTCGAGCGCCTGCGCACCCAGTTCGAGACCACCGCCTCGCAGGCCCCGGCGTTCCAGGCCCAGATCGACCAGTCCCTGAGCCAGATCGCCGTCCTGATCACGCGGGAGCCGGGCGCCGTCGATGACCTCCTGAAGCCGCCGCGTGCGGTGCCGATGCCGCCGCGTGTGGTGGCCATCGGCGACCCCGCTGCCATGATCCGGCGGCGTCCGGACATCCGTCGGGCCGAGCGTGAACTCGCCGCCGCCAACGCCCAGATCGGGCAATCGGTGGCCCGGCTGTTCCCACGCGTGAATCTGATCGGCAACGCCGGTTGGGTCTCGCCCAACATCGGCTCCATCGGCTCGCTCGCGGCCTCGACCTACAACCTCGGGCCGACCCTGTCGTGGAGTATCCTCGACTTCGGACGCACCCTTGCTCAGATCCGGCAGTCCGAGGCCGGGACGGACGTGGCGCTGGCCCAGTACGAGCAGGCCGTGCTGCAGGCGATGCAGGACGCCGAGACGTCGCTTTCGCGCTACGGCAATCAGCGCGCCACCGTGGCGCGCCTCGCCAGGGCCAACGCGTCGGCCGGTCGGGCCTCGATGCTGACGGACCAGCGCAACGACGCCGGCACGATCAGCACCATCGACGTCCTCGACGTCGAGCGCCAGCGCCTCCAGGCGGAGCAGAGCCTCGCCCAGGCGCAAGCAGAGTACACCAACGCCTACGTCGCGCTTCAGAAGAGCCTCGGCCTCGGCTGGGGCCTGGGCCCGGAGCGCGTGGCGCTCGTGGAGTGATGAAACGCCGCTCGCTCGAACGACGCTCGACACAGGGGTCCGGGCGGACCCCCTTCCGGGCAGCCGAAGTTCGGAAATCAAATCCAGGGAGTTCCCAGGTGGAAAATCCGGGATCAAGCCATCCGAAAAACCAGATCTCGACCATATGTGATTCGTGACATGAAGATCTTTTACTTGTTCATTGCATTTTTGTTCATGGCGCTAATTGCCATCTGATTTACCATGTTCTAATTTGAAATATAGTAAAAATTCTACGATAGATATTTGCCAAGATAGTGAAAGCTTCGATCTGATGATCATCTTCGATATCGCGTTTGTCGAAGAACCCTGGATTTTTATGGATCGCGCGTCCCAAGCCTGTTGGGCCGCGTGGTGCGACGGCCGGCTCATCCCGCCCCCCCTTTGAGCCGGCCGTTCTGCTCGTTCGAAGCCCGGCGCCGCCTTGGGTACCTTAGGAAACCTTATGACGTTCCCCCGCCGCCATAGCCTGTCGCGCATAGCCCTCGTCTCGGCGGTCGCCGGATCGCTGGGAGGGTGCGCCTCCGTACCCCGCATTGCCTATGGCTCGGGCGAGTCCGCGGCCGGGCAGGTGTCTGGCATCCCCGGCGCCCGCGCCTACTCGGACGCGTCCGTCGAAACATTCACTGCGATGCTGTCTGACAAGTCGGTACGCAACCGCCCCTTCTCCTACCTCGCCTTATCGGGCGGGGGCGGCGACGGCGCCTTCGGGGCCGGGGTGCTCAACGGCTGGACCGCGACCGGCACCCGCCCCGAGTTCAGCCTCGTCTCCGGTGTGAGCACGGGCGCCCTGATCGCGCCGTTCGCCTTTCTCGGGCCGGACTACGATCCGGTGCTGACCGAGATCTACACCAGCGGCGTCGCCGGCAACCTGGTGAAGGACCCGAGTGTCGTGAACGTGCTGTTCGGTTCCGGGCTGTTCGGCGACGACCGCCTGCGCGATCTCGTCGGACGCTACGTCACGCCGGACCTTCTCGCCGCCGTCGCCACCGAGCATGCCAAGGGTCGCCGCCTGCTCGTCGTGACGACCAATCTCGACGCCAAGCGCGCGATGATCTGGAACATGGGTGCTATCGCCGCGAGCGGCGCCCCCAACGCCGTGACGCTGTTCCGGGATGCGCTCACCGCCTCCGCCAGCATTCCTGCGGTGTTCCCGCCTCAACTGCTCGACGTGCGGACCGGCGACCGCGCCTTCCAGGAACTTCATGTCGACGGCTCGGTGGTGACACCGGTCTTCACCGTGCCGCAGGCGTTCCTGGTGCGCGGCGGCCGGGCCGGATCGGTCCCGCGCAAATCCAACATTTACGTCCTGATGAACGGCAGGGTCGAACCCGACTTCGAGTTGGTGAGGAACGACACGCTCTCCATCGTCGAGCAGACGGTCGCAACGGGCAGCCAGGCCCGCAGCCGCGCGAGCCTTGCGGCGACCTACGCCTTCTCCCGGGCCAACAACATCGGCTTCCACCTCACCTACATCGACGACGACGCGCCGCGGACCTCGACCGCGCGCGGCTTCGACACGGCCTACATGCGCAGCCTCTACCAAGCCGGCTACGACCCGGCCCGGTCCGGATCAGCCTGGCGGGCGGACGTGCCGGTCTCGCCGCTGACGGCGAAGGTCATCGCATCGGCAAACTAGACCATCCCTGGCCTGCCCCCATTCGGTGGCCCAGGTTCGAAGTTAGTGCATCGTCGGTCGCGTGACGATGGCGGGGTGAGCGAGCGGCCCTGAGCCGCTCGGTTCGGTTGGCCAGATGACGACCTCGGGCGCAGGTGACTGATAGCCGAGCGACGAGTGCGGCCGGATGCTGTTGTAGTTCCTCCGCCATTGCTCGATCACGACGCTGGCCTCCTTGAGGGTGTAGAACACCTCGCCGTTGAGGAGTGCATCCCGCAGCTTCGCGTTGAAGCTCTCGCAATAGCCGTTCTCCCACGGGACGGCAGCCATGATTAAGAGTGGAACAACCGACTTAATCAGTATCTTAGAGTTTCGCAGCATAGAACTACCAAGGGCCTCGTTGAACTATCTTAGGTTAACATGGGATGATTGAAAATTTGTTAAAAATCAA
>NZ_JAKSYB010000082.1:0-556 GCF_022829505.1 Methylobacterium sp. J-043 | reverse complement strand
GCACGGGTGCCGACGTCATCACCGCGCTCGGCGGCAACGACATCGTGCTCGGCGACCAGGGCTACGCTCTGTTCGCCGCCGGTGTCCGCGTCGAGGTGGCCTCGACCGAGACCAATGACGGCGGCAACGACCGGATCGAGGCCGGCGACGGCGACAACGTCGTGCTCGGCGGCTCGGGCAGCGACACCGTAACCACGGGCGTGGGCGCGGACATCGTGCTCGGCGACAACGGCCTCGCCACCTTCGAACTCGGCATCCGTGCCCGCATCATCAGCGACCGCAATGGCGGCGCGCGCGACACCATCACCACGGGTGCAGGCGCCGACGTGGTGCTCGGCGGTCTCGGTGCCGACACGATCGATGCCGGCCAAGCCGACGCCGATGCCGATATCGTCTTCGGCGACGACGGTCAGAGGAACGCCCGCTCCGGTTGCTCCGACAGGTACGATTCTTCCCTAGGAGACATTCATGAGAACGACACTCACTGCCGCCGCCTGCCTGCTCCTGCTGGGCGCGGCGGGGATGCCGGCCTATGCCCAATCGGTCGGCGAGAAGA
>NZ_JAKSYB010000081.1:0-41209 GCF_022829505.1 Methylobacterium sp. J-043 | reverse complement strand
GACGGGCGCAAGTTCCGGATGCTCAACGTGGTCGATGCGTTCACGCGTGAGTGCCTGGCGATCCGGGTGGCGCGCAAACTCAAGGCGGCGGACGTCATCGACGTGCTGTCCGACCTGCTCATCCTACGCGGTGTGCCGGGCAACAGCTGCTCGGACAACGGTCCGGAGTTCATGGACACGTCGGTACAGTCCTGGATCACCGGCGTCGGCGCGAAGACCGCCTGCATCGCACCCGGATCGCCATGGGAGAACGGTTACGTCGAAAGCTTTAACGCACGGCTACGAGACGAGTTGTTGAACGGCGAGATCTTCTACACGCTCAAGGAGGCGCAGATCGTGATCGAGAGTTGGCGACGACACGACAACGGCGTGCGTCCGCACGCTTCACTCGGCTACCGGCCGCCAGCCTCGGAGGTGTTCGTGCCCGCCTCACCCGACCGGCTCCGCCGGCCAAGCTAACCGTGGATCAGAGGCCGACCCTGCACCAATTTTGAACTTGGGCCACCCCGTGGGGGCCGATCACTTCCGCGATACCGCTGCGCAAGCGCAAACGGTGCTTTTGGAAACGATACGTTTCCCCGGTTTCCATTTTCGTTCCCTCTCACTCATTCCATAATGCTTTTGGCGGCACGCCGTCACAGGATGTGGGGCGACGCGACGGCGGACACGCTTCCCGACGCGTGCGCGGCTGTCGGTCTGGGCCAACGAGGGAGAAGAGCGGTGAGCTGGCACAGTGCGGATGATCCGATCCCGGGCGATCATTTCAGTTGCGACGCGATCCGGACCCTGATCGTGCCGCGCTCGCGCGATCTCGGCTCTTTTGCCGTGCGCCGTGCCCTCCCCTCGACCGAGTGCCGGATGGTCGGCCCGTTCATCTTCTTCGACCAGATGGGGCCGTCCGAGTTCCTGCTCGGCCAGGGTATGGACGTCCGTCCGCACCCGCATATCGGCCTCTCGACCGTCACGTACCTGTTCGACGGCGAGATCATGCATCGCGACAGCCTGGGCACCGAGCTGCCGATCCGGCCGGGCGAACTGAATTGGATGACGGCCGGGCGCGGCATCACCCATTCGGAGCGCACCGCTCGGACTCTGCGCCAGACCGGCTCTCGCCTGTTCGGCATCCAGAGCTGGGTCGCCCTGTCGGCCCGCGACGAGGAGAACGCCCCGGCCTTCGAGCATTACGAGGCCGCCGCGCTTCCGGTCCTCACCGGCGAGGGCAAGACCGTGCGGCTGATCGCGGGCGAAGCCTTCGGCGCGCGTTCGCCGGTGCGCACCTCAAGCCCGATGGTTTATGCCGACGTGATGCTGGAAGCAGGCGCCGTCCTTCCGCTCGACCCGACCTACGACGAGCGGGCGATCTACACGGTTGCGGGCGCGATCGAGATTGCCGGCGTCGGTTTCGGCCCCGGCCAACTCCTGGTGTTCCGGCCCGGCGACCGCATCAGCGTGCGCGCGACGGAGGCCGCGCGGTTCATGGTTCTGGGCGGCGAGCCGATGGACGGGCCGCGGCACCTCTGGTGGAACTTCGTCTCCTCGCGGCCGGAGCGGATCGCCCAAGCCAAGGAGGATTGGCGCCAGGGCCGCTTCGACACGGTGCCCAACGACGCCGAGTTCATCCCCCTGCCCGAGGATCCCCCACCCGTCCGCTATCCGTGAGCGACAGCGCGCCGGTCCCACCGAGGGCCGCGCGCCCGGTCCCCACGCTTTGTCCTGCCTGCGCCCGACCAGCGCCTTACAACCCGTCCAGAGGTTCGATCACGCCATGGCTATCGAAGCATCCGGGGCCGCGAGCGAACTCGTTCAGGTCGTCTCGCTCCTCGCCGCGGGCGTCGTCGCCGTTCCCCTGTTCAAGCGGCTCGGACTCGGCTCCGTCCTCGGCTACCTCGTGGCGGGGCTGGCCATCGGGCCGTTCGGCGTCGGCTTGTTCAACGACGCCCACGCGATCCTTCACGTGGCCGAACTCGGCGTCGTGATGTTCCTCTTCATCATCGGATTGGAGATGGAGCCCTCGCGGCTCTGGGGCATGCGCCGCGAGATCTTCGGTCTCGGCCTCGCGCAGGTCGACGCCTGCATCGCCGCCCTCACGCTCGTCGGCGTCACCATGGGGTTTCCGGTCGTCGTGGCCTTCGTGGCCGGCACCGGCTTCGTGCTCACCTCGACCGCCATCGTCATGCAGCTCCTCGAAGAGCGCGGCTCGCTCTCGACGCCGAAGGGCCAGCGGATCGTCGCCATTCTGCTGCTCGAGGATCTCGCCATCGTGCCGTTGCTGGCCGCCGTCGCGCTGCTCGCGCCCGGCGGCGCCGAGACGAGCGGGACCGAGCGCGCCATCGCCGTCGCCATCGCCCTGGCTTCCGTCGCCGCACTCGTGGCCGCGGGCCGCTGGCTGCTCAACCCGCTGTTCCGCCTGCTGGCGGCGGCCAAGGCGCGGGAGGTCATGACCGCAGCGGCGCTGCTCGTCGTGCTCGGTTCGGCGCTGGCGATGCAGCTCGGCGGCCTCTCCATGGCGATGGGGGCTTTCCTCGCCGGCGTGCTGCTCTCAAAATCGAGCTTCCGCCACCAGTTAGAGGCCGATGTCGAGCCGTTCCGCGGCATCCTGCTCGGCCTGTTCTTCCTCGGCGTCGGGATGTCCCTCGATCTGGCGGTGATCGCCGCGAACTGGGGCCTGATCCTCATGAGCGTGGCCGCCTACATGGCGGTCAAAAGCATCGTCATCTACGGAGTCGCCCGCGCCCTGCGGACCCAACACGCCGAGGCGCTGGAGCGGACGGCCCTGATGGCGCAGGGCGGCGAGTTCGCCTTCGTGCTCTACGCGGCGGCAGCGAGTGCCGGGATCATCGACGGCACGACCAACGCGATCCTCACGGCCACCGTCATCCTGTCGATGGCGATCACGCCGCTGACCGTCATCGCTTTCGATCGCCTCGGACCGAAGGCCGCCGCATCCACGGACGGCGTCGATGCGCCGGAGGATCTCGTCGGCAGCGCCCTGATCGTCGGGTTCGGCCGGTTCGGGCAGATCGTCAGCCAGCCGCTGATCTCCCGCGGCTGCTCGGTCTCGATCATCGACACCAACGCCGACAATATCCGCCTCGCCGAGGGGTTCGGTTTCAAGGTCTATTACGGCGATGGCGCCCGGCTCGACATCCTGCGCGCGGCCGGCGCCGCGACGGCGCGCGCGATCCTGATCTGCATCGACGACCGCGCCATGGCCAAGCGCATCGCGGAACTGGCGAAGGCGGAGTTTCCGCTGGTTCCGGTCCTGGCGCGCGCCCGTGACCGGGAGCACGCGGTGGAGCTGATCGAGGCGGGCGTCGCCTACCAGATGCGCGAGACGCTCGAATCGGCCTTCGCGCTGGGTGAGCAGGCCTTGGTGACGATCGGGGCCGACCCGGACGCGGCCGGTGAGATCATGGCCGAGGTCCGTCGGCGCGACGCGGAGCGCCTCGACCTCCAGGTCGTCGGCGGCATCTATGCGGGCCGAGAGCTGATCCGGGGGAACGCGTCCATGCCGACGCACGGGCACGGGTGAGCTGGGCACGGCGGCGAAGACAGAGGGCCGCCTGAGATGCGGCACCAAGGGAACGCGGCACGCCGATGCGGGGCACGGCGTTCGGCTGTAGAGAAAGCCGGGAGACGAGGGCACCCTGCCGAGGCGATCCGGTCAGCGTGTGACTGGGGACGTCTCGGCGAAGGGTTTCGAGCCGCACCATGGCCAGTCATCTCGGCTTCGCCTTCCTTGCCGGCCTCCTCTCGGTGCTGTCGCCCTGCGTGTTGCCGCTGCTTCCGCTGGTGCTGGGCGCGGCGGTCGCGGAGCACCGGCTCGGGGCCGTGGCGCTCGCCGCCGGTCTGGCACTTTCGTTCGTCGCGATCGGTCTGTTCATCGCGACGATCGGCTTCGCGATCGGCCTCGACGGCGACCGGTTTCGCGCCATCGGGGCGGTATTGCTGGTGCTGCTCGGCCTCGTCCTGATCGTACCGGCGGCGCAGAATCGGTTCGCCGTTGCGGCCGGGCCGTTGAGCAATTGGGCCGAGGGGAAGTTCGGTGGGGTTTCGACCGCCGGGCTGGCAGGCCAGTTCGCCGTCGGCCTCCTTCTCGGCGCCGTGTGGAGTCCCTGCGTCGGCCCGACCCTCGGCGCGGCCTCCCTGCTGGCCGCCCAGGGGCGCAACCTCGGCGGCGTCGCAGTCACCATGCTGGTGTTCGGCCTCGGGGCCGCCCTCCCCCTTGTCGCCCTCGGGATGCTGTCGCGCGAGGTGCTGATTCGCTGGCGCGCGCGGATGATGGACGTCGGCAAGGGGCTCAAGCTCACGCTGGGCGTGATCCTGATCGTCACCGGCGCCCTGATTTTGGCGGGCTATGATCGGGCTCTCGAAACCACGCTGGTCGATGCCTCACCGGATTGGCTGACGGCGCTCACCACGCGCTTCTGAACAAGGAACTGCGCGGCCGCTGCGGATCAAACGCGGATTCGACAAAGCGGAGCGGCGGACGGTGCCGGGCGTTTTCCGGCGGTGGTCATCGTCGCCCCGGGAAGAAGATGCTCGACGCGGATATCTACGAAAGAATGCTTGGAACGGCCGCCACGGTCGCGGCGCCGTTGCGGGCCGCGATCGCGGCAATCGGTCCGATCGAGATCGCGCCGCCCGCGCATGCCAGCCTGGCCGAGCGTCTGTTCGTCGAGGTCGTCAACCAGCAGCTCTCGACCAAGGCCGCCCTCTCGATCTGGACGCGGATCGAGGCGGCTGCCACGGTACAGGATGGCACGCCGCGCGATCTGTTCGTTCCGGGCACCGAGGCCTTGCTGCGCGGCTGCGGCGTCTCGGCGAACAAGGTGCGGGCGCTCCACGCCATCCGCGAGGCCGAGGAGGCCGGCCGGCTCGGCCCGGAACTCACAACCCTACCGCATGCCGCGCGCTCGGCGGTTTTGTGCCGCATCCGCGGGGTCGGGCCGTGGACCGCCGACATGGCCGGCATCTTCCATTTTCTCGACCCGGATATCTGGCCCGTCGGCGACGTGGCCGCGGTCGGCGTCCTGCGGCGGCTTGCGGGGGATGACGATACGGTCGCTGTGGCCGCGCAGTTCGCGCCGTATCGCTCGATCCTCGCCCGCTACATGTGGCGCAGCCGGGACGCGGCGCCGGTCGCCGCCTGATGCGGTCAGCGGCCCGCCTCGAAGAAGGGCCGGAAATTCTCGAGCCAGTCGCGCAGCCAGAGTTCGGCGGCCTGTTTGGCTCCGTCCGGCTCCTGCGCATGGCCCCAGATGTCCTCGGCAAGCGGGCTCCACCACGTCCAGAGGCGGTTCGACCCGTCATACTCGACGGTGGCGACCTCGATCGCGCCGACGCGGCCGGTGAAGCGCTGGAGGGGCACCTCGGCGATCCCGCCCTGTGTCCAGATGATCGTATCGTTCGACATGGTGTCCCATTGCGAGCGGCACCGCACGCGTTCGCGCGGGTCCGCCGCCGATCGCTGATGATGTCGAAACGCGACGACGGCGGCCCTTCACAGCGCGCAACGACGTTCGGACTTGACGGGATCGAACTGATCCTGCAAGCGCGCGTTGTCTGCTTATCGTCGCCGTGTGCGCGATGCGCGGCTCCACAGGAACTTCCGACCCCAATGCCCGACGACAGTAGTCGATCGACCACGCCGCCTTCGGCCACCCGCGTGTTCCGCGCCTGATCGTCTGATCCGGCTCACCCGCGACCGGCCCTGGCGGCTGGTCCGACAAGAGGTGAGCCATGATTGACTCCAATGTCATTTCCCGCCGTGCGCGCTTTCGTGCGGCGAAATCCGGCGGTAGCGGCAGCGTGGTGCTCGTGGTGGCGCTGATGATGGCGCTGGTCTTCGTGCCCGTACTGGCCCTTCACGCCGCGGCGCTTTCCGGTGCTGTGACCGGCGACGAGGTCCGGCCCGACGACGTCGCCGCCGCCGTGTCCCATAAGAAGGTACCGGGCTGAGGCGCACTCCCGATCGCGGTTGCCGGCCTTTGGCGCCCGCATTCGAAACCCGCTCGACCAAAAAAAGGGGACGCCGTGGAGGCGTCCCCTTTTTAATTCGCACGAGGCCCGGTTCAGGCTGCGCGCACCGTCGCGAGGAAGTGCGCGACCTCCGCCCGCAGGTGCTCGGATTGCCGCGACAGCTCCGAGGCCGAGGCCAGAACCTGCGTGGCGGCGGCTCCGGTTTCCTCCGACGCCTGCGCCACGCCCGCGATGTTGCTCGTCACTTCCCCCGCGCCCACGGCCGCCTGGGAGACGTTGCGCACGATCTCCTGGGTCGCGGCCCCCTGCTCTTCCACGGCCGCAGCGATGGTCGCCGCCACCGCGTTGATCTCGCGGATGCGCCCGGTGATGCCGCCGATCGCCGTCACCGCCTGACCGGTGGCGCCCTGGATCTGCGCGATCTGCCCGGAAATCTCCTCCGTCGCCCGCGAGGTCTGCGCGGCGAGTTCCTTCACCTCGCTTGCGACGACGGCAAAGCCGCGTCCGGCCTCCCCCGCCCGCGCCGCCTCGATGGTGGCGTTGAGCGCGAGCAGGTTGGTCTGGCTGGCGATGCTGGCAATGAGGTTCACCACATCGCCGATCCGCGCGGCGGCTTGGCTCAAGTCGTGGATGAGGACGGCGCTATGGTCCGCCTCACCGACGGCGCGATTCGCCATCTCCGCCGATGTGCCGACCTGCCGGCCGATCTCGTGGACGGACGCACCGAGTTCCTCCGCGGCGGCGGCCACGGTTCCGACATTGGAGGCCGCTTCCTCCGCCGCAGCCGCGACGGTGGTCGATTGGCTGGCGGTCTCGGTCGCGGTCGCGGTCATCTGCTGAGCGGTCGCCTGCAACTCGGTGGCGGAGGACGACACCATTCCGACGACACCGCCGACGGCGCGCTCGAAACCGTCTGCCAACTCGATCATGGTGCGGCGGCGCTCGATCGCGGCGGCTTCATCCGCCACGCGCTTCAGTTCCGCCTGCTCGGCCGCCTTGCGCGCGACGAGCGCCTTGATGGCTTCGACGGCACGGGCGACGGCGCCGATCTCGTCGCCACGGCGTGCCTCGGCGATCTCGGTCTCGATCTCGCCTCCGGCCATCCGCTGAAGTACGCGCACGAGGCGGCCGATGGGGCGCACGACTCCGACGATCATGATCACCCCGAGCAGCCCGAAGGCCAGCAGCAGCCCGGCGACCGCGATGACCGTCAGCGCCAGGGCCGCGGATGTGCCGACGTCGGCGGCTTTCCGCTTGGCATCTTCGAGATCGCTGATGTTGGCCGCGATGCGCTTCCGGATCGCCTCGATCGCCTTTGTCCGGACCGGGCGCACTTCTTCCGAAGAGACCTTGGCTGCCACCTCCTTCTGATTCTTCAGGCCGAAGGCGATCGAGCGCTCGACCGTCGTAAAGAAATCGGAGATCGTCGCTCTGACCGCGATCAGCATTGTCCGGCGCGCGTCCGTATCTGCCAGGGCGATCAGGTGGTCTGCTTCGGCAAACGCCCGCGTCCGCGCTTCCTCGAATCGCTCGCGCTGCGCCGATAGGATCGACGCGTCGGTCTCAAGGATGATGTTCTTTTCGCTGATCACCGCCTCGTCGATGGCGAGGGCGGTCTGCAACGCGGTGATCACCCGCGCCGCGCGCACGTCGACAACCTCTTGCGTACCACGCTGCAACTGCCCGAGCGCGTCACGCGCCAGACCGACGATGCCGGCCGCGACCAGCGCAACCAACGCCACCGGAATAGCGAGTTTTCCGATAAGCCTGAGATTCGTGAACCAGCGCATCTGTCCGCGTCACAGGGACCGTAAAAGGCATCCGCACGCGTCCCCTGTCGCCGCGGATCACAATATGGTGAGGGGGCCACAGTTAATAAGAAGCAACTTGGGAGATGGATTTTGAATGAATATCAGCGACAACATATGTTATCATGACTTTGACGTTTCGATAGCCACCGACCGAACAGAATTTGCTTGACGGCGAAGAAGTTCGCTCGCGTTTTTGCCTGCCCCGTTCTGGCGGGCGCAGACGACCGAGTACGCTTCGCACGTCCGATGCGGGCCTGCCCTGAAGCCGCTCCGCTTCCGCTCGCGGCGACCTTGGCGTAAGGCGCAGGCGCTCCCTCCCGGCACACCGCCCCCAGACCATCAACCAGGCCTCGCGGACGCATGATTCGCCTCGACAAGATCGGCAAGCAGAACGGTCGTCAGATCGTCTTCATCGAGGCGTCCGCCGCCCTCCAGAAGGGCGAGAAGGCCGGCCTCGTCGGCCCGAACGGTGCCGGCAAGACCACGCTCTTCCGGATGATGACCGGCCAGGAGCAGCCCGATGAGGGGCAGGTCTCCTCGGAGCGCGGCATCACCATCGGCTATTTCAGCCAGGATGTCGGCGAGATGACCGGTCGCACCGTCGTCGCCGAGGTGATGGACGGCGCCGGCCCGGTCAGCGTTGTGGCGGCCGAGTTGAAGGAACTGGAAGCCGGTCTCGCCGATCCCGACCGGGCCGACGAGATGGAGACGCTGATCGAGCGCTACGGCGAGGTTCAGGCCCGCTTCGAGGAGCTCGACGGTTACGCGCTCGAAGGCCGCGCCTACGAGGTTCTGGCCGGGCTCGGCTTCTCGCAGGAGATGATGGACGGCGATGTCGGCCGGCTTTCGGGCGGCTGGAAGATGCGCGTCGCGCTCGCCCGCATCCTGCTGATGCGCCCCGACGTGATGCTGCTCGACGAGCCGAGCAACCACCTCGACCTCGAAAGCCTGATCTGGCTCGAAGCCTTCCTCAAGGGCTATGAAGGCGCGCTGCTGATGACCTCGCACGACCGCGAGTTCATGAACCGCATCGTCTCCAAGGTCATCGAGATCGATGGCGGCACGCTCACCACCTATTCCGGTGATTACGGCTTCTACGAGCAGCAGCGGGCGCTGAACGAGCAGCATCAGCAGGCGCAGTTCGAGCGCCAGCAGGCGATGCTGGCCAAGGAAATCAAGTTCATCGAGCGCTTCAAGGCCCGCGCCAGCCACGCCGCGCAGGTCCAGAGCCGGGTGAAGAAGCTCGACAAGATCGAGCGGGTGGAGCCGCCGCGCCGTCGCCAGACCGTCGCCTTCGAGTTCCAGCCGGCGCCGCGCTCCGGCGACGATGTCGCGATGCTCAAGGGCGTGCACAAAAGCTACGGCAGCCGCATCATCTACGAGGGACTCGACTTCTCGATCCGGCGCAGGGAGCGCTGGTGCGTGATGGGCATCAACGGCGCCGGGAAATCGACGCTGCTGAAGCTCATCACCGGCACGGCGCAGCCCGATGCCGGCACGGTGGCCGTCGGCGGCAGCGTCAAGCTCGGCTACTTCGCCCAGCACGCCATGGATCTGCTCGACGGCGACCTGACCGTGTTCGAGGATCTGGAGAGCACCTTTCCGCAGGCCGGACAGGGCTCGCTGCGGGCGCTCGCCGGCTGCTTCGGCTTCTCCGGCGACGACGTCGAGAAGCCCTGCCGGGTGCTGTCCGGCGGCGAGAAGGCGCGGCTGGTGATGGCCAAGATGCTCTACGACCCGCCGAATTTCCTCGTCCTCGACGAGCCGACCAACCACCTCGACATCGCCACCAAGGAGATGCTGATCAACGCGCTGGCGGGCTTCGAGGGTACGATGCTGTTCGTCAGCCACGACCGGCACTTCCTGGCCGCCCTGTCGAACCGGGTGCTCGAAGTCACCGGGGAAGGCATCCGCCAGTATGGCGGGGGCTACTCGGAATACGTGGCGAGCACCGGTCAGGAAGCGCCGGGGCTGAGAAGCTGACCCGCACTCAAGGGTCGAGGGCGAGACCCTCATAGCGGGCAACGAGACCGGCCGGCGCGACGATCCGCCAAGCGGTCAGCAGCGCGCCGCGCAAGGTCTCCTCTTCGACAAGGTCGAGTTCGAGGCTCGTCCAGCCGCGTGCGCCCCAGGCGCCCGGCACGGGCTCGAACGCGTCCGGCTCGTCCTCCATCAACTGCGCTTGCGCCTCGGGCGTCAGCCGGATGACCACCCGCGCCTCATCGGTCCAGAGCGTGGCGAAGATCCGCCCGCCGACCCGGTAATCGGGATGGCCCTGATGCGCGCCCTCGACCGCCTCCGGCAGCATCAGCGCAAGGGCGCGCACATCCTCCGGCAGGCAGGACATGACCGCGGGCTACGCTCGGCTCGTCGGCGCCTGCCACGCGGTACCCGGATGTTCACGCACGTCGCCGTTCTTCGTCCCCGTGTCGCCGTCGCTCACCCATTCGCCGGGTTCGGCGATCTCGACGATCTCGTCCTCGGGGTAGGCCGCCTCGACGAACAGACGCGCCTCGCCCTCGGCTGCGGCCCGGACGGTCACGAGGGAGCGCTCACCGCCAGCGCCGCGCACCCGCGCGATGAAAAGCTTCGTCATGGCTGGTTTCCTCCCGCCGCATCACACGAACCGATCAACGCCCGCGCGGCGGAAGGGATCATCCGAAAATCAGGGTGCGTGCACGAGGCCGCAGATGACGAACACCGAAAGGCAGATTTACGCCCCCGTCGCCGCCCCGCGGCCGGCGGATCGAGGTGCTCTGCAACGCCGCCGCCGTTCGGCAAGTATCGTAGGCCTCCCCTGCCCTTTCACTGGATCTGGATGAGTTTCAGGCCATGACATCACGTCCTTCCCCTCGGGCGGGACGTGTCGCGCTTCCCTGCGCCTCAAGCGTCGGCCCAGGCCTCGTGGACCGGTCCGCGAACGGTGTCGGGCTTGGATTCCCCGATGAAGATCACGACCGGGCCGTGGGCGGCGCGTCGGGGATCGTAGAAGTCGAGCAGGTCCGGTGCGATGTCTTGGAAGAAGGGCGGACGTACGCCCTGCTCGCGCAACAGATGGTCGATGACGACCTGATCGCCGTGCACGGCGTTGGGGACCGGGCCGCAGGACCCCGCTTTCATCCAGCGGTCGGGCGCAGCCGCGAAGCGCTCGTAGAGCCCGGCAAGTTCGTCTCCGGACCAGCGCAGCAGAGCGCTGGAAAGGCGGCCCTTGTGAAAGTAGTCCTCCATTGCCGCGAGGCCGGGCTCGGCCAGCGCATCGGCGGCGCCGGTGAAGACGGTGTCGAGGTCGCAGAGCAGCGTCGTGCCCTGAGTGAGACCGGGGCGGAACGCCTCCATCTTCGCCCACCAGGCCGGCCAGTCATGGCGCAAGGGCACACGCTCGACGCCCTCGACGTCGAGCGGCAGATCGGTGAGGCAGAGGATCCGCGTGAAGGCCGGCGCGTGGCGGCGCACACCGCGGGCCAGCCGCTCGACCCAGATCGCGTCGTAGCGGCCGCCGCTCTTCAGCACCGTGATCAGCGTGGACATGATGAGCGGATCACTTTGCGAGAGGGTGCAGGCACAGGCGCCCGGCCGCCTGGGCTTCAGCGAACCACGCGCGCTCGGCGGCCCAGGGATGTCCAGGCCAGCCCGCGAACCCGAAGCCATAGGCCTGCGCCGGAGCGGCATCGCGGGGGCGATCGTTCAGGAGCGCAAGCGTCACGAGGAAGCCGGTGCTCGGGTTCGGGCGCCCGTCCGTCCGGGGCGCCAGCAAGCGACGTGCGCGCTCGTGGAGATCTTCAGTCAAGATGTGGATCGGCCGGCCCGTGGGGCGCAGCAGCGCCAAGGCCTCGCGGGTCCAGCAGATCGGCTCAGGGCCATTCTTCTCCGCCGGCAGCATCGGAAAGGGCAGGATAAAGGCCTGAGCCGCCCGCACCACCGGGCGCTCGAGAAATTGAGGGTCTGCCAGCCATTCCCGCATCTGCCCGCCGCGATTCACTAGGGCGAGATGGGTGACCCGCGAGCCGGTGCGGCCACCGAAGCCTGCCGCGTTGTTGAAGCGCACCACGCAATCCCCTGCATCGATCGCCCGCGCCACGCCGTCGATTTCCGGCGCATTGCCGACGACCGCCAGGGACGCGGCGGGGGGCAAAGCGAAGCGGTTTGACTCGGGAAGATCGACGTCGGCGGGCACTTGCGGCAGGGACTCGGGGTTTGAAGGTTGCGGAGCAACGGAGGTAAGGCGCCGGTTCGGCGCAACCAGACCTTTGCCGGAAATCGAGGATGCCGGAGTGACGACCATGCGCCGATGCTTCGTCTGCACGGCCGACATGCTCGTGCCGAGCGAGCGGCACCTGATCTACCCGGATGGGCGTCGGCGGCTGTTTCCGCTCGCCTGCGCCTCCTGCGGGGTCCTGCTCGAACGCGAGGCGGACGCATCCGGCTGCCGCGCGCATCTGGCCGATGCTGTCACGAAATCCGCTTTCGTCTCCGATCCGGACGCGCCCTACGGTCTCGACCTTTACACGCTCCGCACCGCCGCCACCCGGTTCGGACGCGGCACCCGCCCGCTCGACGCCGAGGGCTGGGCTGCCTTGCTCCATCCCCATGACGAGCGCGCCGCTCGTGCCGCCCTCTACGCCCTTGATGCCTCCGACACATGCCCTGTCTCGCTCGGCCTGCTCTGCCGTCCGTCCGAGATCGATGCGGTGCTCGCGAGCCTGCCGGCGAAAGCGGACTGGACCGACGACGTCACGATCCTGCTCGATACAGACATCACGCCGCCCGGCGCTGTGGCGGTCGCCGGATTTTCGGCGGGGGCGGTGCGCGTGGCCGCCCGGCCGCTGGCCGGCGACTTCGCCGCGCAGCGCAATGCGCTCCAGGCTCTGGCTCGCCATGCCTGGATGCTGCAACTCGACGCCGACGAGACGCTCGATCCGGCAACCGGCCGCCTCCTGCCCGCGATCGTCGCCCTGGCCGAGGCCGGCGCCGTCCGCTCGATCGGGCTGACGCGCTTCAATCGCGTCGATGGCATTCTCTCGGATGTCTACCCGGACGTGCAGTACCGGTTGAACCGCACCGATCTCCGCTACGCCGGCCGGGTGCACGAGCGGCCGCAACTCGCCGGCGGCTGGCCCGAGAGCTTCATCACCCTCCACGGCGGGATCGAGCATCGCCTGAACCGCGCCCATGTCGCGGCCCGCTCGCGCCGCTACGAAGCCCTGGATCCCGGCCGTGGCCGCCTGGAGGAAGCGGAAGCCCTGCTTCGCCCCTACCGCGACTGAGTTTGGATTCCGGAGGTCGAGACCTTTGGTGGGTCCAGGGCAAAGCCCTGGAGGTTCGGCAAAGCCGATCACTTCTGCCGCGCCGCTCTGATCGCAGCCTCGTAGAGCGCCAGAGTCTCGCGCCCGAGACTCGCCCTGTCGAAGCGTCCAGTCGCGGCGAGAGCCCGTATGCGGTAGGCGCGGCGCAGGTCGGGATCGAGGAGAAGCGGGCGCAGGGCATCCGCGAGCGCCGGCCCGGTGGCGGCCCGCGCGAGAGGGCCTGCCCCGGACGCGCCGACGAAGGCGCGGGCGCTCGCATCCTCCGCGCAGGCCACCACCGGACGGCCATAGGCCATGGCCTCCTGATAGACGAGGCCGAAGCTCTCGTAGCGGGACGGCGCAAGCACCGCATGGGCATCCGCATAGGCCTGGGCCAGCGCCGCCGCATCGATCCGGCCGCGGGCGCGGACATAGGGCCGCGCCGCGTCAGGCAGATCCGCCGGCATGTCGTCCGGCGGCACCCCGACGAGGTCGAGCCGGAACGGCGGCAGGGTGCCCGCTGCCTGCTCGGCTGCGAGGATCACGATCGCGCCGAGGAGCGCGTCGAACCCTTTGCGCGCCTCCGCCCGCCCGACGAAGAGCAGGCGCAGCGGGGCATCCGTCTCCGGATAGGCGGCGGTGCGGGCGCTTCTCAGGATGTCCGGCGGCAGGCTGAGGCCGATCACGGCGGAGGGTTGGTGTCCCGAAAGGCGATAGGCCCGCGCGATCACCGCCCCGTGCTCGGCCGTGTTGGCGATGACGCCGGCGCTGCCCCGTGCCTGGGCACGCTCCAGCGCATCGGCCGTGCATCCGTCGAGACGGTCGCGCAGCCCGGCGCCGGCCCCGCGCGTGAACGCGGCCGGGGTCGAACTGCGCGTCACCAGGGGCAGGTCGCCACGGCGGGCGAGCAGCACGGCGGGCGCGTACCAGTTCGTCGCCTCGATCACGTCGAAGGGCGCCCTGGCATGGGCGGCCAGAACCGCCCGCCGGAACGCGAGCGGAGCGGCCAAGTGCCCGGCCGAGCCCCAAAGGCGCAGCCGCGCAAGGCGACCGCCGGACGGCAGGGCGAGCCCTTCGACCGTGACGCCGCCGACCTGCTCGCGGCCGGTGCGGTCGAGGGTGAAGACGGTGACCTCGGCGCCGGCCGCGGCGAGGCTTTCGGCGATCTCGCGCGCCGCCGTCGAGAGGCCACTCGGTGCCGGCGGGTAGTCCCAGGCCAGAAGCGCGGTGCGCATCAGGCGGCGAGCAGACGGCGGTAGAGCGCGATGTAGTCGCGTGCCATGCGCTCGGCGGTGAACCGCTCCTCGAAGCGGCGGCGCACCACCACGCGGTCGAGCCCTCCGATCCGGGCCAGCGCCGCGACCGCTTCGGCCTCCGAGGCGACGACGAAACCCGTCACCCCGTCCTCGACGATCTCGGGCACCGAGCCGCGATTCCAGGCGATCACCGGCGTGCCGCAGGCCATGGCCTCGATCATCACGAGGCCGAAGGGCTCGGGCCAATCGATCGGGAACAGCAGCGCCCGCGCGCCACCGAGCAGTTCGCCTTTCGCCCGGTCGTCGATGGGCCCGAGATAGGTGGCATCCGGCCCGAGCAAGGGGCGCACGCTTTGGTCGAAATAGTCCGGGTTGCCGACGTCGATCGTACCACCAAGCCGGATCGGCAGGCCGGCGGCGCGGGCGACGCGGATCGCGGTGTCCGGGCGCTTCTGGTCGGTCATCCGGCCGACGAAGGCGACGTGCGCGCCGGGCTCGGGCCGGAACGTGTAGCGGTCCCGGGCGATCCCGTGATGCACGACGCCCGCCCGATTCGAGGCTGGAATGCCGGCCTCCTGTGCCGCCGAGATCGCCGCCACCGGCAGATCGGGGAAGCCGGCGAAGAACAGCGCCCGGTCGAGTTCGTCTACGCGCCAATGCACCGTCGTCAGGCTCCGGCGCCGACGCGGGCCCAACAGCGCCGCGTGGGCGAACTCGCCGTGGCAATGCACGATGTCGAACCTGTCGAGCCGCAGACGTAGCGCTTCCAGTTGCAACGCATCGAGAACCGCCGGAACCCCGGGGGGCACCTGCCGGTTCCGACGTTCCAAAGCCGCAAGGCTCGGGTGATCGCCGACGCGCGGCAAGTCTGTCGCACTGTCCGATGAGGCGAACAGCGTTACGTCTATGCCTAAGCTTCGCAGCGCCACGGACAGATCGTTCACGATCCTCTCGGTGCCGCCATGGTGTTCGGGGGGAACGGGGAAAATGTTCGGGGCGACTTGGGCGACGCGGATCACGTGTTGCACCTTACTCAATACAATCGGCGTGGGTCGTCTCGGCACGACGAACGCTTGATGTTCGTTCTGCACATTGCTCTACAGGGTTGCCTTCGCGGCCGTGATGTCGTCTACGGCCTCACTTCCGACACCGGCGGGCATATCCGATACCTGCTCGATCTCGTCGGTGCCTCGGCGCAGGACGCCCGGATCGCGCGGATTGTCATGGCGACGCGTCGGTTCGAGGGCCCGCCCGGCCCCGACTACGCCCTGCCCGAAGAGCGGGTCTCCGACAAGGTCGAGCTCGTGCGGCTCGCGAGCGCGTCGCCGGGCTACCGCTCGAAGGAGGCGATGCACGGCGAGGTCGAGAGTTACGCCGAGAATCTCATCGCCTGGATCGGCCGGCAGCCCCGCGCGCCCGACATCGTCCACGCGCATTACGCGGATGCCGCCGCGGTCGCGGGAATCGTCGAGGACCGGCTCGGCATCCCCTTCGTGTTCACGGCCCATTCGCTCGGGCGGGTGAAGGCGGCGATGGTCGGCGGCGATGCCGACGGCTCCCCCGAACTCTTGCGCCGGATCGCCACCGAGGAGGCGGCCCTGGCGCGCGCGAGCCTCGTCATCGCCTCCTCGCGCGACGAGGCCGAGGTTCAGTATGCGGGCTACACCGCCTACGACCCCGGCCGCGCCCGCGTCCTGCCTCCGGGCAGCGATCTCGCCCGCTTCGCGCAGAGCCGTCCGCATGCCCGGATCGATGCGGCGATCGGCCGGTTCCTGCACGATCCGGGCAAGCCGGCGGTGCTGGCGCTGGCTCGGCCGGTGGCGCGCAAGAATCTGGCGGCCCTGGTGGCGGCCTACGGCGAGAGCCCGGACCTCCAGGCACGGGCCAACCTCGTGATCGTCGCCGGCACCCGCGACGACATCGACCGGCTCGACGGCGACATGGCCGCGACCATGCGCGACCTGCTCGTGCTCATCGACCGCTACGATCTCTACGGCCGCGTCGCCTATCCCAAGACGCACCGCCCGGAGGACGTGCCGGCGATCTACGCCTATGCGCGGGAGCGCGGCGGCGTCTTCGTTAATCCGGCCCTCAACGAGCCGTTCGGCTTGACCCTTCTGGAAGCGTCCGCCGCCGGCTTGCCGCTGGTGGCCACCGACAGCGGCGGACCCAACGACATCGTCGAGACCTGCGGCAACGGGCTGCTCGTCGATCCGCGGGCACCTGCGGCGATCGCCGCCGCCTGCCTTCACATCCTCACGGATGCCCCCTTCCGCGCCCGCTGCGTCGCGGGCGGCGCCCGCGCGGCGGCGGCCTATGACTGGGATCGGCACGCCGCACGCTATCACGACCTCCTCGGCGCGCTGATCGCGCGCAACCCGCCTCTACGGACCCCGCGCCAGCTCCTGATCTGCGATATCGACAACACGCTTGTCGGATGCGAATCCGCGCTGGCGACGTTCCGGCGCTGGCGAAGCCGCCAGACCGGACTGGCCTTTGGCGTCGCCACCGGTCGCTCCTTCCACAGCGCGATGGCGGTGCTGGAGCAGCAGGAGAGCCCGCGACCGCAGGTGATGATCACCTCGGTCGGCTCGGAGATCTATCATCTCGATGCCAACGGCGTGACCTACACGGCCGACGCGACGTGGCGCGAGGTCGTATCGGACGCCTGGGACCGGGGAGCGGTCGGCGCGGCGCTGAGCCGTCTCGACGGGCTGGTGCCGCAGGGCCCCCTCGAGCAGCGCGCGCACAAGCTGAGCTTCTTCGGCGACGAGGCGACGGCGCACCGCGTGCGCGATGGCCTTGTGCAGGCGGGCCTCCCGGCCAACGTGATCCACAGCCACGGCCGCTACCTCGATGTCCTGCCTGCATCGGCTTCGAAGGGGACGGCGGTCGATCACGTCCGCGCGCTTTACGGCCTGCCCGAGCAAGCCGTGTTCGTAGCCGGTGATTCCGGCAACGACGTCGAGATGCTGCGTGCCCGGACGCAGGCGATCATCGTCGCCAACTACTCCGACGGGCTCGCCACCAACGCCGCGCTCAAGCACTCCTACGTCGCTCGTAGCTCGCATGCCCGCGGCATCATCGAGGGCGTCCTGCATTTCCGCCGGGCCCTGGCCTATGCGTCGTAAGCTCCGCCTCGGCGCATCCACGTGACTGGCAACGCGGGCCCCCCTCCTCCGCCGAGCGTGCTGACCCTGGTCCGCGGCCGGGCCGACCGTCTGCGCAACCTGATGCGTGGGCTCGCCCGCCAGACCGTGCGTCCGCGCGAACTGGTGATCGCCTGGATGCAACCGGAACCGGAGCCCGACCTGCCCGATCCGGGCTGCCCGGTGCGCCACCTCCATGTGCCGGGCGAGCCGATGCCGCTCGCCGCCGCACGCAACCGGGCGGCCGCGGCGGCCTCGGGAGACCTCCTCGTCTTCCTCGACGTGGATTGCATCCCGGGTCCGACCCTGGTGTCCGCCTATACGGACGCCGCCGCCACCGAGCGGGGCCTGTTCCTCGGCGAGGTGCTCTACCTGCCGCCGGACGCGATCACGGGCGGCACGGCTCCCGATTCCGCCGTGCTCGACCGGCTTGGCCGTGCCCACCCGGCCCGGCCTCTCCTGCCCGAGTCCGGACTGCGGCGAGAGCCCGATGCCGGGCAGCTCTGGGGCCTGTCCTTCGCCCTGCCTGCCGAGGCGTGGCGCGCAGTCGGCGGCATGGACGAGCGTTACGTCGGCTATGGCGGCGAGGAGACGGATCTCGCCGCCCGCCTCGCGGAGTCGGGGCTGCCGACCTTCTGGGTCGCGGGTGCGCGGGCCTACCACCAGCACCACCCCGTTCACGTGCCACCCCTCCAGCATTTCGCGCCGATCCTCGCCAACGCGACACGCTTTCACGCGCGGCACGGACGCTGGTGCATGACCTACTGGCTCGAACAGTTCTGCGCGGCCGGATTGATCGCGTGGGATGCCGATGCGCCGGCGATCCGCGTCCTGCGCCGGCCGAGTGCGCCCGAGATCGCCGCCGCCCTGCGGCCGCAGGCCCTCTTCTCCTAGTCCCGACGCCTTCCCGATCTCCTTCCGATCCGAGTCTCGAAACCCCGCCTCATGAAGAAACCCATCGCGTTCTTTGTTCATCATCAGGGCCGGGGCCATGCCAATCGCACCATGGCGGTGGCCGCCGAGTTCGCCCACGACCGTCCGGTCTCGGTGCTGACCGCCGGCCCGCACCTGTTCGACGGATTTTCCCGCGACATCGAGATCGTGGCGCTCCCCGACATGATCGGCGCGGCCGTTCCCACCCCGCGCCTCTACGCGGAGCCGACGCCGCCGGTGATGCACTGCGTGCCGCTGGGCCTCGCCGAGATGCGCCGGACCATGCGCCAGATCCTCGACCATCTCGACGAGCGCGCGGTCGGTCTGTTCGTGGTCGATGTGTCGGCGGAGATCGCGATGCTCGCGCGCATCGCCAGCGTCCCCGCCGTCCAGATCCGCATGCACGGCGACCGCAACGACATCGCCCATATCGGCGCCTACGAGGCCTGCGTCGGGATGCTCGCCCCCTTCGACGAGCGGCTGGAGCAGGACGACTACCCGGCGCATCTGCGCGACAAAACCTTCTACAGCGGCGGCCTCTGCACCAGCATCGATCGCGTGCCGGATCGCGCCGAGGCGCGGGCTCGGCTCGGCCTCGACCCACGGCGCGAGATCGTCGTCGCGGTCACCGGCGGCGGGGGAAGCGGCACGCCCTATGCGCCGCTGACGGTCGCCGCCCGCGCCGCGCCCGATGCACTCTGGCTGACGCTGGGGCCAACCCATCGCGAGGGCCACGAGACCGACTTCGCCAACCTGCGCGAACTCGGCTGGGTGCCGTCGGTCACCGACTATCTCGCCGCGGCCGACATCGTGGTCGCCTCGGCGGGTGACAACACGGTGCACGAAGTCGCGCGCGTTGCGGGGCGCCTCATCGTGATGCCGGAATGGCGTTACTTCGGCGAGCAGACCCGCAAGGCCGAGGCGCTGGTCCAACTTGGCGCCGCCGTGCAAGCACCCCACTGGCCCGGCGACTTCCACGGATGGCGCGATCTTCTCGACCGCGCCCGCAGCCTCGACGGGACCATCCTGCGCAGCCTCTACGCACCGGACGCGGCCACGCGGGCGGCCGGATGGCTCGAAGGGCTGACCGACGCGCTCTGGCAGGACGGATCGTCCGGCCACGAACCGGACGCCGTCCCGCTACGCGCCGTCGCCGCCGCCGGCTGAGCGAGCCGCCTCGATCCACTTTCCCGATTGCCGGAGCCTGTCCCCCCGCATGTCCACCGTTTCCGTCGTCACCCTGGCCAAAGGACGGCCCGCCCATCTGCGCAACGTCCTCCTCGGGCTGGAACGCCAGACGCGGCCGCCGGCCGAATTCATCATCGCCGTCATGCAGGACGCGCCCTACGACCTGCCCGAGGTCGCGTTCCCGGTCCGCCAGATCCTGGTATCGGGCTCGGAACTGCCGCTGGCGGCCGCGCGCAACCGGGGCGTGGCGGCGGCGAGCGGGGAGAACATCGTCTTTCTCGACGTCGATTGCATCCCGGCGCCCGGCCTCGTGGCCGACTACGCCCGGGCGTTGTCTGAACTTGACGGTCTGCTGATGGGCGAGGTGCTGCACCTGCCCGAGCACGCCACCGCGGGTGACTGGCGCTACGACGACCTCGCCATGGTGGCGGAAAAGCATTCCGACCGCCGCGGTCCACCGGCCGCAGGCATCGAGATCTGTAACGATTACCGCTGCTTCTGGTCGCTCAACTTCGCGATCCGGCGGGCGACGTTCGAGGCTGTCGGCGGCTTCGACGAGCGCTACACCGGCTATGGCGGCGAGGACACCGATTTCGGCAAGATCCTGGACCAGTGCGGCCTGCCCATCGCCTGGATGAAGGGCGCGCTGGCCTATCACCAGTACCACCCGCACCACATGCCGCCGATCCATCACCTCGACAGCGTGGTGCGCAACGCGGAGCTGTTCGAGGCCAAGTGGGGCTACCGCACCATGGGTCACTGGCTCTACGCCTTCAAGGTGATGGGCCTGATCGACGATACGCCCGAGCAGCCGATCCGCATCCTGCGCCGGCCCGACGCCGAGGATCTCGCGCTCACCGGGCAGCAGAGCCACCAGCCCTACACCAACTCGGCTTCCGTCATCCGGCACTTGGAGGCGCGCGCCCGCGAACGGGACATGCAACCGGCCTCCGTGCCGGTGACGGCGTGAGGATCGCGCTCCTCGCCCATCTGCGCCACCCGATCGCCCCGCCCTTCGCTGGCGGGCTGGAAGCCTATACCTGGCATCTCGCCGAGGGGCTGCTGTCGCGCGGCCACGAGGTCGTGCTGTTCGCCGCCGGCGACAGCGACCCGCGCTTTTCGATCGACCCGGTGATCCCGGTCCATCACGAGCGGAGCTTTCCAGGGCTGGAGCATCGGGGCGATCCGGGGCTGAAGGCTCATGTCGACGCGGGCTACGCCGCCGCCTGCGACCGGATCGCGGCCGGCGGCTTCGATGTGCTGCACAACAACAGCCTGAGCCGCCTGCCCCTCGAGCGCCGCCGCACGGCCGCCTTGCCGACGGTGACCTCGCTGCACGTGCCGCCTTACGACGCCCTGCGCTGGTGCGTGCACGACAGCGTCACCCCCGGTCACCGGATCACCGTCACTTCGCGGGCGCAGGCCCAGGCTTGGTGGCCGGACGGGGCGCCGCCCGAGGTCTCGGTGCTGCATAACGGGATCGATCCGGCGTTGTGGCCCTTTCAGGCGCACGGCGACGGCAGTGCCGTCTGGTGCGGGCGCATCGCGCCGATCAAGGGCACTCATCTCGCGGTTCGCGCCGCGCGGCAGGCCGGTCTACCCCTCACCCTGTTCGGCCCGATCGAGGAGCCGCAATACTGGGAGACGCAGGTCGCTCCGTTGATCGGAGGCACGATCCGTTACGGTGGCCATCTCGGCAGCCCGGAACTGGCACGGGAGATCGGCCGCGCCTCCGTCTTCCTGTTCACGCCGTGCTGGGACGAACCGTTTGGTCTGGTGGCGGTCGAGGCGATGGCCTGCGGCCTGCCGGTGGCCGGTTTCGCGACAGGCGCCGCAGAGGAGGTCGTCGGCGAGGCCGGCTGTCTCGTTTCGCCCGGGGACGACGCTGCCCTGTCACGGGCGCTCGGCACGGCGTTGACGATCCCACGCACCGTGCCGCATGCGCGCGTCCACCGCCTGTTCACCCGCGATCGTTGGCTCGACCGCTGCGAGGCCCTCTACGCAGCGGCCCGTGCCGGCTGACGCCGCGTCCTGTTGATCCCCGCCTCCTCTACGAGCCGAAGACATGACCCGACAGGACATCATCGCCGCCCTCTGGCATGGCCGCGATCCCTTCGTTGATCCGCCGGACACCCTGAGGCCCCTCGACCTTCAGGGCTGGCGCAGCGTTCACCCGTATCTGGAGGAGGCGGTGATCCAGCACCGCCCCGGCGTGGTCGTCGAGATCGGCACGTGGAAGGGAGCGAGCGCGCTCTACCTCGCGCATACGATGGCCGAGCACGGGATCGACGGCACCGTCGTCGCGGTCGATACCTGGCTCGGTGCCGTCGATCACTGGATGGATGAGAGCCTTTTCCTCGAACTCGCCACCGAGCACGGCTTTCCCAGCCTCTACCGCACCTTCCTGGCCAATGTTCTGCACGAAGGGCTCGCCGACCGGGTGGTGCCGCTGCCGCTCGACTCGGTAAATGCCGCCGAGCTGATGCGCCTTCGCGGTGTGACCGCCGACGTGATCCATCTCGACGCCGGCCACGAAGAAGCATCGGTCGCCGCCGACCTCCGCGCGTGGTGGCCGGTGTTGCGACCCGGCGGCCTTTTCATCGCCGACGATTACGACCGTCTCGGAGGCAGCTTTCCGGGTGTTACGCGTGCCGTGGACACCCTCTGCGCCGAGTTCGGCGTGAAAGGGCCCTGGTCGTTCCAAGGCAAAGCCAAGTTCATCAAGCTGGGTTAGACCCACTCGACATCGGCCAGCTTCGCCGCTCACCCCGAAACGGCGTTATGCGACGCGGCCTCACAACCGGCGGAACGACGTCCGGCCACGCCTCGATGCGCCGCGAACTCGATGCCGATCGCGGCCTTGGCCGTCAGGCCCGGGTTCGGCCGGGCGTTGATCCGTGCCCGGCGCTTCACGCCGCCGCAGAGCGAGATCGTTATTCCGGACACGGCTGCCGGGCATCTCAGGATCGCCCGCGGTTCATCTCGGAGCCAGCCGGGTCTCGTCACCACGAAGTCGGGCAGTCCACGGCACGGAGTGCGAAGGGGGCGAGAATCCAGGGAGTCCGCATCCTGCCGGCGCAACGTTCGTATAGAGCCGGACGCGGCGCTTCCGGGCAAAATTTACGGCATCACACTGATTTACCCGAGTAAAATAATATTTTTACATTTTATGATCGTTGAGTTCCGTTAAAATTCAGTATCAGCGCTGGAAGGCGAGCGAGTGACAACTTCAAAAACTTTGGCAACAACTACAGGGAGCACACGTTGCCGCAGAACGGCCTCTAGGTGGAATCGTTGAAATTTTTTACCATTTGATGGCTATGCGTTGGCCCATGCGTGCCTGCCGATTTGAAAACAGTGCGTGATGCTCGGCACCCACGGTCTGTCATCGCGCATCCCAATAAGGAGACCCGAGGATGGACGCACTTCTGGTCGATGACAGCGCGACCATGCGCCTGCGCCTCCGCGGCCTTCTGGAGGCTGAGCCGGATGTGACGGTGACGGACCATGCCGACCCGGCGGCAGGGCTGCTCGAAGCGAGCATGCGCGCCTTCGATCTCGTCGTGGTCGATTATCACATGCCGGCCATGGATGGGATTGAATTCATCCAAAGCCTGCGGAGGGTCCCTCATTACAACCTGGTCCCGATCGTCATGGTGACCAGTGATGTCTCCGACTCGGTGCGCCTTGCCGCGCTCGATGCCGGCGCAACCGACTTCATCGACAAGTCAATGCGCGGCATCGAACTCACCGTCCGGCTGCGTAACCTCATCCGCTTGGCTCAAGCCGTCCGGAAACTGGCTGAACAAGCCACTTGGCTCGACGGCGAGGTGGAGATGGCGCTACGTCATCTGCGCGAGCGTGAGGAGGAAATCATCTTCCGCCTGTCGCTTGCCGTCGAGTATCGCGACAACGACACCGGTGATCACACATGGCGCGTGGCACGCTACAGCCAGATCGTGGCCGAGGCCCTCGATCTTGCACCGGATTTCTGCCGGAACCTGTATCTCGCGGCACCCCTGCACGACGTCGGCAAGGTCGCGATTCCAGACGGCGTGCTTCTGAAACCGGGTCGGCTCGATCCGGAGGAATTCGCCCTCATCAGGACCCATGCCGCGATCGGTAAGCGTATTCTCGGGGACAGTTCATCCGAACTGATCAGCCTCGCTGCCGAAATCGCGGAGTCGCACCACGAGAAGTGGGACGGCAGCGGCTATCCGCGCGGGCTCGCGGGGACCGACATCCCGCTCTCAGCCCGCATCGTGGCCGTGGCGGACGTGTTCGACGCCCTCACGACGCAGCGTCCCTACAAGGGCGCCATGCCGTTCGAAGATGCCCTGGACTGCATTCGGGCCGAGAGCGGACGGCATTTCGATCCCGACTGCGTCGAAGCCTTCTGCGCGCGGTGGCCGGATATCCTGATTGTCGGCGGACAGAACGACGCGCTCAGCCGGCTGCACAACCAGCATGCAACGGAACCGTGGGCGCGCGTGCCGATGTTGCTTCGTGAGATCGCCAAGTCCTGATAGATGGCGGGCCTCCGGTTTCTTGCACATGCGGTTCACGCGTGAGGGTGATACCAGCGTTTATCCACGCCGCGTTGCTGATCACCGTGACCCCACACGGGTAGCGTCAGCGCGCCCGAACCTCTAGTCGGCGCAGGGGCGTCCGGCGCCCCGCGAGAGGGAGGCGCCGAGAGGGATGCCGGTGGACCAAGCGAAGCCCAAGGAACGAGTCAGGATCGCCCGGGCGGGCGCGGGACGGCCGGGCTATGTCACAGTGAAGGGGGCCCGGGAGCACAACCTGCGCGACGTCGACGTCGAGGTGCCGCGCGACGCCCTCGTGGTGTTCACGGGCGTCTCGGGCTCCGGCAAGTCCTCGCTCGCCTTCGGCACGCTCTACGCGGAGGCGCAGCGGCGCTACTTCGAGTCGGTCGCGCCCTACGCGCGCCGGATGATCGATCAGGTCGGGGTACCCGATGTCGATTCCATCGAGGGCCTTCCCCCGGCCGTCGCCCTCCAGCAGCAGCGCGGCACGCCCAGCGCCCGCTCCTCGGTCGGCAGCGTCACGACCCTGTCGAGCCTCGTGCGGATGATGTACTCGCGCGCCGGCACCTACCCGCCGGGCCAGCCAATGCTCTACGCGGAGGACTTCTCCCCCAACACGCCCCAGGGCGCCTGCCCGTCCTGCGGCGGGCTCGGACGAGTTTATCAGGCGACCGAAGCGTCGATGGTGCCCGATCCCTCGCTGACGATCCGCGAGCGCACCGTCGCGGCCTGGCCGCTAGCCTGGGGCGGGCAGAACCTGCGGGATATCCTGGTGAGCCGGGGCGTCGATGTCGACACGCCGTGGCAGGACCTGCCGCGGGCGCTGCGGGATTGGATCCTGTTCACGGACGACCAGCCGCAGGAGCCGGTCTATGCCGGGCTCTCTCCGGAGCAGACACGGCTCGCCCGGCAGCGCCGCTTTGAGCCGAGCTATATGGGCACGTTCACGAGCGCCCGCCGTTACGTGCTCGGCACCTTCACCAACTCGCAGAGCGCCCTCATGCGTCGGCGGGCGGCGCGCTACCTCGTGAGCGAGGATTGCCCGATCTGCCAGGGCAAACGACTCAAGCCCGAGGCGCTCACGGTGACCTTTGCGGGGCTGGATATCGGCGACCTGTCGCGCATGCCGCTCACCGACTTGGCCGCGGCGATGCAGCCGGCCGCCGAGGACCGGCTGCCCGACGACGAGGCTGACGGCACGGTATCGGACACCCTCGACCGCGACACGGGCCGGCGGGATCGCGACCGGCGTGTCGCGTCCGGAGCCTCGGCCCATGCGAGCGCACCGGACGTGCGCGCGACGCCGAACCTCTCGGTCGAGAAACGGCTGGCCGCCCAGCGCCTCGCCGCCGACCTCATCGACCGGATCGGAACACTGACGGAGCTGGGTCTCGGCTACCTGTCGCTGGACCGGGTGACCACGACCCTGTCGTCGGGCGAGTTGCAGCGCCTGCGCCTCGCCACCCAGCTCCGCTCCCAGCTCTTCGGCGTGGCCTACGTCCTCGACGAGCCCACGGCCGGGCTGCACCCCGCCGACGGCGATGCCATGCACGACGCGCTGGCCGGGCTGCTCGCCTCGGGCAATTCGCTGTTCGTCGTCGAGCACGACATCGGCACGATGCGCCGCGCCGATTGGCTCGTCGATGTCGGTCCGGCCGCAGGCGAGCACGGCGGCACCGTGCTGTACAGCGGCCCGCCGGAGGGCCTGCGCGACGTGGAAGCGTCGCGCACGCGCATCCATTTGTTCGGCATGGCCGAGCCGCCGCAGCGCCCGCGGCGGGAACCGTCGGGGTGGCTGCGCCTGGAGGGGATCGTCCGGAACAATCTGCGCGGGGTCTCGGCCGCCTTCCCGCTGGGCTGTCTCACCGCCGTGACGGGCATCTCCGGCTCCGGCAAGTCGAGTCTCGTGAGCCAAGCCCTTTTGGAACTCGTCGGCGACCGCCTCGGACAGTCCGTCGAGATCGACGACGAGCCGGAGGATCCGCTCGACGACGCGCCGGGTCCGACGGAGGGGCGCATCGTCGGCGGCATGGAAGGAATCCGGCGTCTGGTGAAGGTCGATCAGAAGCCGATCGGGCGCACGCCCCGCTCGAACCTCGCGACCTATACCGGTCTGTTCGACGCCGTCCGCAAGCTGTTCGCGGCCACCCCCGAGGCCCGCAAGCGCCGCTACGACGCCGGCTGCTTCTCCTTCAACGTCGCGAAGGGCCGCTGCCCGGCCTGCGAGGGCGAGGGCTTCGTAAGCGTCGAACTCCTGTTCATGCCGAGCGTCTACGCCCCCTGCCCGACCTGCCACGGCACCCGCTACGCGCCCGACACGCTGGAAGTCACCTGGAACGGCCTGACCATCGCGGACGTGCTCGGGCTCACCGTCGAGCGCGCCTGCGAAGCCTTCGCAGACGAGCCGTCCGTGCTGCGGCCGCTGGCGGTGCTGCGGGATCTCGGCCTCGGCTACCTCCGCCTGGGCCAGCCGGCGACCGAACTCTCCGGCGGGGAGGCCCAGCGCATCAAGCTCGCCACGGAGCTTCAGAGGGGCCAGCGCGGCGGCACGCTCTACGTCCTCGACGAGCCGACGACGGGGTTGCACCCGACCGACGTGGACCGCCTCATGCTCCAGCTCAACGGCTTGGTCGAGGCAGGCAACGCCGTCGTCATGGTCGAGCACGACATGCGCGTCGTCGCCGGGGCCGATCACGTCATCGACGTGGGGCCCGGCGCCGGAAACCTGGGCGGCACTATCGTCGCGGCTGGCCGTCCCGAGGCGGTGGCCGGGGCCCGGGCAAGCCGCACGGCACCGTATCTGGGTGAGGAACTCGCGGCCTATGCAAACCAGGATTCTTCGCCACGGCCTGCCGGCTGAACGACCGGCGGCGCACGCCGTGTCTCTTCGGCGCGGCGCGGGCGTCATCCTGCCGCCTCGTCGCCTCCGTCGATGGGCGCAGGCTCTGCGGCGGGTGGCCCGTCCCGGCACGGGGGACCGTCTCAGCAAGCCCGCACGGCGACTGAGCGAAGCCCAAATCCGCCATCCCGAAGGGATCAACCGGATTTGATATGACACGACGGTTCTTCGCGCCCCATCCGGCTCGGCCGAGAACGAGGAAAAGGCGGGACGCCATGGTCCGGCCGGCTTTCCGGGAGAAACGCGTCACGAATCGTCCCGGTCGTCGCTCACAGTGAGCCGCCGGCGATTGCCGCACCGCAACATTGATGTATGGCGGGCGCTCAATGACGAGAGGCGCAGGCAAGACCATGCCGGGCACGGACAGCTTCACCCATCAGGACCAGGTCGACATCGTCCTGGCCGAGAACATCGCGCCGTCGGCGGTCGAGGTCCTCGCGCGGGCGAGCCTACGCCACGTGCGGCGCCTGCCGCGTGCGATCGGCTCGGCGGATGCCGAGGTGCTCGCCGGAGCGCACGTCCTCGGCATCCGCTCGCGCACGCAGGTCACGACCGGCCTGCTCAATGCGGCTCCGGCCCTCGTCGCAATCGGCTGCTTCAGCGTCGGCACCAACCAAGTCGATCTCGATGCCGCCCGAGCCCGCGGCATCCCGGTCTTCAATGCGCCCTTCTCCAACACCCGCAGCGTGGCCGAACTGACGATCGGCGAGATCGTGATGCTGCTGCGCCGCATCACGCCCCGCTCCGCTTCGGCGCATGAAGGCGGCTGGGACAAGTCGGCTGAGAATTCCTACGAGGTCCGTGGCAAGACGCTCGGCATCGTCGGCTACGGCAACATCGGCGCGCAGCTCTCGAACCTCGCCGAGGCGATGGGCATGCGGGTGATTTTCTTCGATCTCACCGACCGGCTGCGCCACGGCAACACCGAGCCGGCCGACAGCCTCGACGCCCTGCTCGCCGCCAGCGACGTGGTCAGCCTGCACGTGCCGGAGACGCCGCTCACCCACGGGCTCATGAGCGCCGAGCGCATCGGCCGGATGAAGCCCGGCGCCTACCTCATCAACAACAGCCGCGGCACCGTGGTCGATCTCGACGCGCTCGCCGCCGCACTCAAGGAAGGCCGCCTGCGGGGCGCGGCGGTCGACGTCTTCCCCGTCGAGCCGCGCTCCAACGACGAGCGCTTCGTCTCGCCGCTCCAGGGCATCCCGAACGTGATCCTCACGCCCCATATCGGCGGCTCGACCGAGGAGGCGCAGGACCGCATCGGATCGGAGGTCGCGCGCAAGCTCGTCGACTACGTCGAGACCGGCTCGACGCTGGGTGCCGTCAACTTCCCGCAGGTGCAGATCCCGCCGCGCATCGGCGGCGTGCGCTTCCTGCACGTGCACCGGAACGTCCCCGGCGTGCTCGGCCACGTCAACCAAGCCTTCGCCCGCCGCGGCGTCAACATCACGTCCCAGTACCTTCAGACCGAGGGCGAGTTGGGCTACGTCGTGGTGGAGGCCGACGCCGCGCCCGTCGATCGCGCCGGCATCCTGGCCGAGCTTGACGCCATCGACGGCACGGTGCGAACCCGCCTGATCCAGGCCCGGATCGCCTGAGGAATCCTTTGCGAGCCATGAGCGCGACCGGTCTCCCCCCCGATCTCCTCGCCCGCCTCGACGGCCTGCTGGGACCGGGCGGCCTGCTGACGGATGAAGCCGATTGCGCGCCCTTCGCCATCGACTGGCGCCGCCTGTTCCCGGGCCGGCCCGCCGCAATCGCCCGGCCGTCGAGCACGGCGCAAGTCGCGTCGGTCGTCGGCCTGTGCCGCGAGGCCGGCATCGCGCTGGTGCCCCAGGGCGGCCATACCGGGCTCGCGGGCGGAGCCACTCCCGACGCTTCAGGACGCCAGATCGTGCTCTCGCTGGCACGGATGAACGCGGTCCGCGCGGTCGATCCGGTGGGCCTCACGATGGAGGTCGAAGCGGGCTGCGTCGTCCAGGCAGCGCAAGAGGCGGCGGAGGCCGCCGGGCGGCTGTTCCCGGTGAGCTACGCCGCGGAGGGCTCGGCCATGGTCGGCGGCATGATCGCCACCAATTCCGGCGGCATCAACGTGCTGCGCTACGGCATGACGCGCAGCCTCGTGCTCGGTCTCGAAGTCGTCCTCGCCGACGGCAGCGTCGTCGATGGCCTGCGCTCGCTGCGCAAGGACAACGCCGGCTACGACTGGAAGCAGCTTTTCATCGGTAGCGAGGGGACGCTCGGCATCGTCACCGCGGCGGTCCTGCGCCTCGTGCCCCGGCCGCGCCACACCGAGACCGCCCTGCTGGCGGTGCCCGACCCGGAAGCGGCGCTCCGGGTGCTGGCCGCCGCGCAGGATGGCCTTGGCGACACGATCCAAGCCTTCGAGCTGATCTCGCGCTGCTCGTTCGATCTGTTGGAGCGCTATGCTGGCCTGCCGAGCCCGCTGCCCGCCTCCCCCTGGTGCATCCTGCTCGAGGCGGGATCGAGCCTCTCGGGTCTCCGGGACGCGGTCGAAGGCACGCTGGGCGAGGTTCTGGAGCGGGGCGACGCCCTGGACGGCGTGCTCGCCGAGTCGAAGGCGCAGGCCGCCGGCCTCTGGGGCCTGCGCGAACGCATCACGGAGTGCGAGGCGCACCAGGGAAAATCGGTCAAGCACGACGTCTCGGTGCCGATCCCGGCGATCCCGGCCTTCCTGGAGGCCGCCGACCGAGCCTTAGCGGAGGGCGCGCCCGGCACCGTCCCGAACGTGTTCGGCCACATGGGCGACGGCAACCTGCACTACAACGTGCTGATTGGGCCCGAGCACGATAGCACCGCGATCAACCGTCTCGTGCACGACGTGGTCGATCGGTTCGCGGGCAGCATTTCCGCCGAGCACGGCATCGGCCAATACCGCGTCGACGAGTTGGCCCGGCGGCGCCGGCCCGAAGAGATGGCTTTGGCGCACCGTCTGAAGCGGGCGCTCGACCCAGACGGCCTGCTCAATCCGGGTAAGGTTCTGCGGAACTGATCCGGTTTCGCTCTCGCTTCTTCGGGCGTTCCACGGGTCACCTGCTCCAAACAGCGATCGCGGCGAGGCACGGGACGTCTGAAAAGCTGCCGGCGGCCTTCTCGTAACGTGTGACGATGGCGGCCGCGGGTTTACCCGCATGCCTTGCTCAGCGATCGAGCGCCGGCGCCGGAGGTGCTCGTGCCGGCCTCGTTCGCTTGGCTGGTCGAGCTTCCCCGACCAGCTCCGTCGGCCAAGCTTTCCGTCGGGAGGAGGCCAACCCTGCACCATATGCGGAATTGGAATACTGCTTACTCGCCGATCAGCATTTTTTGTAATTTCCATTATCGCGAGCCCTATTCTGGCGTGTCAGACAGTATAACGGGCCATCCCCTCCGACATTTTCTATAATTCGATTCGAGATTTTGCTTTGGTGCTATGGGCTTTCCATCAGCTAAATTGCCACCCGCTACGGCATCTCCTGTCGCGCAGCTGCGATCATGCGATCTCCGTCCTCCTGCAGCAGCAGGCGACCGGACACGAGCGCATCGACGGATTTCGTCACGGCCGCGACGTAGGCACCCGCATCCTGATATCGCTCCTCGAGGGATAGACGGGGGTCGCCGGCCGTGTCCCGTTCGGCACGGGTGCGCGCGAACGGGATCTGGCTGCCCTCGCGATCGCACAGCGCACCGGCGGGGAACGGATCGGCATACAGGTTCCAACCGGTGAAGGTCGCACGCGGGGCTGCAACCGCCGGCAGGCGAATGCCGGCCACCTCGTTGCCGTCGGCATCGACGCGCGGGACCAGGGGGCGATATTGCGTCCCGCTTTCCGGGCGTGGATCGACGTAGGTGCTGAAGCGCGCGATCGCATTCGGCGCCGTCGGAACGGGGACGCCGACCATGAATGGGAAACCGATATCGGCCGCTTCGACGAGGGTGTGATCGGATAGGCGCGGCACACGGCTCTCCGGTGGTGCCTTGCCGTCCTTCACCCACTCCTCAAGCGCGACCAGCAGCGCCCGGACGGCCGGGGCCGGGTTCAGGCTGCTGCGTGGGTTGGAGCAGGGTCCCTTGGTCGAGGCCAAGCCGGCACGCCCATAGTGGAAGCCGCTCGAGACCAAATAGGCGCGCGCGGTGTCGGGCAGCGGCACATCGGTGCGGCCCGCCGGATCGGTCGTGAGGAGAGAGGCGCCCTTCTGCCAATACTCGGTGCCGGTATTAGCCTCGATCAACAGAGGGTCGAATCCATCATCCCGCAGCAGCTTGCCCGTCCGACCGGTGACGGGATCGTGCTGGGTGGCGGCCGAGAACGGGAAGGTGTTCTCCGGGTAGAGATGGTCTTCGTGCTGCGTGTTGGTTCGCGAGGGCTGAGCGAAGCGGGCGTTGAGGAACACCCCGCCCACGCCCGCGATGTGAGACAGGACGCCGTCGAACACCCGCTTGCCGGTTTCGTCCCGGTTGAAGCCCTGTTGGATGAAGTCACGCAAATAGCGCCCGCTCTGCGAGATGCCGAGTGCGAGAGTGTGCCGGATGGCGCCACCCGCCGGATTGGCCGCGCCGCCTTCGCTGCGGAGATAGGCCACCACGTCCCGCGTGGCGGCAAAACCGATCCCGAGCACCTTCGGCTCGGTGGCTTGGTACGTGAATTCGTAGAGCGAGCCGGGTAGCGGCTTGGTGCCCTTCGGCAGAAGCTCGATCTGACGCGGGGTGGCGTAGTGCCAGGCATCCGGCGGCACCGGCCGCGGCGGGTCGGCCTCCCGGCGCCGAACGGTGAGGCGCGCGTCGGCCTTGTCCTGGCTGGCCGTCTTGAAGGTCAGGTAGAAAGGCGCCTCAGGCGGACCGCGGGTCGCGCTGACGAGTTCGTCGCGAACTACCTCGACGATCGGCGTGCCGCCGCGCGTGGCCACCGGCACGTCGATCGCCATACCGCCCTGCTGGCGCAGTGCATCCGCTTCCCAGCCCGACCAGACGAGGGTGTAGCCCCGGCGCAGGACGAGCCCGGTCCCGGCATCGGTGGCGGTCTTCGGATCGTTGACGGCCTGCACGGCCTGAGCCGGTGCATCGAGGACCCAGTTGAAGTGGAACTTGCGGCCCCGGTTGAGCACCTCGAACAGGAGCGTGCCGCTGCCGCGGGCCGGATCCTTGGGCCTCAGGATGTACAGGTCGGTCTTGTACTCGACCATGCCGCGGGCGTTGCGGGGCGCCAGAGCGATATCGACGATGCCGGCATTCGCGGGATCGGCGGGGTCGAGTTCACCGCGGGCCGTGCCGACGACTCGCTCGTAGGGGCCCGCTGCGCCGAACTCGGCGCCGTCCGCGAAAGGCTCGACGCTGGCGATGTCGATGCCGGTGATGCCCGACTGAGCCGGCGCGGCGCCGAGGGCGCAGCCAAGTGCGCCGAACACAACCCAACCGCTGCGCATGTTTGCTCCCTGTCCGGCTCGTGCTGGCCGGTATTCTCAGCAAGCATGTCAAGGGAAGGACGTCGAGAGGAATGCTGGGATGCGCCTCGTTTTCTCTTTGTGTTGGCTCCGCGCGATGGCTTTTTACGCTCATCGATTCGAACCACGCGTTCGATGGCAGGATGAGAGCTCGAGCGCGCCGAGGCATTCTCTCGGTGGCTGGCGCAGTAACTACGGCCCAAGGCTCGAGCAGGGAGCAGCGCATCGGCGGCGATGCCGATCGCCACTATTTTGCAGGAATACGCTCTGCCACCTGTTCCACGTACCCTATCGATCGGTATAATCGTGCTGAAGCGCGTCGCGTAGGAACCAATCATGACATCGACAATGCCGGATGGTGCGAAGCCGGGCGATATCGTGACGGCTGACGGTCAGATCCTCTGCCGCGATCGAGAGCTTCACGAATACGGCTATTTCACCGTCACCTACGAGCAGGCTCAAGTCGCACGCCGGCATGGCTGGGGCTGCCGGGCCGGCGTCGTCCTCGATGGGGAGCACTCCGACGAGTGGAGTTGGGACTACGCCGAGGAGGAGCGTCGCATTGCGCTGGAAAACGGCGATGACCCGCCTCGAGTGCGGATCTATCGAGAGCCACCCGCCTCCTGCCCCGTCGAGACAGCCCTCTCTTGCCGCCTCGAAGGCCGATAGGCGAAAGGGGGAATGCGCCGGTCGCACCAGCGGGCGAGAACGGCTTTCGCGGGCATAGGCCCATGTCTCGACCGCCGCGATAAGAAACGGGCTTCACCAGCCGAGATCGTACCCTGAAGATCCTGCCATAAACGGCAGACGAGTTCACTGCGGCGTCGGGTACAGCACCGTCACGCAGGGGAGTGCTGTACGTCCAGTCTGGCCAAGACAGCGTATCTCCCGATTTGTCGGGGCAGACGCTACGCCCTCAGACGCTCCGCGTTCGCAGCCACATGTTCCCGATAGCGGGCAACCACATCCTCATGTGAACCGCCGGTCAGCAACGTCGTAGTCGCCTCGGTGGTCGCCGCGATCTTCTCGAACACCATCGCGTTCAACTCGGCCCACCCTTCCTGACCGCCCCAGGCGAGCCGTACCAAGCGGAGTTCGATAACCCGCTGCGCCTCGTACGCGAGCAGAAGGGAAGTCAGGAAGGGATTGGACAAGCAAAAGCTCCGGCCCATGTGAACGCGAGGTGGCAACCGCGTTTCATCGGCGGATGATCCCAAGCTGGGGAGTTGGTCGCAGGGCCGGACGTTTCACGAGCTCATCGGATCGGGGAACCGAACAGGGCGAACGGCCACCAGGCGGTAGGCTGACGCGAAGCCAGCCCACCGCTTTCTTACTGGCGACGCAGGGCCGCCCGACGATCAGGCAACCTGAAGCTGTCCGGCCGATTCTTTGCCACTCTTCCGGTCGATCTCAACCTCGTAGGACACCTTCTGCCCTTCAGCGAGATCGCGCAGGCCAGCGCGCTCGACCGCCGAGATGTGCACGAACACGTCTTTGCCGCCGTTGTCGGGCTGGATGAATCCATAGCCCTTCGTCTCGTTGAACCACTTTACCGTACCGGTTGCCATGTGTGCTCCTCCTGTGGCGAACAGAGGCTTTAACGCGCCGAGCGGCTTTTGTTCCAAACCGTCGGCTTCTTGATGCCCATCACCGTACCCGAGCCTCAACCTCCAGGTTGCAGCCTCTTCCGCGCAATCTGGGTTCATCTCGGGGTGCGGATGCCGGATGGCGTGCCTCAGCCGATCCGCATCGGCAGGCTCTGGATAGACCAGAGACACCACGGAGTCGAAGGCCGTCCAGACCGGCAGCGAGCCCTCTCGAACGAACATGTCGATCGCCTCGACAGCCTCCCACCGCTCAAAGGCGTCAGGCCCCTGCACGGCCCGGCAGACAATGCGGGCACGGAGGAAAGGGTCGTCAGCCGTGGGAGCCGTTTCCAGCGAGAACATCACCCCGGAACGGTCCGGTTGCAACTCATCCGGGAGAGCGCCGATCTTGCGCCATAGGCAATGCCACTTGGCGCAGGCATCCGGACGCTTCCGGTAGATGCTACATGCCCCACCTGTCTGATGCACGCATGTGGTTCCGGCAGGCTTGGCGAGCGCCTTGACCTCAAGAACTCGGCAGCACTCCGCACAGGTGCCACATGTCCGGCCTGGAACGAGAATGTGCAAGATTTCCGGACTTCCAATCTGTGGTTTTACTGCATTTTACCCACCTCTCATTACGAGAAGTGGTCGGCTGGCCTCGATCCGCCCCCTGTGTGTCGTCCACGGCCTATGCAAATGTTCGGGCCATGACAGTCTGGTTGGCGAAGGCTCGGGGCGTCCAGCCGCTTAGTTTGCGATCTGATCGGACAGAGGGCGCGTGAGATAGGAAAGAACGGAAGCACTCGCCGATCTGGGTCAAGGATTCCCCCCGCATGTCCAGAACGAGACGCAAGCCCTTCAGGCACTCCTTCCGATCCTCGCGGATGCGGTTGCGCGCGGTGTCGTAGCTCTGCCCGGTCTTGGGGGCATGGGTCACGTCCGCCGAGACCCAGGTCACCTCGCCGTCGATCTCCGGTGTGGTGCGCGTGTCGAAGGCCGGGAAGCGCAGCACCGCCTTCTGTCCGAACCGCACATCGTCGATGTCTTGGGGCTGCACCCGCATCTCGACGAGAAGCTGGTCGGAGGCCGGTACGATATGTCGAAGGACACGATTTCAGCACCGACGGCGCCTGGGACAAGGAGGTGCCCTTCAAGGTGACTGCGCGACGGCTCGTGAATCGTATCCGGGAGAGGGACAACCAATTCTTCCCAACCGACGATGCGGATTTTCAGGAGTTCGCCGACACGCTGGCGGAATTGGATCGCGTCTGACGCACATCGCCAGACCGGAACGGAGAAAGGCTCCGGCACATCCCGCCGGAGCCCTCCTCCGTTGAATCAGCTTCCTGAGCGCCGAACGAACACCGACTTCCCATCCGCCTGCCCAGTTTCCGAGATCAATACGTCGAGCGACCGACGGACGATCTCGATCGGCTCGACGCCCTTCTCGTTCGCCTCTTTCTCGACTGCCGCGCGCTGTTCCGGATCCAGACTCTCGAAGACGGCCCTCGCGACACCCAACGAGGCGTCCTTGTGGTGTTCGGTCATGAACGCATTTCCCCATGCCCTGAGACAGGAGCATACAGGACTATGAGACCGCCGCCCTTACCGCAACGCTGCTACGAGGCGTTGCTCAATCTGGTCGTTAAGTCGTTGATCGTAAGAGAAACTTGAATGACGGAGAGGGGGGATTCGCCGCCGAGCGCCTTAGCCCGTTGCCGATAAGAGACTTTTGCTCGCTCCAGTTCGAACCTTCGCAGCAACGTTTCGTAGCACTCATCAAACCGGAACTGGGCTCACCTCTAAACGGTGCAACCCGAGCTGAAGCGTCAGCCGCAGTCCGATGATGCAAAAATCATACGTTGAGATGTGCTGGTAAGAACTGCATTCTTGGCACAGCGCCGAAACGGTCAGTCAGCTTCGTACCGAATACAACTACGGCGGCGGTACTCCTAAAGAAGACTTCGACCGGCGCCTAACGAGACGTCTCAGATGCGCCGTAAGCGGACTTAAACGCATCGCCTGGAGCCGGACAATGACTGGCAGGCAAGTTATCTTCCGGTGTCGTCGCAGAATCGAACGGGGTACGGAGGCAAATCTCCAATTCCTGTGCTCTGACCGGCAGCGAGCGGTTTTCTGTCAACAGCGAAGTGGCTGTAGCAGGCTGCCGCCTATCGGTATGCTGCTGCCTGCAGCTCGAACAGTTCAGCGTAGCGACCGCCGTTGCAGACCAGCTCCTCGTGCGTACCGGCCTCCTGAACCCGGCCGTTCCCAAGCACGACGATACAGTCGGCGTGGCGCACGCTCGAGAAGCGATGCGAGATCAGGAGCGCGGTACGTCCGAGCGCGAGAGCGCGGAGGCGGGCGAACACCTCGGCCTCCGCGCGGGCGTCGAGCGCCGCGGTCGGCTCGTCCAGGACCAGCACCTCGGACTCGCGCATGTAGGCGCGGGCGATTGCGAGCTTCTGCCACTCGCCCCCGGACAGATCGACCCCGTCCTCGAAGCGCCGCCCCAGCCGCTGGTCGTAGCCCGCGGGCAGCCGCCCCACCATGGTGTCGGCCAGCGCGCGGCCCGCCGCGCCCTCGATGCGGGCCGTATCCGTCCGCGCCGCGATGCGCCCGACCGCGATGTTCTCGCCCGCCGTAAGATCGAAGCGGACGAAGTCCTGGAAGATCACGCCGATGCGCGTGCGCAAGACGTCGGGGTCGTAGTCGCGCAGGTCGCGGCCATCGAGCAGGATGCGCCCCTCGGTCGGGTCGTAGAGCCGCGCCAGCAGCTTGACGATCGTCGTCTTGCCGCTGCCGTTCTCGCCCACCAGCGCCAACACCTCGCCGGCCCGAATCGTGAGCGAGAGATCGCGCACTGCCCAGCGCTCCGCGCCGGGATAACGGTAGCCCACCGCCTCGAACACGAAGCCGTCGCGGATCGGCGTCGGGAACGGGGCGGGATACTCCGGCGCGTTGAGCCGGGGCGCGAGTGCGAGGAACCCGAACAGGTCGTCGAGGTACTGCGCTTGGCCCGAGAGTTGGGAAAGGCCGAGAAGTAAGCCCTCGACGAGGCTGCGCAGGCGTAGGAAAGCGCCGGACAGGAAGGTGAGGTCGCCGAGGGTGAGCGTGCCGGTGGCCGTCCGCAGCGCGATCACGAGGTAGGCGAGGTAGTAGGCGAGCGTGCCGAGGCTCGCGAACAGCCCGCCTGCGATGGCCCGGCGCCGGGCGAGATGGGTGTTCTCGCGCAGCGCCCGGTCGGCGAGCAGACGGAAGCGCTCGGCCAGGTAGCCACTGAGGCCGAACAGCTTGATCTCCTTGGCGCTCTCGGCACCGGCCCCGAGCTGGCGCATGTAGTCGCCCTCGCGCCGATCCGGCGAGCGCTGGTAGGCGAGGCGATAGCCCTGGCGGTTGAAGTGGAGTTCGTTGAGGAAGGCCGGGATCAGGGCGAGGACGAGCAGGACGACGAGCCAGGGCAGGAACGCGACCACGGCCAGAGCCAGTGAGAGGGCTGTAAGCCCATCCTGAAGTTGGCCGAGGAGCTGGCCCATCGGGTTGGCACGCCACGCGACCTGACGCCGGGCACGCTCCAGCCCGTCCTGCACGGCGGGGTCCTCGAACTGGGCGAGATCGAGGGTAGCGGCGTGTGCCATCAGCCGGAGCGTGGTGGCATTGCCGGTCATCTCGGCCAGCACCCCGTCGATGAGGCTCGTCGCGCGCCCGAGCAGGTCGGAGGCGAGTGCCAGCGCGAGTTCGGCCCCGATCAGCAGGCCGACGTGCCGCAGGAGCGGATGGGCGAACCAGTCCGAGGCGCTCGCCGGCCCGGCGGCACCGGCTTGCCCGGCCACGACCGTGTCAACGACGAGCTTGGCGACATAGAGCATCAGGGCAGGAATGGCCGCGCGGGCAAGGCGCAAACCGATACTGGCGAGCGTCAGGGTGCGGCTCGTCGCCCAGGCGAGGCGGAACAGGGCCGGGAGGTGCCGGAACGGACCGATCCGTGCCGCGGCAGCGCTACGAAGCCGGGCGGTGGCTGATGGAAACAAACGCACTGCGCGCCGCTGGGGCGTTCCCTGCTGTGTCGAAGGACAACGAACACGTCTCGTACGGGATTGCCACGCACTCCGGGGCGGTGACGACACGCGACACGATGGCGCCCGCGATCCGGCGGCTGCCCGCCCTTGATGGCGTCGACCGTATACGTGCGGGTCGGCCTTCGCGGCTTCACCGGGTCGGCATCGAAGCTGCGGCATCAGGCTCTGCGTGCCACCGCGAACCAAGTCGGCCACGCATCTGTTGGTGCACCATCATCGGCAGCTCCAACGGTAAGTTCTGAGCGTGTCTGCAACCCGGATTTCCTCGCTCGAACTGCCCGAGCTGCCGGCCGAGGCGTTCGCGAAGCACGACCCCTCGCCCGATTCCCGCTTCTACAGGGATCCGCGCTTCGTCACGCATATCGATGAGCCGGCCATCGCCGAGGTGACGCGCCTGTACGCCGAACTCCTCCCCTCGGGCGGCATCATCCTCGACATGATGTCGAGTTGGGTCAGTCACCTTCCCCCGGAGAAAGCCTTCGCTGCGGTGATCGGCCATGGCTTGAACCAGCGTGAACTCGACGCCAACCCACGGCTGACACTGCGCTTCGTGCAGGATCTGAATGCAGACCCGCATCTCCCCATCGAGAGCGCGAGCGTCGACGCAGCGCTGATCTGCGTGTCGGTGCAGTACCTCCAGCAGCCGGTGACGGTGCTGTCCGAGGTTGCGCGCGTGCTCCGCCCAGGATCGCCGGTCATCGTCAGCTTCTCGAACCGCTGTTTCCCGACCAAGGCCGTCGCGATTTGGACGGCTCTCGATGCGACGGGTCACGCGCAGCTTGTCGATCTGTATCTACGACGCGCAGGTTTTGCGCGAACCGAAACACGAGTCCTGATCCCGGATGGTGGCCCGAGCGATCCGATGACGGCTGCGGTGGGCTGGCTCGCATCGGAATGACGGGCCATTCGGCGCGGGAACAGTCAACCGAGCATCACGCCATCGCGACCTGAGGTTCGCCTATCCGTCGCCTCAGCGGCTCGGTACAGCTGCGAACAGCCTTGGCTTCCCACTCCTACAGCTCCTTGCACTCCGAGGTTATCGTGCGTGACCGCATGCCCATGTCGCGCCGACTTCTGCTCCAGTCCGGAGGTGTCGCTGCCGCCAGCATCATGTGCGGGATCGAAGGAGCCGCAGGGGTGGAGGCAAACTCCGACAAACCCGCCAACGCTCCGACAGGCCGTCGAACGAAGAGCCTCGATACCGAATACTTCAGGGGCATGTATGCCACCGAGGCCGATCCCTGGCGCTTCGCCACGAGCCCGTACGAGCGGGACAAGTATGCGGCGACGCTCGCGGCCCTGCCGCGACCGCACGACACGTCCGCTCCAACTCGGTCGCGTTCATCGGCAGGTGGCACACCCATCCCAAAGGATTGCCGATCCCGAGCTCCACGGACCTAAGGGCCATGCGAGAGCTTCTGCGCACGGGTGGCGCCTACATGGGGCGCAACGTCATAATGCTCATCCTCGGTGGCACTCCTGCCAAGCCCCTGATCTCGGCCGGCCTCTACGAACGAGTTGATTATGCCGGGTCCTGATCGCGAACCCTTTATCGGATTGGCCCTGTCCGGCGGCGGCGCACGGGGGGATGGTCTTCCATCTCGGCTGCATGAGGGCGCTTCATGATCGCGGCATCCTCGACAAGGTCAAGGTCCTGTCCACCGTATCGAGCGGCAGTGTCATCGGCGCCTGCTGGGCCTACAGAGGCGAGAGCTTCGAGGACTTCGACTGCCATGTCGTATCCATGCTGCGGCGTGGCCCGCGATGGGATATCGTACGTGAGGCCTTCCTCACACGGCTGACGATGCACTAACTTCAAACCAGGGCCACCGAATGGGGGCAGGGCAATTCTGTCCGTTCAGCCTCCTGTCCCCTCCTCGCACTATAAGAGGTCCTTCCAATAGTCCGCACATGACTCATTTTGTAATTGTACTAAGATGTCGAATATGATATAATAGCGAAGTTTCAACCTCTAAGGAAGATTTGAGATTTAGAAAATAAAATTTATTTCAATAAACAGTCTACATAATTCGTTTTTAGCTGTTTCTGGGTAGTTTTATCGGGGCTACTTTCTGCATACCGAAATCTCATTAGAAAAACGGTATTCATAGTAAGTATTGCTTCGCGACGCTCAACTGGATGTTACGCGCATTGACGCGATCAAGCGCAAGCTTTTGCTAAATTTTGATATCAAAAAACGCACCACCACCCTAATACAATATGCTCTTAGAAATACTACTTTAAGTACTGAATTCAAAATGCCGTGAGCGGGGGCGCTACGTAGCTTTGCCACTCGACAAGCCTGACCGGGTGCGCGATGTGGCGCTCCTGGAACGGTTGCGCGCAATTGTAGAGCGCACGTCATGTATCGCCTGATTTCTACGGAAGGCCTTGGTGAGCCAAATGAATATGTCCGGGTCGGAGCTCCTCTTCGTTGCTGCTGACGCCACGTGGCGGTGTGAGGCTGGTAAAGTTCTTGATTGCAAGCCGAATGACTCCGGGCTTGTCCTGCTGCCGGAGGCTCGCGGCGAGCCGGACACGCTGCTGCGTACTGCGTTCGAGGTGCGCGAGCGTGCCTATGCTATGTGGTGTAAGGAATCGGAAGCCACGCCGATCACTGATTGATGTCCAATGATCCTGTTTCCGACTTCTCCCGCCTGAGTGCCTTACCGAGCGCGTGGAGGGCGGGATCGATCGCAGCATCGACGTCACGCCCGTACTCCACGGTCAACGCTCGCACCGCGATGAGGTGATCAGCGACGATATCTGGACTCGGGATCCATAAGTTTGGCTTGGCGGGCGTACCTGAGATTCCCCCCAGATGAAAGAGGAGCCGATGGCCGAACTTTGGTTGACGGAGGAGCAGTTTGCAAAGATCGCTCCGCACCTGCCGACAGACACCCGAGGCAAGGTGGCCTGCCCCCATTCGGTGGCCCAGGTTCGAAGTTAGTGCATCGTCGGTCGCGTGACGATGGCGGGGTGAGCGAGCGGCCCTGAGCCGCTCGGTTCGGTTGGCCAGATGACGACCTCGGGCGCAGGCGACTGATAGCCGA
>NZ_JAKSYB010000080.1:0-301 GCF_022829505.1 Methylobacterium sp. J-043 | reverse complement strand
AAGAAGACCTACCCGCGCGGTCGCCGAAGACACCATCGGAGCTCGCGTCGCAGGTGCGATGCAGACGGGAGACGCCCGAGTAACCGCTTCGATTCAGGTCGCCCCAGTACGGTGGCCGAGGCGGTTCAGGCGCTGTGCAGCGATCCGGCGGGCCGCTTCATCGCCGGCGGCACCAACCTCATCGATCTGATGAAGTACGATGTCGAGCGGCCGGGCAGGCTCATCGACATCACCCGCCTGCCGCTGGCTGAGATCGAGGAGCGCGACGGCGGTCTGCGCCGATGCGCAGACCGCCGTCGCG